>JALLOG010000041.1 GCA_027717645.1 Desulfobacterota bacterium AH_259_B03_O07
TATTTTTTTCTTTGTCTTGATACAAAGAAACAAAAATCAAGGCTGCCCAAAAATTTAGCTAAAAATCATCCACTCCGACTAAAAAATTTGAATTCAACCGCGACCCGCAAATTTTTCTTTACGTCTTCGTTTCTGATTTTCCTAACGCAATTTTTGGAATGCCGATTAAATCCTTTTCAAAGTGAAAAGGACTAATAGAAATGAGAAGAATATTGAAGTTATAATAGTTTTGTCCATTTATTACGTGACATCTACAGGAATAACGCTTAATCCCCGATAGCTCAGGGGCTAAATCCCTTCAATGAGAAAACACATCACTGTCCTCCATGCTTAAACAAAATGTTTAATAGTTACAGTGTATTATAGGTTAAATAAGAGTTTTGAGGGAGTCAATCCTGCTAGAATAATGCATCATATAAAGATGCTTCTATTTCAAATTTAAGATTTCATCCAATTTTTTCTCTATCTCTAATGATCTAAGTTCTTCATAACCGCCGATAAGTTCATCGTCTATCATTATAATAGGAACGGTTTTCCAGCCCATCTTTTCCATTAACCTTCTTTTCATATGTGGGTCATATGTCACATCAATTTCCTCATATTTCACACCTTTACTATCCAAAAGAGCCTTTGCGGCCCTGCAGAATGGACAATATGTTGTAGTATAAACCTCTACTTTCGTATCTTGCATCTTCCTGGAATTATTCAATATTTAACATAATAAGATGCTTGGTTTTTACAGTAGATTCAAGTATTATTGAAAACTTACTGGGGGGTCTTTGTATTAAGGCTAATAATTTCAAAATTATGTATATAGCGTCGGTACATATTTGATATTTAGTTTTAGATACAGATTTATTAATAAATAAAATCGATTATTTGTAATTCTAGTCGAAAAGATAATAATTTAGAGGGCTTCATGAAAAGATTTTTATTAATACTGTCTTTTTTCATCTTTTTTTTTAATTCCTGTTCCATAATGAAATTTGCAAGATATTATGCCGAGGCCGATACTTCCACTCCTGGAAAGCTCAATGGTATGGTATATGAGTCAAGTGACACCAGCTATGTAGTAGGGAATTTACCTAGCACCTGGAAGCGAATAAAAATTAAGGGAGGGGATCTTGCATATTGGAATGACAAATTCGATGTGACCATAACTGTAAATTCAACATGTGGCAACAATAAGGCTAAATATAGTCTGAAAGCTCTATCAAATTCACTGGTGATTGGGATAGATAGTAAGCAATTAATCAGTAGTAAAGAGACTAATATTAGTGGAGAAACAGCTCTTCAAAGGATCTACTTAGGCAAGCTATCAGGAGTTTCTATAAAAATGAGTACAGCGGTTTTTAAGAAAGGGAAATGTATATATGACTTTTCTTATGCATCAACTCCCGGTAGTTTTGATCCCGGGTTTAAGGATTTTAATGATTTTATCTCGCAATTTATGGTGATAAGTTGAAATAAATGAAGGATTTAATCTTACGGACTGGTGGATTTTGCATTTCAACCTTGGAGCGTATAGGAGAGGTGGGAATTCTGTTTTATAGAACTGTACGCTTAGTTTTCATTCCTCCCTTTAACTTTCATCTTGTTATTGAACAGTTGGATGAAATAGGATTTAAATCTATACCTATAGTAATAGTCTCCTCTCTAGCCATCGGTATGGTTATGGTGGTTCAACTTGCATATGGATTTGCATACTTTGGGGCAAAGGGTGTCATAGGGCCTATTGTTTCGCTTGCTTTTGTTAGGGAACTGGGTCCCGTGTTGGCCTCACTTTTAGTTGGAGGTCGGGTAGGTGCGGGAATCACAGCTGAAATAGGTTCGATGACGGTTACTGAACAAATTGATGCTATAAGAACATTAGGAGCAGATCCAATCAAGAAGCTCGTCGTTCCAAGATTTATAGCTGCGGCGATATCTTTTCCATTTCTTGCCATTATCGCCGACCTTTCTGGAATTGTAGGTTCTATGATAATGGCTGATGTTGAGTTGGGAGTTAAACCTAGACTATTCTTTTCGAGTTTAGAAGGTTTTGTGGGTATGGCAGATTTTTTTAGCGGGATTTTGAAGACAGTATTTTTTGGGTTATTAGTAGCAATTGTTGGATGCTATATTGGAATGACAACAGAGGGTGGAACTCAAGGGGTTGGAAGAGCTACAACTTTTTCGGTAGTCATCTCCATGGTGCTAATTATAATAGGCGATTTCTTTCTAACAAAGCTCTTTTTAATATTGTGATGTTAAATTAAAGAAGTGGTGTTTACTCTGATGAACAAGATTCAATAACTATTTTGATTGACTCAACAAGCTTCTTCTTATTTGGAGTGCTTCTTTATACTTTTTAAATTGCATAGACGCCTCATTTGCCTCAGATGTACGTCCAGGCTGGTTTAACGCACTATAGTATTTTGAATTCCATTCGTTCATTTTTTTTATAAGGGTACTAATTGCATTCTCTTCTGCTAGTTTCCTAATTTCCTGATATTGATAATTGGCAGTCTCCCGTTTTTCTCTATACGTTTGAGTCCAAATCATTTTTCGGTCGTTTGAACTAGATACTTTGTACGTGGGTGGCAGCTTTTCGAAGAATCTAGTTGATTCCCGTTTTCTCTCGTTATCAAGTGGAGTTGAAGGTTGAATGTTTTTCTTCTCCTCGATGTTTTGGACAGGAATAGATACATTCTTTGTTTGAGTTACTTGTAAGGGTGAAAAATACTCAGAGTCGATCAAGTAAACAGCGGCAGCAGCGGATCCGAAGATCGTTAATATAGTCAATGTTAATACTTTTCCAATGATTTCCATGTCTTTAATTAGTTAAACTGAAATTCCCTAAAGTTGGGACAATCTTAATAAAAAAAATTCCCGGATAGAAATCCACTCGTATCTTTTAGAATTTTCGTACACGAATTATATGAATTATTTTCACTCGGTCCCATGGCACTTAATCCTTATCAGAATGAAGTAATTGGATAAGGACGACACATAAAGCAAGTATCAATAAATTAATCTTAACCCCATATTTAATTTTTGTAAATATCTATACCTAAATTTAAAGAAATTTAAGGGGAAATATGATTAGTGATGTCGCTTCAAGGTATGGGGCAGAGGTAGTTAAAATTGATGAGGAGTGGGGGAACATAATCCCTATTGATAAAATTACGGATACGTTAGGAGAACACCCAGATGCGAAGATGTTTGCTATAGTTCACGCGGGATACGTCTTCTGGAGGAAAGCAACCCCTTGAGGACATCGGACGGGTGCTTAGAGATAAAGAAATGCTATTTCTTGTGGATGCGGTCACCTCTCTGTCTGGATGTAAATTAAATGTATATGATTGGGGGATCGATATATGTTACAGCGGGGCACAAAAGTGCTTAAGCGTTCCTCCCGGACTTTCTCCTATTACGTTTAGTGAAAAAGCCCTGAAGGTACTAAACTCTAAAGCATCAAAGGTTCAGAGTTGGTATCTAGATCTAACTATGATACGAAGGTATTGGGGAACCGAAAGGGTTTATCATCACACTGCCCCTATTTCGATGATTTTCGCCTTAAGGGAAGGACTGCGCATTATACTTGAAGACGGGCTGGAAGAAAGGTTTGGGGGACATGAAACCCTCGGAGGTCATTTAAATTCGGGTTTATTGGAATTGGGTTTTAAACTCTTTGCGCAGGAAGGTTACAGGTTGCCTATGTTGAGTTCCGTAATAGTTCCAGATGGTGTAAGTGACCAAGAGATAAGAAGTAGGTTACTCGATGATTATGGAATTGAGGTTGGGGTTGGTCTTGGAAAGACCAAAGGGAAAATTTGGAGAATAGGTCTTATGGGGGAGACCTGTAAAAGACAAAACATTCATGCACTGCTTTCAGCACTCAGAGATTTGGTAAGGTAGTTGTAGCTAACCTGAGTTCCCACCGAGTACAAAAATATTGGTTGACAAGAGATCAATAAACAAGAGAATTACTTTGGCGTAAAATGGCCAAACTTCTGACAGAGGCGTCTCGGAAGGATGCTATAACTTCCTACTCTAGTTCCACTACTTCGAATGATCATTCTAGGGCATGGATTTTAGCGGTTGCGATATTGGGCTCCAGTATGGCCTTTATCGATAGCACTGCTATTGCCTTGGTGTTACCTGTACTTCAGATAGAACTTGGTGCTTCTGTACCTGATGTCCAATGGATAATTGCAGCCTATGCACTTTTTCTGTCTTCTCTCATCCTTTTGGGTGGATCCTTAGGAGATCATTTCGGAAGAAGACGAGTATTCGCTCTGGGAGTCGTGTTATTTACAATTGCATCGGTATCATGTGGTCTGGCAGCTGATGCGAAGCAATTAATTGTCGCTAGAGCCTTTCAAGGGATTGGTGGTGCTTTACTCGTCCCGGGAAGCCTGGCAATTATCAATATCTCGTTTAGTAAAAAAGAGAGGGGGAAAGCTTTTGGTACCTGGACTGGTTTCATAGCTATCACTACTTCGCTAGGTCCGGTACTAGGAGGATGGCTGGTTGAAAACCTTTCATGGCGCTGGATCTTTTTTATTAACGTTCCCCTGGCTTTTATCGTATTATTTATCTTGTTCTGGCGAGTGCCTGAGACCCGTAATGAGAAGGGAAATGGGAAACTCGATATCTGGGGATCATTTTTAGTAACAATAGGCCTGTCCGGACTTATATTGGGATTAATCGAGTCATCTAATTTTGGCTTTAATAACCCAATGGTTTTTGGATCACTACTCGTCGGTATCTTGATGATAATTGCCTTCATAGCTTATGAGGCACGCACAGATTCTCCTATGATGCCCCTATATCTATTTAAATCTAAGGCATTTAGCGGTGGGAATTTAATAACATTATTACTTTGGGGAGCGTGGGTAGGGGCTATGTTCTTCATTCCTTTTAATTTCATTCAAATACAGGGATATTCGCCCACAACTGCTGGCATTGCTTTTTTGCCTATGATTTTGATGTTGTTCCTGCTTTCACGTTGGTCTGGAGGAAAAATAAACCGGTACGGGGCTAAATTTCTACTTGTCATAGGGCCAATCTTGATTGCTCTAGGTTATATTATGTTTACAATACCTGGCGTTGGTAGCAGCTACTGGACTACCTTCTTGCCGGCATTGGTCGTTTTGGGAATGGGAATGGGAATCAGTGTAGCTCCTTTAACGACTGTAGTAATGGGAGCTGTTGACATTCAATACTCGGGTCTAGCTTCAGGAATAAACAATTCTGTTGGAAGAGTAGCAGGTCTTTTAGCAGTTGCGGTATTGGGGGTCGTTGCATTGAAGGCTTTCAATAGTAGTCTGGATCCTGATTTATCAAAGCTACAAATTCCACCGGAATATCGGGAAATAATTAATGATGAGAGGATTAAATTGGCAGCGATGGAGATCCCGGAGGCTCTATCCTCTGATGTCAAGTTATTACTAAAGAGAGCCATTGCGAATTCTTTTGTTGATAGTTTCCGTCTAATTATGATTATTACCGGGTGCCTTGCTTTGGCAAGCGGGGTGTGCTCTTGGATTTTCTTCGACAGGGTTGGTAAAAGGTCGAAGACTGTTGTTAAAGATGAAAAGGCTGCTTGATAAGTCGTCTTCTTTTCTAAATTAGCGTACTATAATATACAATCTTTAAGTTATTCTTTTATTGATGAAAGTATATAAAACGGACGAAATAAAGTGAATCCTATAGCACCCCCCTTCAATGAACAAACTGCAAGGGCAAAGGTAAAGGCGGCCGAAGATGCCTGGAATACTCGGGATCCAGAGGTGGTAGTAAAAGCCTACACTGCCGATTCTAAGTGGCGAAACCGGACTGAGTTTTTTACAGGCAGAGAAGCAATAAAGGAGTTCTTGAAGCGTAAATGGGCTAGAGAGCTCGACTATCGCCTTATGAAAGAATTGTGGGCTTTCACAGGGGATCATATTTCAGTGCGATTTGAGTATGAATGGAGAGATGGCAAAACCGGTCAATGGTATCGCACCCACGGCAATGAACATTGGGAATTTGATGACGAGGGGCTGATGAGAATACGTGACATGAGCGCTAATGATATACCTATAAAGGAATCCGAGCGTCGTTACCGCGGTTAACGAAGTTTTTTGAGAGTATATTTTATAGATCATTGTATGAAAAATGCTAGACTAGAAAATGGTATTATTTAAGCATAAGCACAGCGAATACCACTTCGGTTACATTTTACGTCGCAGAATACGAACCTTGACATGTTTCGCAGATCTATTTTATAATGAGTTTTTATCCAATCATGGTCGCAATGATGGGGGTAGATTTGGTATATTTTAAGAAAAGGTGCTCGCATCGCATATTAGAGGAGTTAACTTCTATTGAAACAGATTTTCTTAACGTTTTTTACAATGTACAAAGTCAAGGAAAGCTGTTTCCATTGTTTATTTCCTTTAATGGTGATTATGGTTAAGGGCTGTTCATTAATTGGATTAGTAAATCTTTTTAAAAGAAGGGAGAGAATGGAAAATGGGTGCAAAGTTCTTTGGTTTAAAAGATTCAAATATTAAGGAGGAAGAAAATGTTTAATTTTGATAAAGCGCTGACGTTAAGCACACGTTTTGTATTTGTGGTGACAGCTTTGATATTACTAGTACTAAGTGGAGGCATAACAAAGGAAGCTACGTCTGCTGAAGGAAAACCTTCTAAGGGAGAAATGCCCACAGAAAGTGCTTCGAGGGGAAATCCGACGATGTACAAGACCATCAAGGTAGATGGATTAAACATTTTCTATAGGGAGGCTGGTCCGAAGGATGCTCCGACAATTCTTCTCTTGCACGGCTTTCCGACATCGTCGCAGATGTTCGGCTGTCTTATCACCGAACTTTCTGATAAATTCCATCTGATAGCACCAGACTATCCTGGATTTGGAAATAGTGATCAACCATCTATGGAAGACTTTGATTATACTTTTGACAACTTATCGAAGATCATAGATGGCTTCCTTGACAAGCTTGGCGTCAAGAAATTCAGTCTTTACCTGATGGACTATGGTGCTCCGGTCGGATTTCGGATCGCCGCAAAATACCCTAAGCGTGTCGAAACCCTAATCATTCAAAACGGTAATGCATATGAGGAAGGTCTCCGTGAGTTCTGGGATCCGATAAAAAAGTATTGGAAGGATAGAACGCCCGAAAATGCTAAACCGCTGGCAGAGTTTATTACCCTTGATGGAGTCAAATGGCAATACACCCACGGAGTGCGAAATCCCGAGGGGATTAACCCTGATAACTGGAACCTCGATCTTCGTCATCTAACTCGCGAGGGGAACCCTGCGATCCAACTTGCGCTTTTTTACGACTATCAAAGCAATGTCCCACTATACCCAAGCTGGCAAGCCTATTTTCGCAAACATCAACCACCGACACTCATCGTTTGGGGGAAAAATGATTATATCTTTCCGGCAGAGGGTGCTCATCCCTACAAACGTGATCTCAAGAATATAGAGTTCCATCTGCTAAACACTGGTCACTTTGCTCTTGAGGAGGACTGTGAAGTAATTTCCTCCTATATCCGCAGCTTTATAGACATAAACCTGTCGCCTGCCAAGTGACGGATCTGTAACCTTGATAAATCAAGCTTTAATCTAGGTCGTAGGGTTGTTTAGAAAAATTGATAAAGTATTATCAGGTGAGCAAAAAGCTCAAAATGGTCGTCTGAAAATTCTACGAGATTAGCACTTCTCTCTAATAAGCTCTAATGCATATCGACAAGTCTGCGTAGAAAACATATGAAATAAACAATAGAGGATGCCCTAACAATGAACCTGTTGTCTGTAAATGTTTCTCTTCCGAAGGAGATTCAATTTAAGGGGAAAATAGTCAAGACAGGCATTTTTAAAGAACCAGTAGAAGGCCGGGTAGGGGTAAGGACACTTAATATTGATGGTGACGGTCAAGCCGATCTGCTGAGTCACGGAGGAATCTATAGAGCTGTCTACGTTTACTCTTATGACAATTACGCCTATTGGGAGAAGGAATTAAGTAGAGAAGATTTTACCATCGGGCAATTTGGTGAAAATTTTACAGTAGAGGGCATGCTGGATGATGAAATTCATGTTGGAGATGTCTTTCGCATCGGAAGTGCACTTTTTGAGGTAACTCAACCACGCGTTCCCTGTTATAAGCTTGCCATAAAGATGGAGGTCGAGGGGTTTTACAACCAGATTCTATCCAGTGGCAGGCTTGGTTTTTACTTTCGGGTCCTTGAAGAAGGTGAGGTAGGTGCTGGAGATATAATCGAGAAAGTGAGTAAAGACCCTGTTGGTTTGACAATAACTGAGGTAAATAATCTCATGTATTTTGATAAAGATAACTTTGATGATATGAGAAAGGCCTTACGTGTGAAGGCACTCTCACCAGGTTGGAGGAAATCATTTGAAGATCGCATGGCCAAGGCAGAGATTTCGGAAAAGACTCTAGAGAAATACCGGACATTAATTGTAACCAAAAAGATTCCGGAGAGTGAGACAATAACCTCATTTTATTTAGAACCAGAGGATAAGAAGCCACTGCCATCATTTATGCCAGGCCGGTTCCTTCCCTTAAAGCTCGATATCCAGGGACAGTACAAACCGGTTTATAGAACCTACTCAATCTCAGACAGTCCGAATAAGGATTATTATAGACTCACCATTAAGAGAGAGCTTGCACCACCTGACAAGCCTGATGTGTATCCAGGCGTCTCCTCAAATTATTTTCATGATCAGGTAGTGCCGGGAACAAAGCTATTAGTAAAATCTCCACGGGGGAAGTTCTTTCTAGATCCCGAAGGTGAAAGCCCTGTTGTATTATTAAGTGCTGGTGTTGGCTTAACACCCTTGATAAGTATGTTGAACTCAATTGTTGAATCTGATTCAAAACGTTCGACCTGGTTTATACACGGTGCACGAAGCAGTAGTGAACATGCAATGGGAAAACATGTGCGGTCTATGGCTAAAGAAAATGGCAATGTTAGGGTTCATATCAGATACAGCAAGCCTATGCCTAATGATATACAAGGGAATGATTATGATGATAAGGGCTACGTTGACATAGAACTACTTAAACGAATTCTCCCTAATAAGGATTTTGACTTTTATCTGTGCGGACCGGCACCTTTTATGAAATCACTGTTTAACGGACTGCTTGATTGGGGCGTACCCGAGTCTAGGATTAATTACGAGTTTTTTGGCCCAGCCTCGTTAATTAAAGATAGGGCAAAGGTATCTACACCAAAGCGAGCGGCAGAAGCATCGGAATGCAGTGGGGAGATTGAAGTAGCATTTTCCCGTTCAGGGGTGAAGGCAAATTGGAATCCTTCCTTAGAGAGTATACTCGACTTGGCCGAAGCAAATGGTTTGAGCCCGGACTACAGTTGCAGGTCTGGGATATGCCATACCTGCAAGAGTATTCTCGAGGAAGGTGAGGTTGAATATGTTTTGGAACCGTTAGACCCTCCTGACCCAGGATCAGTATTAATCTGCTGTTCAAAGCCAAAAACTAATATTGTTGTTCAAATTTGATTTTTTGTCACTATAAGTGTTAATATTCTGCTAGAAGTCATGTAATAATGGGATTATCTTGACATTTTTAAACTCTGATTGATAGAATCCTTATAAGTAAAAATAAATCTAAATAAAATTGTTAAAATATTAAAAAAAACAATGGAGGTGTAGAAATGCTTAATAAATTTTTCCAGACGGATGATGATTTTGCTATTCTTATCGCAAGAATCGCTTTGGGAATTGTAATTTTGCCTCATGGTTTACAAAAGCTTTTGGGTATGTTTGGTGGAGCTGGTTTTTCGGGTACCATGGGGTTTTTTGTTCAGGAAGGAATACCCTCAGTTATAGCTTTTTTAATTATTATAGGAGAATCGTTTGGTGCTGCTGGTCTAATTATAGGCTTTTTAAGCAGACTCGCAGCCTTTGGGATAAGTTTGATTATGCTTGGCGCAATCCTTATGGTTCATGCTCCCAATTATGGCTTCTTTATGAATTGGTTTGGGAACAAACAGGGTGAAGGTTTTGAATATCATTTACTTGCACTTGGACTTGGGTTGGTTGTCCTGATAAAGGGTGGAGGGATATGGTCAGTCGATAAACTATTAGTAAAAGACTGATAAAGTTTCAATCAATTGTTCCAAGATAATTATCGTAAGATTCATGGGTTTGGATAAAAGGGACATAAAAACGAGGAAATTGCTTTCGGGGATATGTTGCGTCAGCCGTCAAATAAACATAACTTCTCTGGAACAGGTCGTTTTGCTAGCTATAGAGATTGCTAGAGAGGGAAGAGAGGGTAAAAAGATCGGCACGATGTTCATTGTCTCAGACAACGAGGAGGTCTTGAAGAGGTCGAGGGGTTTGATTCTCGACCCGCTCCTGGGACACCCTGCTGAAATAAGGCATATAGGTGATCATAACTTGCGTGAAACCATCAAGGAGTTGGCGCAATTGGACGGAGCGTTCATCGTGTCCGACGATGGTGTTGTGATATCAGCTGCCAGATATATTGATGCATCATCTGAGGGAATAAAACTTCCATTGGGTTTGGGCAGCAGGCATATGGCGGCGGCATCTATTTCGAAATCCACGAGGGCTGTGGCGGTGGTTGTTTCAGAGAGTTCAATGGTAAGGATTTTTGATAATGGAGAGATGATTGGAGAAATAATTCCAGAGATATGGATGATGAATCAGTACTCCACTCACATTGAAAAGCCCTTTATCGAACGGTCTAATAATGAAATAACGGTATTGAGTAAGGATTGATCGTATTTTTTACTTGTTATCGCATATCTAATTTTCTATTCCAATTTTCACGGACACTTGAATAGGAGTTTAAATCGCAACTTTCATAGTATTGTGCATCTCACAGTTTTTAAATTTTCACTACCCCCTAATTATCAAATATTTATACACGCAAGTAGAGCTTTTGAGTTTTATGGATAAATACAACTGTAACTAGACCATCTAAAATCAGTAAATTTCATCATTTTTGGAGGAGATAATCATGGATATCTATAATTTCGTGAGCCTTTTAGGAATATTTGTTTTGTTTGGTATTGCTTGGCTAATGTCTACGGACAAAAGGAACATTAATTTTCGAGTTATTTTTTGGGGCTTAGTGTTACAGTTTCTTTTTGCCATTTTTGTATTTGTAATTCCTGCAGGTACAAAATTCTTCTTATATATTAATGATCTTGTCGTAGAGGTTCTTGAGTCGGCTTCTTCGGGGGCGAAGTTTCTTTTTGGCCGGCTTGCAATACCACCTGGAACAATTAACGAGTCTGGTGAATCATCACTCGGTTTTCTTCTAGCCTTTCAGGTCTTTCCTACAATAATCTTCTTTTCCGCTTTGATGTCAATTCTGTATTTTTTTAAAGTCATGCCAATGGTAATTAAAGGCTTTTCCTACGTTTTCACCAGACTTATGAGATTGTCCGGCGCTGAGTCTTTAAGTGCTGCAAGCAACATATTTGTTGGTATAGAGTCTGCATTGACTATAAAACCTCATCTCAATGATATGACTCGATCAGAGCTTTGTACTGTTTTAACCGTGGGAATGGCCACAGTATCTTCAAATGTGCTTGCTATTTATATTTTTAGTCTTCAAAACCATTTCCCTACAATTGCAGGTCATCTGATTTCAGCTTCTATTCTTTCAGCACCTGCTGCTGTAGTAATATCTAAAATCATGATGCCCGAAAGAGAGGCTCCGAAGACCTTGGGGATGGACATTAGTCCGCACTACGAGAAAGAAAACACATTCTTTGAGGCAATAATCAATGGAGCAGACAGCGGATTAAAACTTATCGTGGGTATAGTAGCTCTCTTAATTGCTGTATTGGGCCTAGTTGCTCTTTTTGATTTAATTATTGGTGGTGTAGGCGGGGAAGTTAATCAATTAACGGGGTTTAATATTGACTGGTCACTAAAAGGTCTGATGGGATATATATTTTATCCCTTTTCAATCATTATCGGCATACCTGTTTCTGATGCCTACACCATTTCAAAAATTATCGGAGAGAGAACTATCGTGACTGAAGTGATTTCATACCAAGATTTGGCAAGTGTCATTGAACAGGGATCGTTATATGAGTCTCGTTCCGCAGTAGTTGCGACCTATGCACTGTGTGGTTTTGCCCATCTTGCATCGATGGCGATTTTTGTTGGCGGAATATCGGCACTTGCCATTAAAAGGAAAGCAGTAATTGCAGGGGTAGGGTTTCGTGCTCTGATAGCCGCTACTCTTGCATGCTTGGTAACAGCCTGTGTCGCTGGACTATTCTATAATAACAATTCAATGATCCTTTTGAAATAAACGAAAAACCCTCCTTGTATATCGTAATTACGAATATCATAGCTTGACAATCAGGAAATCAGCATTAAATTAAAATCAAACAGTTGTTTTAAACGACTGTTTGATTTTTTATTATGAACTTGGAGGCACATAAATGGCTGAAATTGATACAAAAGAGCGTCTTCTTGATACTGCAGAGCGGTTGTTTGCTGAGGGGGGTGTAAAAGAAACCTCTGTTAGGGAAATTACTAAGGAAGCAGGTTCAAACCTAGCGTCTGTTAATTATCACTTTAGTTCAAAATACGGTCTTATCCGTGCTGTGATCGCACGGCGTATTGAACCCTTGAATATGAGACGCTTTGAACTCCTCGATACCTATGAAGCCGAGGCTGGTGATACGCCTCTCCCTATCGAGCGTATTCTTTATGCCCTAATTGCTCCGAGCATTGAAATGTATTTAGAAAATCCTAATTTCCTACGTTTGGCTGGTCGAATGATTTCTGATCCTGACAAAGACCTACACCGAATTTTTGCCTCACAATTAGATCAAGTTTTTTTGAGGGTACGAGATCTCTTAATGCCTGCACTTCCAAATCTGCCTGAGTCCGAACTCCTCTGGCGAATACACTTTACAATAGGAGCTATGATCCACACGTGGACGAATCATTCCGATCTTGAGTTACGCTCGGGAGGTATTTGTAAGATCACAGATATAAGGGAAATGGTCGGTCGGCTTATAAATTTTTGTGAAGCTGGTCTCAAGGCTGAACTTCCTGATGTGATTAAATGAAGTTAATTAGGTTAAGAGTTGACGATGAGAATAGATAACGATATAGGGAGAAACAGAAATGATAAAGAATTCACGAGTAGATGAAGATATCGATGAATATGGTACTTCAAATGTTGACTCATTTGATCATGTATTCACGACAATTGAATCAGACGATTATTTTGACATGGAATCAAATTTCGAATTTGAATATTATGAAAATATAGATAAAAGAAATAATGAGGCAATCAGTAAAGATCTGAGACTGATTAATGCATATTTCGCAGAGGTTAGTACTGAGCCCTTACTTAATCATACGAAGGAAATAGAGCTCGCTGCTAAGATTAAGCATTGTGAAGGTAAAGCAAAAGGGATAAAAAGTGATGTCGAAAAGGCTATGGTAAAAATGCAGGGCAATCCCAAACAAAGAAGCATCAAAGAGATTAAGGATGAACTGGAAGAAGCCTCATATAATTGTAAAAATGGTTACAAATCTAAAAATCTTTTGAGATTAATTAGCCTATTCGAAGCTTATTCAAACAAGGCCATTCAATACAGAAATACGTTTGTCAAGGCAAATCTAAGGTTGGTAGCAAGCATTGCAAAAAAATACGCGGGTCGAGGTGTTCCCTTCATGGATTTACTACAAGAGGGTAATATAGGACTTATCACAGCGGTGGAGAAGTTTGACTATAGCATGGGATACAAATTCTCTACTTATGCATGTTGGTGGATTACCCAGGCAATGACGAGGGCGGCTTTTAATCAAACAAGAACAGTAAAGGTGCCAGCCTATGTATTGGAAAAGTCTACCAGGGTAAGAGAAGTGCGGACTCTTTTGGAAGAGAAAATAGGAAGGAAACCTCTTCCAGAGGAGATAGCAAAAGAAGCAGACATGTCAGCTGAGGTAGTTAGCCGCGTACTTAGGGCAAATGAGAAAACGATATGCCTTGATTCGCCGATCAAAAAGGGAGAGAAGGTAACGCTCATGGATGTTTTTAAAGATCAGAATTCTCTTCCGCCAGATTCCTTGATTTCATCTGCTCTAGTGCCAGAAAGCTTGGATAGGGCGCTTTTAAATTTAGATAATAGAGAGAGAGTTGTGATTAAGATGAGATTTGGCATTGGCTATGATAACAACTCCACCTTGGAGGAAATTGGGAAAAGATTTGGATTAACGAAGGAGAGGGTAAGACAGATTGAAAAGAATGCTCTCAAAAAATTAAGGAAAGGAAATTCAGCGAAGGCTTTGAGGAGTTTGATCGATTTTGTTTAATATTTTTTTGGTATGAAATACTTAACAGGCAGATTGCCATTGATTTTTGGCGTTATTGAAAAAGAAACTACAATGTAGCTCGAGCAATCTTATTGTTTTTAATTGGAAAAGTTGAGCGAACCTATACCACCAAGGAAGTTCATCTGTTGAACGATCCATTTCTTTCTTTTCAGGACATGCGAGGAGGGTTTTGATGGAGACATTGTCCTTGGGTTAGGTAAGACTGCTGCAATTAAGGCTGCTTCATCTCTTGTTAGCTTGGTTGAAGATTTATTAAAGTAAAACCTTGAAGCAGTTTCAGCTCCGTAAATCCCATCTCCCATCTCCACCACATTTAGATAGACTTCAAGTATACGCTTTTTAGACCAGAATAACTCGATTAAAGTAGTGAAATAAGCTTCCAGGACTTTTCTAAACCATGTTCTAGAAGGCCACAAAAATGCATTTTTTGCCACTTGTTGGCTTATGGTACTGGCCCCTTTCATGCCTTTCCCTGCTAAGTTATTAATGACGGCGTATTTTATTGCATCGAGATCAAAACCATTGTGTTCTAAAAATTTCTGGTCTTCTGCCGCGATAACGGCTAGTGCCATATGCTGGGATATAGAATCGTAATTTCTCCACTTCTTATTAATCGTCTTGTTGACATCGTTACTCTCAAAGTAACGTATCGCCATCAACGGGGTTATAGGTGGATTTACAAACCGATATAAAACTACTATAGTAATTGTGATGGCCAAAAATAGGATGACTATTTTCAATAAAATTCGCGAAAAGGTTTTAACTAGCTTCTTCAGCATGAAAAATCTGAGTTTATTCTATCCCATAAGGATATATTAACCCACATATACCTACAATTCTTCGGTTTGAGTAGTTAATATATGCCTGGTTTAGAGCGAAAAAGATAAAAATTATAAGACCATAGCTTAACAGTTTTATGCTAGGGGATAGTAAATTTATCTTAGATTAGATTTCAATTGTTCCGGATCAAAAGGGTTTTAACTGGCGAATTTCCTGTACCTTGATACAGGGTTGCCTCTGTCCTGTCGCTGTAGATGTCACGTAATTCGATGACAGAATCCAAAAAGATAATAAATTTTCTCGAACTTTGCTCATCCGTCATCCTCGAATGTTCCCCGAATAAAACTTCGAGGACAGGCTTAATCGGGGATCTATTTTATGTCATCGCGTTGTGGTTAAATAATTCGAAGACAATTTCTTAGACCTTCAATGCATCTCATCTCTAAATCTCTTAGAGAAAAAATCGTTTAAACGGGCATTCAAAAAATTGCCAAAATCAATTCCGAAAGCGTTAAGAAAAGATTTAGGGTTGGGGTTGAATTAAATATTTTTAGCTGTAGGAATTGATTTAATAAATGCTAATTTTTTGACAGCCTTGATTTTTGTTACTTTGTATCAAGACAAAGTAAAAAAATAAAAGTTCAATTTAGTTTGAATAAATATTGCTAAATTTTGTCCTTGAAATGAGTGACATATACGATTGCGAACACTTCGACTAACTCAGTATAGACTCCTTCAAGCAATCTGATACAAAGTGTCATTCCAAACCTAGTGAGGAATCTCAATTAGATTGCTCCGTCCCCTTCGACCGAGCTCAGGGTTCCTCGCAGCAGACCAGAGTTTCAATTCATAATTCCATACCCTGCAGCTTCCTCCAGGGAGTTTCATTTAAAATGAGCCTTTAGAGTTTAAATCAAAAATAGCCAAGGTTAGATCAAGTACAAAGTTGAATTTATCGGGTAATTGGTATTGGCAGAGCGTTATTCTTGGGAAGCTTCCATTAATAGTGGTTCCAACTCTCCGCGTTCGTCCATCTCTATACAGATATCACAACCACCGATAAATTTACCGTTAATATATAGTTGGGGTATTGTCGGCCAATTTGAAATTTCCTTGATTCCCTGTCTAATTTCGGGATCTCCTAAGACATCAACTGTTTCATAGGGTACTCCATAAGAATTTATCATTTGTACAACTTTAGCTGAGAAACCACATTGGGGCATTTCTTTGGTCCCTTTCATGTAGAGGATAACCCTATTTTGGTCTATCTGAGACCGAATTTTACCCATAATATCATCTGACATTTTATTACTCCTTGTTACTTTATTGTTTCCCACTGTTGTGGCGTATAAGTTTTTAACGACAGTGCATGTATTCGTTCTTTCATTGCATCTCCTAGAGTCTTATAAACAATTTGATGCTGTTCTATAAGGGGCTTCCCCGCAAAATCATTTGATACGATCACAGCTTCAAAATGTGTTCCATCGCCATGCACATCCACAGTTGAACCTGGTAACCCTTGCTCTATAATTTCTTTGATCTCTTCCGGGTCCATATAGGTTATTATATAACTTTTATGAACCCTTTCAAGAAAATATTAATTGGAATTTAAAAAATTAATTGAAAATTATAGATATGACGATATTAAAATGGATTAGCTTCGGGATTTTATTTATTGGTTTGATTCTTCTTATTTTTGCCTATGCAGTTATTAAACGCGGTAGTCCAACCCTTGCGGGTGTATTAAGTGTTTCTGATCTTAAGTCACCGGTAAAAGTCATAAGAGACATTTATGGTATACCACACATATTTGCTGAGAATTCACACGATCTCTTCTTCACACAAGGTTTCGTAACGGCTCAAGATCGGCTTTGGCAAATGGATTTTACTAGGAGGGTCGCGCAGGGAAGATTGTCCGAAATTTTTGGCGATCGTACTGTCGATATTGATTATTTTTTACGTGCCTTGGAAATAACTGAGGTAGCTGAAAAATTATATTACTCCCTGGATGTTCAAACAAAAAACGAATTAATTTCATATGCTAACGGGGTAAATAATTATATCAGTTCAGGCAAGAGGCCAATTGAATCAATTATTCTTAGATACGATATGGAGAAATGGAGGCCCACTGATTCTATATCTATTCACCTACTTTCAGCTCTTGAGCTTTCTCTTAACATGGAGGAAGAAATTTTTATCTTAAATGCACTCAAAATCTTAGACGAAAATAGGGCCAATGAACTTTTCTCTGAGTATGAGGAACTCGTCAGAACATCCTTACCAAAGGACACTAAGGGGTTAGATCAGAAATTTGAATTAACAAAGGGATATGAAGCAGCAAGAGATGAGCTTGGTTTTTTTATTGGTAAAGGAGCTAGCAATAGTTGGGTGATTGATGGAACAAAATCTTACAGCGGTAAACCAATTCTAGCTAATGATCCACACTTAAGGATTCAGATTCCCTCTGTATGGCACGAAGTTCACCTGCTCGCACCCGGAATAAATGTTATAGGAGCTACTTTCCCCGGTACTCCCTTTATATTGATTGGTCACAACGAAAGGGTGGCATGGGGGTTTACCGATGCCATGGCCGATAGAATGGACTTATTTATTGAGAAAATAGATTCAGAAATTCCATATAAATACTGGTATATGGATGAGCTGAAAGATCTTAAGACAAAGAAGGTGAAAATAAGGGTTAAGAATGGAAGAGGCTATAAGGAGTTGACTAAGGATATTCAATACACAAGGCATGGTCCGATCATTAGTTCCTTGAGAAGTGGAATCGATGAAGTTCTCTCTATGGCATGGAGTGCCAGGGTTGTTCAGGATCAAACACTTAAGGGGCTTTCAGTTTTGAATAAATCAAAAAGTGTAAAGGATATAATAGAAGGTACAAAATACGGGAAAATCTATACTCAAAATATTGTATTTGCAGATGTGGATGGAAATATTGGATACCAACTTATGGGTGGGATTCCGATAAGGTCGAAAGGGAGCGGCAAAAGTCCGGTACCGGGTTGGAACAACGAATTTGATTGGATTGGATTTATACCTCACGACGAACTACCTAGTGTGATTAACCCCCCTTCCCATTTCATAGCCACTGCTAATAACAAATTAATTGGAGACGATTATCCCTTTCTGATATCAAATTCTTGGGCATCACCTTACCGATTCGAGAGAATTGTCTCAATACTCGACGAAAAAGAAAAATTTTCAATTGAAGACTTCAAGGAAATTCAAGCCGACGTCTATTCCGAACGTGCTAAAACATTTGTCAGTGAGATTCTTGGAATAGAAAAAAAAGATTCTGAACTACAATGGGTTTTTCAAGATCTTGCTGGTTGGAATTACGAAGTGTCCAAAGAGAGTCGTCCTGCTCTTCTATATGAAGTTGTTTGGTTTAACCTTATTAGAAATATTTTTGAAGACGAATTCAAAGAAATCTTTCCGGATTTTCTCAGTAATATTGAATTTTATGATAACTCCATCGCTAGTATAATCAAGAATCCAGAATCAGTCTGGTGGGATAATGTAAATACTTCTGAAACCGAGGCCAGAGATGAAACCTTAATGCAGAGCATAAAGGATGCTATGAAGGAGATTGAGAAACACCTTGGGGAGAACAAAGAAAATTGGAATTGGGGTGCAGTACATAAATATGCTTTTCAACATCCCTTAGGGAGAGTTAAATTACTCAGTTATCTATTTAACCCGAAGCCAATTCCCGCACCCGGAGATAGTGAAACAATTAATAGTTCCTACTTCAGAATTAAGATGCCATATGATGTAACTAGAATACCTTCTTACAGATTCATCGTGGATTTGGCTGATATAGATAATGCAATTTCAATTAACTCCACGGGGCAATCGGGAGATCCATTTAGTGAACGTTATAGTGATCAGATCGAAAACTGGGCAAAAGTGAATTATCACCCTATGCTTTTCGATGTTGAATGTATTGAAAAAAACAAATGGAAGCAGCTTATTTTAAATCCAGATTAACCTGAGTTGTATTCAAATTTGCCTTACTTTGACTTAGATATTATTCTAAAAGAAATATCTTTTTGAGGAGGACATATTCATGGCAGCAGGTTCATACGTTCTGATAAATATATCTGGACCACAGACTAAAAGTGCGGTTAACAGAATTAAGAGGATTAAAGGTGTAAAGTCTGCATATATTGTTGCTGGGCCTTACGATCTTATTGCATATGTAGAGGGAAAGACCGAAAAAGAAATAGGTGAACTCGTAATATCGAAGATAAGAAGAACCCAGGGAGTTACTAGCACCGTTACATGTTTTGTTGTAGCGTAGTATTTAATTTTTTTATTAGGGAATTTATTTAGGAAAATAGAATTAAAAAAGTTTAAAAAAACTTAAGCAATTATCGATTAAAAATCGGCTAATTGTAAAAAATCTTTGAATAAATTTTATCATAATCATATAATTTAAATTATGAATTTAAAAGCTATTATAATTGGACTCATTCTTATTTTAATAATCGTATTCGGTGTGTCGAAGATATTGGAAAGTTTAAAAGATACGCGTGATTCCGCCACTACGGTTTTGAAGGAATCAATAGGCCTTAAGAGAAAGGCAAAAGGTCTAGTTGAAAAAAGTAGAAAGCAGATGGAAGAGAGAGAAAAATTATTAGAGCAAGAATGAGGGCTTTTTTATTTAAAAACCTCTAACGCCCCACATAGCTGGTCAAAATCAGGAAGCCATAAAAACTATGGATGGTATGAGTTTGGAGGATATCCTACGATTGGTTAAGGGGGGGGGGACGCAATGAAAGTAAAGGAAATTATGACAGAACCTGTAATAGTTGCTAATGAAACGAATACTTTGGAAGAAATAGCTCAATTAATGCTTGATAATCGAATAGGGTGTCTACCTATTATTGGTAACGAGGGCAGAATAGTTGGGATTGTAACGGATACTGATTTTATGGCAAAGGAGCACGCGATTCCATTTTCGAGATATTATGCCCCTCAGCTTTTTGGTAAATGGATGGGAAAGGAAGGAATTGAAGAGTCATATAAGGCAGCATGTTCATTGGAAGTAAAGGAAATCATGAGCTCACCTGTTGTTTCGGTAACTGAAGAGGATGGTGTTGAAGTATTAATAGAAAAAATGATTCATCATGATCTCAATCATGTTCCTGTTGTTCGTGATGGGGAGCCGGTAGGAATAGTGTCAAGGCATGATTTATTAAAACTACTTTTTCGGGATAATAAACGAAAATAGTTTTAGCGTTGTAATCAATCGTAAGGGCTTACTTTTCTTAGATAGTGTACTGATTCTTCAATTCAAGTTATTAAGCAAAAATTAATTCCGTTCATAACTCGTCTGCCACTGGTTTTGGATATTACTTACATTATTATTAATAAACATGGCGAAGTTCGGTGTACGACCTGAAAAGGAAATAGGACTCTTTAGTCGGATGAAAGAATTAGGCATTCATGAAGAAGACATACAAGAGACATTTATTCGCTCTGGTGGGAGTGGGGGTCAAAATGTAAATAAGACATCCACATGCGTTCAAATTAAACACGTTCCCACGGGGATAATTGTGAAATCACAAAAGGGACGTACCCAGGGTTTAAATCGATTCCTTGCTCGACGTATACTTCTATCAAGGATTGAAGAGAGCCTACTCGGTAATAAATCTTCAAAAGTCCAGAAAATGGAAAAGACCCGTAAGCAGAAAAAAAGACGTAAAAGAAGAACAAATAAAAAACTAGAGATTTAAGAATTTTGATCGGTCAGAAATTTCTGAAAATTATACTGAAAAATCTAATCCTTTTTGATTATATGCCATAAGCCTTTTCTATCAATATAATTATATCTTGGGGGACGTCCATAAAAAAGTAAATAAGTTGACAGTGATTACAGCAGATGCTATCTACAAAGTATGCCACGGTTAGCTCGATTAGATGCCCCCGGAGTATTACATCATGTCATTATTTGTGGGATTGAACGGCGGTTTATTTTCAAAGACGATCAGGACCGAGGCAATTTTATGGAGCGGATTTCCGTATTGCTGCCGCAAACCCAGACGGTCTGCTATGCGTGGGTGCTGTTGTCAAACCATGCCCATTTTTATTGCGAAGTGGATCAGGTGGCATTTCATATTTAGTGCGAAGATTGCTGACCGGACATGCGGTATCTTTTAATCGCAGGCATCGCCGCCACGGGCAGCTTTTTCAAAATCGCTACAAATCGACCATCTGTCAGGAAGAAGTGTATTTTAAGGAGCTTGTAAGATATATTAATTTGAATCCGATACGCGCTAAAATTGTGAATAGTCTAACAGAACTGGATCAATACCCGTATTGTGGACACAGTGTTATCATGGGTAAACGAGACCGTGCTTGGCAAGATGTGTCCTATGTGCTTTGTTATTTTGACGAGACAACAGGTTCTGCGCGAAGAAGGTATTGTGCATATGTTATGGAGGGAGTTGGGCAAGGTCGCAGACCCGAGTTGGTCGGTGGCGGATTAATCCGCAGCCTGGGGGGGATGGTCAGCGCTGAAAAAGATACGTTTAGGTGGGCAGGACAGGAGAAAGGGCGATGAGCGGATTTTAGGTGATAGCGATTTTGTTTCTGCAATTTTGGCGGAGGCAAATGAAAAATTAGACCGCTTCTATGAACTCCAGAGCCGAGGATATGACCTCAAAAAAGTGGAACAGCGCGTAATGGAGATCTTTGATATTGATCGGGATGAGATCTACTCTAAGGGGCGTCGCCGGAGCCAAGTGGAAGCAAGGAGTCTGTTGTGTTACTGGGCAGTACGCGAGCTTGGGATAACAGCAACGGATCTGGCCAAACGATTGGCAATGACGCAACCGGCGGTTGGTTATGCGGTCAGCCGTGGTGAACAACTTGCCAAAAAGATGGATTACAGGCTCACTGAATAAGTTATTTACTTATTTATGGACGTCCCTACTTTTCCTTTTTGAGTGAGTGTCTGTGAATGAGATAAGGCGCCATACTTTCACCGGGCTACTCAGCCCTTTTACCGTGACATCACCAACCTCTTCCGCATCTACGAATTTGTGAATGGCAAAGTGCACCGAGTCTGAAATAAGTGTTTCATTCTCATTGGCCAATTCGACTAGACGGGCTGCGAGGTTAACAGAATCACCCGTAACCGTATATTCCTGATGGGCTTTGCTTCCCAGGCCACTGGCGACAACCTGTCCACTCGCGATACCAATGTGAACGCGCAGATCGATGCCGGTTTCGGAGCTCAGATCTTTCATGGACTCGTGGATGTCAACGGCCGCCCGAACCGCTCGCTCCGGATCATTACCATGTGCAACGGGTGCGCCGAAGACACCCATGACGGCATCTCCAATGTGCTTGTCGACACTTCCACCGAAAGACTGTAAATTCCCGTCGGCTAACTCGAAGAAGCGGCCTAAGATATGGTGTATTTCTTCTGGTTCTCTCTCGCTGCACAGTCTTGTAAATTCGACGATGTCTGCGAACAATATTGTTACCTGTCGTAGCTCGCCAGGAACAGGGACTGTTTGTTCATTAAGTGGGGAGTCCTGATTCAAACTACTGTCATTATCAACTTGTGGTGAAACTTGCATCCCACACCCACCGCAGAACTGATCGTCTAGATCATTGGCAAAGCCACATTCAGCACAAATAACGGCGAGTTCAGAGCCACAACTTGCACAGTAGCGACGACCTTTTCGGTTTTTATGACCACATTTTTGACATTGCATGTGCTAATACCATTTAATGAAAATTAGCATGGGTTAACAACAAAGGCTAAAATCCAAACGCCAACCGATAGGAGCATTCGTTCGCCAATTAATTAAATTCTAGAATGAGGAGTAGTTCCTGTCCACTAAAACAACACTAAGACTTGCTCGATGAGAGGAAGTTATATCAAATCTCTGCATTTTGATTTCTTCAGTTGATCAAATAATTTAGTTTTCTATCCGTACGTATCTCCACAATCCTTGGATATTTTAATTCTACTATTATATAGAATCTATTTTCTGTTCCCCATTCAGGTGGTTCTCTTTAATTGTACTTCGATGAGATTAACCTATTAATTCGACATGTCTTAGATGATACAAAAAATAAAAGCCCATTCTAATATGATAAGACCTAATAAAGATTATATTAAAAATCAACATAAAATTCCCATGGGATAAATTTTATGGAAACAACCGTGGATATCTTACAAGTATATGAATTTCGTTAAGGTTTTCTGAAGTTGTATTATTAATAGCTTGAATTAAAGAGAAATTAGATGGTAGCCCCTACGGGATTTGAACCCGTGTCTCCGCCTTGAGAGGGCGACGTCCTAGGCCAGGCTAGACGACTAGGTGTGCTAAGTGCTCCTAAACATTGGTGTCTACTAGTTAAGGAATTGGAATCCAATACGTCAAATAGGGGATTTTCTACGTGTTTGGTTAGGCAATGGTTAGGCACTTTTGCTATCTCCTCAGTATCCTTTATGATACCATAATTTATTAGCTAAATCTATACTTGTTTTACTCTATTTGTCTGTAATTATTAACAAATTCTTTAATCCATACTACTTGAGAAGAAATAGTATGAATGATATAGGAAATATCTTTAGCTGGAACATACAACCTAGACTTGACAATATACTTTCTGGAACCCCCCTACCACTATTGCCATAGCCCCCCTAAGTACAATACAATATACTCTGAATAAAGTTTATCAAATGTATCTTCTACCTATACTTTGCTAATATGAGTCACTTAAAGTTCTTAGTATTGGCAGAATAAATCATGGAGGGGAGTTCTTATGGATCAATATGTAGCACCTAAATTCCAATTAGATGCGTTCAATTGCCCCTTTTGTACAACTTATTCTCACCAAAGATGGGGACAAGTTCTTCACCAAGTAAAGATTGTCACCAGTGCTATAGAAGTACCCTATGTGAAAACCAGTACATGTTCAAGATGTGAAAAGGTGGCACTATGGTATAAAGATATAATGTTATATCCAACTTTTTCAAGTGCTCCAATGCCAATAGAAGAAATGCCAGAAGATGTAAAAAGTGATTTTAATGAAGCTAGGAATGTAGTTGATGCTTCTACACGTTCTGCTGCTGCTTTGTTGCGACTGGCAATCCAGAAACTCATGCCGCATCTAGGGCAGAAAGGTGAAAACTTAAATGAAGATATTCGTAAATTAGTTGAGAAACATTTACCAGAACAAGTACAAAGGGATACAGCCTTAAAACTATCCAAACTACTTAATACTATTATAGAACTCACAATAGTTAGAGAAAAGTTAGTAGATGAAGTATATGAAAAGATTCCAGAATCTAGTAAGGAAGCAATTAAGAAACGTGATAGCTAGAATGCAAATTCTTATTAAA
>JALLOG010000420.1 GCA_027717645.1 Desulfobacterota bacterium AH_259_B03_O07
AACGCTTGCTCGGGCTGACCCTTTGTGACAAGTCCCTTAGGTCCTATACGCTCTTTAACTTGCTTTCCGTTATCGTAGTAGCCAGTGTACAAACTAGAACCATGCACAAATATACTTTCGATACCCCTTATTTTTGCTTTTGTTTGTTGGGCATTATCTCTTCCCCCTTTTCTTTATTCATTGTTTTAATATATGGATTCTATTATAAGGTGGGTTCAAATGTTGCAAGCAGACTTGAGGAGGCAAGAATTGAACAAACAAAAAATCAGATGCCATATCTAACATGGGTTTGGAAGGGCTCGTGGAGGAGTTCATGAGGTCAAGGATTCAGTAGTATCTCATAGTTGCAATTGAGTATACACAGATATTGCAGAAGTAAGGAACTGACCCAGCAATAGCAGTGGCAGAGTTAGATGATAAGGAAGGCAACAAACCTGTTTAAAAGTTTTAAAAACTAAATTTGGATTCTATCTTAATTAACTATATAAGAAACAAACTTTTTATTGAAAACTTGTTGACTAGTTTGAAACAAAATTAATTTGGGTAACAGCCCCTCAAGTACTGACCCTATAATCTTCTATAATCATTTGGTTAATATTGATACTTATGTATAAATATTCATGAGTATTATCGCATAGCAACAAGTATTTTCCTCGGTCCTTTAAAGGGCCTTCTACCATGTGCCACAAGGTAATTATCAAGCACCATGACGTCTCCCTTCTGCCA
>JALLOG010000421.1 GCA_027717645.1 Desulfobacterota bacterium AH_259_B03_O07
GAGAATACATGATGATCTTCTACTTTATTCTCACTCGTTGCGAAAAGAAATCGTACTTTCCTTGAAGATTTAACTTCCCTAAAACATTTGACAACTTCACACTCTTTAATAGGATTTTTATCTGTAATGTCAATCTTACCAATTTTCACTTACCCTGATCCAAGGTTAAGAATTAAAGCGAAGAGAGTCGAGAAATTCGGAAAGGCTATTCAAAAGTCGCTACAGGATATGGTTGAGACCATGTATGAAGCGCCTGGTGTAGGACTTGCGGCGCCCCAGTTAGGATTTGATATTCGTGCTATAGTTATTGATATATCTGCGCAAGAAGAGGGTGCTCCAGGACTAATCAAGCTCTTAAATCCCGAAATAGTATCTGCTGATGGGGAACAAATTGGCGAGGAAGGTTGTTTGAGTATTCCTGGATTCGTAAGTATGGTAAAAAGGAAAGAAAGCGTAAACGTGAGTGGGTTTAATGAAAAGGGCGAACCCTATCGAATTGAGGTATCTGGTTTATTAGCCAGGGTTTTGCAACATGAAATCGACCATCTAGACGGCGTTCTTTTCATTGATAGACTCAGTAGGTTAAAACGGGAGCTGTTCAAAAAAAAAGATTGATAGGGTTTATGGGAAGGAAAGCTATGCGGCTTTTTGAATCTTTCCTGACCTAATACAACTCGTACAAACCCTTATTCTTTTTATCTCTCCACTATCAAGACGAGCT
>JALLOG010000422.1 GCA_027717645.1 Desulfobacterota bacterium AH_259_B03_O07
TCCAACAAACTCTCACACTCACAAAAGAAACACCAGGGATGGTTGTTTCTTACCTGTTAATTCATACTTTCTCTATTGCTCATTATCCCCACCCTCTAGTCCATATCCAATCACTTTCTCTTCTAATATTATAAGAAGGTCCTCAGCTTGAGCAGCTGGTAATCATTCTACAGAAACACATCCGCTCCGGGAATTAAGTGGTACAATCTCAATAGGATCAGCCAGAACATCTACTAAGTTAAGAAAGGCGTTATCAAAAGCATTATCTGATAAGAATACCATGCCTTCAAGAACAGGAAATAATACTTCCCCTCCACTATCAGGGATAATCGAAACCTCACCCTGAGTTGGATCACATACTTTTGGTCCTGTTACAGGACACGTTAGGAATACATCACCAGGACCGAAAAACTCTTGTAAAATTGGTGGGATCCTGGTAGCAATAACGGCTATCCGGGCTTCCCCGTCTTGAACTACGGTAACTTCACCAAGCAATCCACCAGATTCCGGATCATCTTCACAGAAAGTTACCACCGTACCATCGAATGCGTCAAAATTTGGACTCCCACAGTCAGGATTCGGTGTCGGGCATGGAGGAAATGGTGTAGGAGTAGGAGTAGGAACAGGTGTCGGGGTTGGACCTCTAAAATCAGTTATGACGCACCCAAGGTCAGCGAGGTTCGTAAAGCCATCCCCATTACAGTCC
>JALLOG010000423.1 GCA_027717645.1 Desulfobacterota bacterium AH_259_B03_O07
GGATGTGACTATCCAAGCCGGCATCTTAGAACTAATTAATGAACTCAGGGAAAAAATGGGTATGTCTGTTCTACTGATAACTCATGATCTAGGAATCATTGCTGAAGTTGCCGATGAGGTCTATGTCATGTATGCAGGCAAAATAGTCGAACATGCAACTGCCCTAGACCTTTTTAAAAGGCCCTGTCATCCATATACGATCGGTCTTTTAAATTCCATACCTAGTTATCAAGAAAAAAAGAGAAATCTTAATGCTATTCCCGGTTTTATACCAAGTCCCAAGGATTTTTCCGACGCATGTAGGTTTCAAGATAGATGCCCCTTTGTGATTAAAGAATGCAGAGTAGACGAACCCTCCTTAAGGCAAATTACAAACTATCATAACGCGGCTTGCTTTAGGGCGGAAGAAGTTAGTGAGGGGAAGATAAAATGGGTTTAGGTGAAATAATAAAGCTTGACAATCTGAAAAAATTTTTTCCAGTAAGTGCAGGTGTATTCTCTAGGTTGAGTAATTATATACGGGCGGTGGATGGTATTGATCTAACCGTGTTTAGGGGGGAAACCTTAGGGCTTGTTGGGGAAAGCGGATGTGGAAAAACCACACTAGGAAAAATAATTATAAAGCTTATAGAACCTACTGAGGGTTCTATTTTTTATAATGGCCAAAATATTACTGATTACTCCTCGCGAAAAATGCGTAAACT
>JALLOG010000424.1 GCA_027717645.1 Desulfobacterota bacterium AH_259_B03_O07
AGGATACTTTCTTTTTATTAGAGCTTCTTTCTCCGTTCGTTTCTTGACCCCTGGGTTCATCCAACAACCTCTCACACTCACAAAAGAAACACCAGGGATGGTTGTTTCTTACCTGTTAGATCATCCTTTCTCTATTGCTCATCACCCTCACGTTCTACTCCGAATCCAATCAGGGAATTGGTACTGGAGGATATACACAGGTTGAACAACATCCGCTCGTGGCAGTAAATGGCGGTGCCATCGTCTGAGTAGTCGTGATATCCATCAAGTGAAGAAGACCATTGGGAAAAGTGGGGGTTGAGAGTAAGCTTATCGTCCCACCGGTATTAGGAAACGAAAAAGTCCCTCCACTACCAAAAATCGTGGAAGCATGCGCGACCCCCGTGATTGGATTGGTTCCGACTGGATTACATGTCGTTAGACCTGTGACAGTACACGTTATCACTACATCACCAGGACCAGGAACACCGGGAAAAATAATATCTTCTAAACTTGGTGGAACTCTGCTTGTCAAAGTGGCTACGGTTTCCTCAGTTAGGTCAGGGAAAATGAATATCTCTGTAGTAACTTCACCAACTAATCCACCATCTTCGGGATCTGGTTCGCAGAAACGCACTATCTCAGCAGGGAGGAAATTATCAAAATTTGGACTAGAACAGTCAGGAAGTGGGGTCGGACATGGGGTAAATGCGCCT
>JALLOG010000425.1 GCA_027717645.1 Desulfobacterota bacterium AH_259_B03_O07
TCTTTGATTGAACTTTTTAATGTGATAAATAGTAGACAGGATGGAAACACTATCTAAAACTGTGCATCATATATTCGCTCTTGTTAACTGTTATAATTTCTACTGTACTATTGGCTGAATTAAACTACCATTAGATATACTCCAAGTTGGGATGAGTTGGTGGTGGTAAATAATAAAAAGCCCCAAGGCATCAAGAACCCAGGGGCTTTAATTACGGAAGGTGGAACAACATATGACCTATACTGCTCCCCATTAAGAAGCTAGTAGAATTAAGCTAGTAAAATACTTTGAAAAAGGCATAAGGAGTGGGAGCAATGAAGCGAAGAAGATGGGATTCTAAAACTAAGACCAAGATAGTACTCGAAGGTCTATCTGGAAGACCCGTTTCAGAGATATGCAACGAGTACGGAATACATCAGAACCAATACTACAGCTGGCGTGATAAGTTCTTATCTGAAGCTCGAGCTAGAAAAAATTTAAATTTTGAATATGGCGCTGGCGAGTGTATAATTTTAATATAAAGTAGGTGCAGGAGTAAATAAATGATTAAAAGAAGTTTGTTTGCTAGTGCTTTTTTTGTCATAGCTTTTTTATGTTTTACAAATGGTGTTTTTGCACAAGCAACAACTGGCGGCACCGGTCCTACTTCTCCTGGTTCTGTTTCCCCTGGCACCGGCTCTGTTTCTCCAGAT
>JALLOG010000426.1 GCA_027717645.1 Desulfobacterota bacterium AH_259_B03_O07
AAATAACTCCCTGTTTTCTTCAGGTACAGTTTCTCCCGTGGCATGAATCAAGGTTGATCCTTTTGAAGTCGTTCTGGCAAAAGCATATTCTCTGTTCACAGTTATTTCATTAATATAAAACTCAATGCTCAATTTAATATTACTGAATACAAACTCATACGCTCATTTTACTTGCTCGGTACCGATTGAAGTTGGAGCTCCTGATGGCATAAATATCCCATCTTCGGTATAAAGTGGTAGCACCTTACTTACATCAGAAGCATTTAATGCATCTCCATAACTAAATAGCAAATTTTTGATTTCTTGTTTTTCACTAGTTTCGATTTTCACTTTGTTTTGATTGTTAATTTGATTTTCTGAACTTTTTGTTTGGCAGGCACTAATTGAAATAATTACTGCCATTAAGAGTATTGTACTTTTCATTTTCTTTCTCCAATTTTTGGGTTGCATACAACTACTGTTGCATACCTAACGATAAAAACCTTCAAGAGCCTTTAACAATAAGCATAGGCTGGATAAGTTTTTCTTCGGAAATAAGGAGTATTCGCTGAATAGGATGAGGCGTAACGGAGTTGCTGTGCATTGAGACAGAGGCTCTTCCAAAAACCCTTAATTTGCTGGCTCTTGCACACCGGGGTAGGAAAAGGATGGTGTGCTACTTATGAAATTATTTATCAACAGTTAAATAA
>JALLOG010000427.1 GCA_027717645.1 Desulfobacterota bacterium AH_259_B03_O07
TCTCTAACAAGAACTCAACCACTTTTAAGATTTCAAGTCAATTTGGCTCCATGATCAGAAAACGGATAAATGAAAAGTGTTTTCATCCTAATGCTTCACAGAAAATTCTTAAAATCTCCACTTCCTTCCTCTCCTTAATCCGAACCTCAGTGGATGGCGAAGAAACAATCTTGGCTATAACTAACGTAACAGATAAAAGGCAGCATTTTGAATTTGATACCAGTGGTGTAGGTTTACAGGTAAGAAATTGGAAAGATGTTTTATCCGGAAAATCCTTTAAATCGGATCAAGGAAGGCTTTCTTTTGATATGGAACCCTATGAAGTGCTTTGGCTTAAAAGCAAAACCACAAAGTGACAGAGACTGAACACAGAGAAAGGACTTTTGGGAGCTGTAGCTGGAACAAAATTATTAGCCACATTTATCGCCGTTTATGGTATATTGATGCCAGCCCTCGGTTGGAAATTCGCGGGCTTAGTCTGGGCTATGCTCTCGTTTGGTTTCTAATTGAAGATCAAGTAAAACTTGGAGCATACAGAACCTTTTCTCATCCCCTGCCCGCTATGTTTCCAAAATGGAGTAAACTATGAACCGCATAAACGTTTTAACAGTAAAGACGAAGCCCATCCCAGATCAACACCCCGGCACCTCTGGTTTAAGGAAAAAGACGCGTGTCTTCAT
>JALLOG010000428.1 GCA_027717645.1 Desulfobacterota bacterium AH_259_B03_O07
ATTCTATACTTAATAGTCTAATTGATTTAGTTGCTTTAATCTATGTCCCCGTATCTTTAGACGTAATGCGTTAAAAAATGGATTCAAAATTTGTTAGAATGTAGGTTCTCAGTAATGAATAAATTAAAGGAGGGATTAACAAATGGCTTGGATTTTTTTGTTGATTGCAGGTATCACAGAGATAGGCTGGGCCTTAGGATTAAAATATACAGAGGGTTGGACAAAGCTTTTGCCTAGTGGACTCACCATTCTAGGTATGATAATAAGCTTTTACTTTCTATCACTCGCACTTAAGTCCATTCCAGTATCCACTGGTTATGCAGTTTGGACTGGAATAGGAGCGTTTGGGACTGCTATGATTGGGATGTTCGTACTCGGTGAACCAAGTAGTGTATTGAAAGTTATTTGTGTCCTCTTGATAGTGGCGGGTGTCGTTGGATTGAAGCTTGTATCCGTTTCAAATTAATACTCAGACCTCTGGGAGGTGCTAATGTATAATGACACTGAAAGTAAATAATATCAGTATCCGGTTTTGGTTTGCCTTTTTATTTTAATGCTATTTTTTAATTTGATGACAGCACGAAAAAATCTTAGAGTTTTTACATTGCTTTCCTAAAAAATAATAAAAAATAATAGAGACAGATGGCCCTATTTATTTTTCCTATATGT
>JALLOG010000429.1 GCA_027717645.1 Desulfobacterota bacterium AH_259_B03_O07
TATAGGTGCTGGTTCTGCTAGCACAATCATAGAGCGAGATTCCGGTCCCTCCGTACCTTTCTTCAGATTCTTTATTGTAACTCCTTCGGGAGAACTAACATTAGATAGCTTAACAGTTAAAGGAGGACGCTCCGCTACTCAGGGGGGAGGAGCAATTCAGACTGGTGGTAAGCTCACCATTACTAATAGCATAATAAGCAACAATTTTGCCGATGGATTTGGCGGAGCCATCGAGAACCTTGGGGGAGGCTTTATGGGAAACATAGGCATTTTAAATATAACAAACAGCATAATAAGAGATAACTTTGCTATTGGCCCCGGTGGTGCTATTTCTAGTGAGGAAGGTGCTATAATCATCACAAGCAGTACCTTTAGTGGCAACTTTGCCGGCTCCACTGGCGGCGCAATCAATATCTTCGACGAAAATTTAACTATTTTAGATAGTGTCATAACTGGAAACTCAGCCAAAGCAGGGGGAGGTATCGATATTAATTCTGGAGACAGCCCAGGGGTTGTAGTCATCAATAATTGCACGATTAGCAACAACTCGGCAACAGATGATCGTGGAGATGGTGGTGGCATAAATAAATTTGATGGCACTATGTTAATTACTGGAAGCACCATAAGCAATAACACGGCTGGTGAACAGGGAGGCGGTATCAGAAATA
>JALLOG010000042.1 GCA_027717645.1 Desulfobacterota bacterium AH_259_B03_O07
TGAAATCTGATTTTTGTAATACTCTTCTTCTACCTGAATCGGAGTGCGGTATCCAAGTGCTGAATGAAGGTAGTTCATATTGTAATATTCAACCCACTTACCCAGTTCATAACTAAGCTCTCTTTCACTCTCCCACTCCCTTAGCCAAAAGAGCTCTTCTTTCATTGTCCTTATCCTCCTCTCTGTATCTGCATTCCCCTTCGGGTTATTGTAGCTGGTAAATACTTGCTGTACTTCAAGATTGGAACAGGCTTTCATAAAACAGAGTGATGTAGGCTGACTCCCATTATCACTCATAACCTTTAGTCCTTGTCCCCTTACTCCTCCGGGATACTCTCTGTTAAGTCCTTTCTCCAAGGCTTCCAGCCGCGAGTGACAGATGTAGAGGAGGACTTTAGTCCTCCATTCTTTTGAGTTTCCTCCCCCATTTGTGGGGGAGGACTAAAGGTGGGGGTGAACTCAAACCGGGGCAAATCTTTTGTTGGCAAATACTATACTATCCATTTAAAAAAATGTCGGAAATACTCAGTGGTTTGTCCTAAGAAAAGTCTGAACCTTGCCCACAATCTCGTCAGATGCATCTTCTTGCAAGAAGTGACTTGCATGGTCGATTTGATAGACCGATGCGTTCGGATAAATCTCTTGCCATAAATGTAGGACAGATGGCGGGAGTACCGGATCTTGCATTCCCCAGAGCAAAAGGATAGGAAAGTCTTTAAATTGATACAATCCATCCTGAATTTTCTTCATTTCCTGATAAGATGTATCCTCTTCATTCACCGGTATATCACGTGACCAGCAGAGTAAAGCCAATCGGCTGTCTGGTGTGGGAAATGGAGCCAAGTAGGCATTAAGGATTTCCTTTGTTATGTTACTAGGTTTGTACGTTGTTCCTAGAATTGCACGCTTAACATATCCGTTTCGTTGCAAAACAAAATTTTCGCCACGATCGGAACGAATGATTTCTAAAAGATGAGGAAACGGTCCGCCCGGCCACGGTACAAACGCCCAGGTATTCATTAACACGAGTCGTTTTATAAGTTTTAGATGACGAATGGCAAACCCGAGTCCCACAGGTCCACCCCAGTCGTGTAGGACTAAGGTTATATCAATCAAGTTTAAAGACTCCATTAATGATTCAGAATTATTGATATGGTCAAGCAATCTGTATGGATATAGTGTTTTAGGCACGCCTGACTTACCCATACCCATATGATCTGGAACAATACAACGAAAGTTTCCGGCAAGAGGGGGTATGAACTTACGGTAAAGATAACCCCATGTTGGATCTCCATGGACCAGCACCACTGGCTCACCACCACCCTCATCAACATAATGCATTTTCCACTCACCCATATCTAAATAGTGAGGAGCAAAGGGGTAAGTGCCATCAAATGTGCTATTAGTTATGTCGATTAGTGCTTCTCCTAATTGTAATCGGCCGTATAATTATAAATCTTTACCATCTACCCAGCCCTATGACCCTCTCCACCTACTCCTTCAATAGAGTTCAAGCCAGGGAATCGACTTTTATGATCAATCATTTTTACTCTTTTTTGTTGACATGCTAATAGAAAATATAATACAATATGAATAATCAATTATTTAGCGCGAGGTGATTAAAATAGCGTCAAAAAGAGCTTTTCTTAAATACGTCGGCAATAGGAAATGGATAAAGTTAAGAAAAGCAAAAATAACTTTAGGGAGACACTTCCTCATATATCTCGGAAATAGGAGATGGAAAAAAGATAAGCATTTAAGTATGCACTAGTAAAAGTCCTAATTTCTCATGCTCCTGCTCAAGTAATTTCTCTAACATAATTTCCTCCTTTGCAATAAGAATCTGGTCGACGAGCCACCCAGCGAAGCATTGAGAAACCCATTTCCGAGTAGCTCATCAAACCAAAATCATCTAATCTGAAAATTCCCCGTGACTTGCCACACGGTTACCATAGTCATCGCGAATACAACTGAGAGAACCCATAATGTCATGTCTGTAGATGTTAGATATTTCGTGGACAAAATTTAAGGTTTAAACGGGCATTCAAAAAATTGCGAAAATCATTTCCGGAAGCGTAAAAAAAAGATTTAACCGAATCAAAGGATATGAAGATTCGGCATCAGTTAATAAAAGCTAAATATTTTTAGCTGTAGGAATTGATTTAATAAATCCTAATTTTTTGTCAGCCCTATCCTGAGCTTTGTCGAAGGGTTGTTACCCGTTTCATGCTGAGTTTATCGAAGTATGTATCAAGACAAAGAAAATAAAATATTAAACGATGGATCCCCGATTAAAACATTCGAGGATGACGGATGAGTAAAGTTCGAGAAAATTTATTATTTTTTTGGATTCTGTCCTCGAAATAAGTGACATATACAGAAATGACACGTTGAGGGCTGTTGCCTGTTTAGGGAGGAAACTCCCAACTGTCATTAACCTTCAGGAATTTTATTTTATATCCGGATAACCCTGCTGCTTGCTCCAGGGATGTCCATTTCTCCAACCCTGCTAAGAGTGATTATTGGACTCCGTAGGCAGTCCGGCCTCGATCCAATCCTGCTTGCCGTCAACGTATTCATGAACGTTTGTATAGCCCAAAGCGTCAAGAGCATGGGCGCCTTTGGTTGAATTCTGGCATTCAGTACTTGCGCAATAAATTACAATCTTGGCGTTTTTATCAGGAAGAAGGGATCGCGCCTTTTCGCCTACCTCCGTATAATCCATCTGGATCGCACGGGGAAGATGCACATCGTTGTAATACCTTTCAGGCAATGCCTCTACTAGAGTAATTGCATCACCACTATTTAAATGATCATTGATCTGATCACGAGTTATATGTTTAGCCATATAACACCTCCTCATAATTTGATTTAACGATAGTTGCAATTGCAACTAAAGTATTATAAAATAATTAAATGCCTGAAAAACTCACCAATATCGAAACCCAAGCCTGGGTCGGCCTTGTTAAATCACAGCAAACATTATTGGATAAAGTAGAAGCTGAACTTAAGCGACATGGATTCCCTCCCTTTTCCTGGTACGACGTACTACTAGAGCTCGATCTGAAGTCGGAAGGTAGGCTGAGATTCAATGAAATTGGAAAGCGTGTCCTAATAAGTAAATACAATGTAACAAGGCTGTTATACAGACTTGAAGAACATGGACTCGTGCGACGAGAAGCCTGCGTAGAGGACGGCCGAGGCACTTATGCCGTCATTACAAAAAAAGGACGTGATTTACGGCGCCGCATGTGGCCCGTATATCGTGAAGGGGTACGTAAACATTTCCTGTCTCATTTTAATACCAAAGAGCTCAGTCAGTTAGTAGAATTTATGCGACGTATTAGAAATATTAATCAATGAGAGATTTGACGAATATGTGCCGGAGGGACATAAAACGGTTGGGGTCATTGCTTTACCTTATACCAATTTTGTCGACAGATAAATAGTGTCTGTTGTCCCTATTTTATTCAATCACCAATGACCATGATGGTGAGGAAATGTATCAATCTTCGGTAATGACTTTATAAAAATAAATTTTTGCCTCGCAAAACTTGGAAATGATTGAGTACCATGATGACCCCTAAAATTGTGGTGCTTAAATCCTGAATGATGGTGGTTGAAATGGTGATTTTGGCTAAAATTGTGCTTTACATGTCTCGACTGTTTTTTAAACGGCCTCACATGCTCTGCATTAGCCATTCCCAAAGGTGCCAAAACTAATATCATAATTAAAATTAGATATTTCATAGTCTTATCCCCTCTAATTGTTTATTAATTTAAACCCCCGTAATTATAAAAGGTTTCAAATTGAGTGGGGGTTAATTTGTATTTCCACTCTATGTTTATTGACATATTTCTATTTTTATTATATTATCTGAATCATATCCCAAATAAGATGACTATACGGAAGGTTTCCATATAATCAATATTTGGCAACATAGATACCATAGGAGAAACAACATGCCTAGCAACATAGGAAAGACCCAAATCACCATCATCTTCATAGCCCCCTCGGACCTCGAAGCGGAGGGCGACCGGATTTTCGCGAGCCACGCTGCGTGGATGGAGAAAACGCACCACAGGGAGGGGGAATTAACCCTAATGCGCTACAACATTATTAAAGGACCGGAGCTGTCGAATCCGTTGGATCCGACATCCTCGCCAACTGGCAACACTATGTTCGTCCTGGATGAGATGTATGAGAATCAATCGGGTCTAGACAATCACTGGAAACAGGCCGGGGAGAGCTGGGAGGACCTCGGGGCCCTTGTGGAGTGGGCCGGCAAGTGCAAGGTCGTTACGTCGCACGGGGGTAAGGTTATACAAGGACTCTGGTAGCCCTGACGAATAACAACAAATAGGGTCATCGCTTTACCTTGTACGACTTTTTTTACGCTCTTTACTTCACCGGCTTAATGCATTCTGGGGAATCGTTACCAGGAATGTTTACAAATGGGGAAACCTCGTAGGCCTCCATCAGATCGGAAACATAAGGTATTAGGATAGGGGTAAGTTTGCTTGAATCCTGGAGCTCGGGATCAAGCCAGTTACTCTCCTCTTTTTGGGGCAGAATTACAGGCATTCTATTGTGAATTGGTTTCATTAGTTCGTTTGGATCTGTGGTGATAATTGTAAAAGTAAAGAGCTTGTCTCCATCTGGCTTCTTCCATTCATCCCACAGACCCGCAAAAGCAAACGGCTCACCACTCCTGAGATGTAAGTACATTGGGACTTTTGTTCTATTTGGATTTTTCTTCCATTCATAGAACCCACTAGCCGGTACCAGGCATCGTTTCCTCTTTAACGGGTTTTTGAAGCTGGCCTTTTCTGTGATTGTTTCGGCCCTGGCGTTTATCATTCTGCTTCCAATCTTGGTATCCTTTGACCAGAACGGAACCAACCCCCACCTCATCGACTTTAGAACGCGATTGTCTTCCTTAATTAAGATTACAGGGACGTTCTGTGTAGGGGCGATATTGTACCGTGGCTCAAACAAGACCTTCCCGGGATCAGTAATCTGAAACCGATCCTCAAACTCCTCTTGCTCATTATACTGCGAAAACCGTCCACACATGATATTAAGAATTTATAGTAATAGTTACAGCCTATTATTTCAACTCTTGGCAACCACTGTAAATAATCCTCGACGGAAATTTAGGTGACAACTTTTGTCACTAAATTACGATAATTGTCAATTTAGAACAAATATTGTCATTTCATTCAATGATATAAAAACCGAAAGATAACCAATTTATTCGTATTATTTCAGTGCGTTATACACAAGAAGTAAAGGATGTCATTTCTGTTGGCATACATTTTGCTTCTACAAATTAACAAGTCTTATCGAACGTGGAGTAAATTCATGACTTTCCAAAATAATGAAAAATTTCTAGAAATCAATAATGAAGTTAATCTCTTTCAGGAGTCAATTTGGACACGTTATACCCCCAACGAAGCCTTTTCCGGCCCTGATCAAACCGCATATCTCGAAGATTCATTACAACAAGTTGGAAGTGGATCTAGCGATATAGTTGGTGACACCCTTCATTTCTTCTTGATTCTTATCTCACACTCCGAAAGACGTATCATGTCCTCCGATCGGAATAAAGATAATGAGCCTGATCCCGTAACAAATACAGGGCCGGATCAGGCTTTCTCAGTACCTTCAATTTACAATCGTGATGGAAGCTGGGTAAGCGATGTGGATGGTAATCTACACAAGGTTAACCAAACATTGGTACCCACTCCGGAAGGTGGAACTACCGAATTGCTAAACCCTACTTCCATCACTTCTTCTTCAAATGTAAACGCTAATGATAAATTCATATTGAAAATTACTATTGGAGAGGCCGGGTTAGGGAGCGATTCGGGAACAGCGTCAAATGTGATTTCCGAGATTCCTTTCTCATTTCTAGATGCAGTATCTAATAAGCCCGATAAGCCAGAATCAATGTTCCAATTGGACAGAAAAGGAAAATTATTACTCGAAAGCTTGGCTCCAGCAAATTTACCAAAGGAGCTAAAACCTAGAATCTTGGATACGATCCAAGTTGCCGGAGTTACATTTTTTAGTCCTTTTCCAAAAACTTTTTTATATAAAGACAATATTTCTAGAGGAAATGATGGGGAATCAAGGTCTCTTAACCAACTAACTGGGGAGTATGTCGTCGAAGGCTTTGGCCAGTCCTATTCCCATGGCAAACATTTGGAAACAAAAGCTGGCCAAATTGGTACTAGCCGGCATGCTCCCCTGCCCACAACACCAAAAGGTGATTCACTAAAGGCTCCTCTATGGATTCAATATTGCTCAAAGCCCACATTGTCTAGCGCTGCATTGGCTACCGAAGAATTAATGATTGAACAGCACTTTATAAAATACGGTTCAATGAATCAACCAGGATTGCTAAGGTTTGATCCTTACAGTCACTACGAATACTCAGTAGACATTAATGGTAAAAAAATTAACTTAAACACTATAAAAGAATGGATAAAAAGATTAACAAAAATAAAAAATCAAAGACAAAAATGACGAATTCTTATAATTGAGGTGGCAAATATTTGAGGGGAGGCCTTCCATGTCTCATTTACTTCAAACCATAACACATAATAAATCAAAGTATCTCTTTATAGCAGTAATACTAATTATTTCTTCAGTCTATGTTTTTGATAGAGTAAAAGCCCAACAACAAAATACGTGTTTTGGACAGACAGCAACAATAGTTGGTACAAATCAGGATGACGTAATTCAAGGTACAGAAGGTAATGATGTGATTGTTGCACGCGGCGGTAGAGGTCATACGATATTCGGCCTAGGTGGAGATGATATCATTTGTAGTGGAAATGGCGATGATGAGATACATGGAGGTAGCGGGGACGACACGATCGACGGAGGAAAGAAAAATGATACTATTTTCGGAGAGACCGGAAATGATTTTATTCTTGGCGACAAGGGCTCTGATATCCTACACGGTGGAACTGGTTTTGACGAATTAGATGGCGGGAGCTCCGAGGACACATGTATTAATGGAGATATAAACAACAATTGCGAATTCTTACAAATTGAGAACACCCCATCAGTTGCAGATGCGGGACCTGATCAATCAGTATTTGTGGGTGATACCGTTCAGCTAGATGGCAGCAGTTCAAGCGATGTTGACGGAGACCCACTAATTTTTCTATGGAACTTTCAATCTAAACCAGCCGGCAGTAACGCTACACTCTCTGACCCAACTGCTGTACAACCTACTTATGATATAGATGTTTTTGGAACTTATATATTAGATTTGACGGTTAATGATGGAATAGAAAACAGCACTCCTGATTCTGTTACAATTACAACGCTAAATTCTGCCCCTGTTGCGAATGCAGGTCCTGATCAAAGTGTATTTGTCGGAGACACAGTACAGTTAGATGGTAGTGGTTCCAGTGATGTTGATGGGGATACCTTAACTTTTTCCTGGAGCTTTGTATCCAGACCTCAAGGCAGTAATGCTACTCTGTCTGATCCCACAGCTGTACAACCTACCTTTGATGTGGATGTCTTTGGGACATACGTTTTAGAACTAATAGTAAATGATGGGACTGTAGACAGTGCTCCTGATAGCGTAACTATTACCACACTAAACTCTCCCCCAGTAGCTAATGCAGGTCCTGACCAGGCTATCAGTGTTCCTACCACCGTACAACTTGATGGAAGTGGTTCTACTGATGTAGATGGTGATCTACTTACATTTAACTGGTCATTAACATCTATTCCTCAAGGGAGCAGTGCCCAACTCTCCGATGCCAATATAGTAAATCCAACATTCAATGCAGATATACCAGGCACTTATGTAGCGCAATTGATTGTAAATGACGGAACAGTAGATAGCGATGCTGATACTGTAACAATCACAACTGAAAATATACGTCCTGTTGTGGATGCAGGTTTCGATCAGACAGTATTTGTCACAGACACTGTACAGCTTGATGGAAGTGGTTCCAGTGACGCCGATAATGATCCTTTAACATTTTCATGGTCTTTCGTTTCAGTTCCTATTGGAAGCACAACAACACTACAAAATCCAACATCTGTAAATCCTACTTTAATAGTAGATGTATTTGGTGATTATGTTGTACAGCTAATAGTAAATGACGGAATTGCTGGCAGCGATCCTGATACGGTGTTAATCAGTACGGATAACTCCCGCCCTGTTGCAGATGCAGGACTCGATCAAACCGTACCTTCAGGCTCTTTGGTTCAACTTGATGGCTCTGGGTCATTTGATGTTGATAATGATCCCCTAACATTTGATTGGGATTTTATATCAGTACCTCCAAACAGCAGTGCATCATTATCCGATCCCAGTTCATCACAGCCTACGTTTGAGGTTGACCGTCCAGGCACATACATTCCTCAACTAATAGTTAATGATGGAACACTTAACAGTCTGCCGGATACCGTTGCAATAACTAGAGAGAATGCTGCACCAATACTTGATCCCATTGGAAATCAATCAGTTGCTATAGGCAGCACCCTTACAAATAATTTAACTGCTACAGATGCTGATAATGATATATTGAGCTTTTCTGCAAGCCCTCTACCTCTACCTGAGGGCTCAAGCTTAAACTCAACCAATGGTACGTTTGTTTTCACACCAATTACAGGACAGGAAGGGGATATAGTTCTCACATTTACAGTTAGTGATGGTGAGCTCTCTGCTTCTGAGACTATAACAATCACAGTTACCGGGGCTTTACCAGGTGGTAATACAACTCTAGTAGGTAGGGTAGTTGATGCATATGACGCATCAATAGGGGTTGACACACCTATTGTAGGAGCAACTGTTTCTTTACTAAATACAGCATTTTCAACTACTACTGACACTTCGGGAAACTTTACTTTAGATAGTATTCCAGGAGGAGAGCAAATATTAGATGTAGATGCTTCTACAGCAAATCTTGCTCCTGATGGTTCACAATATGCATCATTTAGAGAGGCTCTTGAATTAATTCCAGATGTAACTAACAACATAGATAGACCGATATTTCTTCCAAGGATTGATAGCTCAAGCTTAACCACGGTTGATCCTGCTAATACCACTGTAGTAACTAATCCTAATCTGGGAGTATCATTGACCATTCCACCTAATACGGCAAAGAACCCTGATGGAACTGACTTTACTGGAGACTTATCGATTTCAGAGGTGCCTGCCGGGTTTGCACCCGCACCACTGCCAGAAGAGCTTGAACCTGGACTTCTTGTAACGATTCAGCCTGTAGGAGTGTCGTTTTCCACACCAGTTCCTATTACTTTCCCCAATACAGATAACCTTTCCCCTGGAAGTGAAGTGGATATATGGTCTCTTGATCCTGATACTGGAGAGTTCACGATCGTAGGTATCGGTCAGGTGAGTGCAGATGGATCAGTAATAGAAACAATTTCAGGTGGAATTATAGCGGCTGATTGGCATGCTGCATTACCCCCGGCATCTGCAGGAGGCCCACCATTAGGTGAGCCGGATTGCAATTCCTGCTGTACAGTTACAACAGGGTCAAACACAGCGCTTGCTACTGGAAATCTAGTTGAAGAACATAACCTAGTAAGCTATAGATCACTAAACCAATCGAGCTCACTGAGGTTTGTTTACAATAGTCAGTTGGCAGACCCAAGGCCTATTACAACTGCCGAGACAACTATATTACAAAGAGGTGCCGTTCCTCAAACCGCTTCTATAAGCATGAGTATCGCAGGAGTCGAACAGGGTACCGAAGTATTTACCGATACAAGCGGGCTTAGCGAGAGTGCGGATGAGGATTTAATACAATCTATTCAGTTTGATGCGACTTCGTTTCCAACCGGAGTTTATCGATACGAAACCAAAGTTAGTAGTAATTACAATCAAAGCTCTGTCTCAAGCATTCAATTCGGACAGGTTCAGGTAAACAACCAGATTAATAGTCCGTTTGGAGCAGGTTGGACGCTTGACGGATTATCCAAATTGCATGTACAGGATGATGGGAGTGTGCTTATAACAGAAGGAGATGGTGCTTCTTGGCTTTTTAAACTTGGCACTGTTGCCTTCATGGATGATTTTGAAGGTCTAGTTGGACCTGAGTGGTCAAATAACTCGACTGATACTACGCCTAATGGAGGACGGAACTTCCTTGGAATGTTCGGTAATGAAACTGTGAGCTTGACTTTGACGGATCTCGCTCTTCACACCGATGTTTTACTGTCATTTGATTTGTTTATCGTAGGGTCATGGGACGGTAACCGGACTGATTTTGGACCGGATACTTGGGATTTAAGTGTTTTTAATGGACCAGACTTATTGCCCACTAGTTTCTGCAATACTAATGTAACGACACAAGCATATCCTGATACCTTTCCCGGAGGGAGTAATCCCTGCAGAACAGAGGCATCCGAGAATAACACTTTAGGTTTTGTATTAAGTCCACAATTCGGGGTAATAGATTCTGTGTATCAAGTCAGTCTTACGTTTCCCCACTCGGCAAGTTCACTCACATTAGATTTTTCCGCATTAGTATCCTTTCCTGGTGATGAGCGTTGGGGATTAGAAAATGTGAATGTATCTCTCATAACACCTGGACAACTCATGTTTCAGAGTCCTCCGGGCGATTTTTCAACTCTAGTTAAAAATCCTGATGGTTCCTTTACAAGGACAATGAAAGATGGAACCCAGATACATCTTAACTCTCAGGGATTACAGACATCTGTTGTTGATAGAAATGGTAATACGACAACTTATACATATGATGCAAATGGTCTTCTTACATCGATAACCGACCCTGTAGGTATGGTAACAACGCTAGCCTACACTGGAGGAAAGCTATCAAGTATCACTGATCCTGCTAATAGAACAACTACATTTCAGCATGATGGAGCAGGAAATCTAACCAAGATTACAGACCCCGATACTACATCCAGAATGTTTTCATATGATTCTAACCACCACATTATATCTCAAACATCTAAGAGGGGATTCGTTACCACGTATCAGTACAACTTTGCTGGTAGAAATACTTCAGCCATAAGACCGGATGGGTCATTATGGTCTGTTTCCCCAAGCTCATTAGTCGGACTCCCGAACATATCGGGAGGTATCGGAACCCAATCCAACCCTGCTTCAGTAGTAAGACCAGAAGACGTTCTCGCAACATTCACAGATGGAAATGGAAATACTTCAACTTATGAAACAAATGAATTTGGGTCTATCACTGAACTCATTGACGCATTAGGAAGAACCATGACTACAACTAGGGATGAGCATAACAATATTGTTCAATCAATCGATCCAAGAGGAAATGTTATTGATTTAACATATGATGGAAATGGAAATTTGTTAACAAGTATAAACCAGAGCATAGCAGCTACCTCGACCTTTACTTATACCAACAATGGATTCAATCAAATTAAAACAATTACAGATCCCAATGGCAACACTACAGTGTTCGATTATGATGCTAATGGTAATCCCACATCAATTTTAGATGGACAATCTAATGAGACAATGATGTCTTATGATAACCGTGGTCTATTGATCAGCACTATTGATGCCCAAAATAATACCACAAACTTAGAATACGACCTGGGAACTGGAAACCTAATTGGTACCACTGATCCACTCCTAAATGAGACAATTTTTACATTGGATGCAGAAGGAAATGTTATGACAAGAACTGATGCAGAGGGAAGAACTACTCAGTTTGTATACGATTCTATTAACAGAATAATTCGAGTGATAGATTCTGTCTTGGCAACGACTGACTACAGTTATGATTCCTCAGGGAATTTAATAAACACTACAGATGCGAGAAGTAAAACTACAAACTTCGAATATGATTCGTTGAACAGGCTGATCAGTAAAATTGACCCACTAGGTAACGCTGAATTTTTTGCATATGATCTTAATGGCAATTTCATATCAAAAATAGATCGCAACGGTCAGACAATAAATTTTGTATATGATGCTGCTAATCAGCCAATTAATAAGATATTACCAGGAAATCTTATCACTACACTCACTTATGATAATGCAGGCAATTTAATTACACTTCATGATCCCGATAGCAGCATCACAATGACCTATGATGGTGCAAATAGGCTTACTAGTCTTTCTACAACTGGTTCTCCAAATCAGCCAGATGTTACCATTAGCTACAGTTATGATCTAAATAACAATCGACTTACTATGACAAATACCCTCACTGGCCCTACTAATTACAACTATGATTCATTAAACAGGCTAACATCAATGACCAACCCTAATGGGCAAACAGTAAATTTCACACATGATTCACTTGGTAGAATGACTCAGAAAATATTTCCAAATGGGGTTGTTACTGATTTCTCGTACGATGCTAAAAATCAACTTACGAGCCTTGTAAATCAGGTTGGTGCTACTAGTATTTCCGATTTTAATTATATGTACGACAATATAGGTAATCGCTTAACCATGAATACTAGTAGATCAAGCGTTATTGTTAATAACAACTTAACGTATAGTTATGACAATCTGGATAGGCTCATTAAAGCAACCAGTCCATTACCCTCACAAGCGGATGAAATGTTTACTTATGATACGGTTGGGAATCGTCTATTCAGGAATGAGCGGACAACAAATGCAGTATTTGACAATGCTAATCGTTTAATTGAAGACCAAGAATTTACATATGCATACGACACCAATGGGAATTTAATCCAGAAAACAAATAAAAACAACCTGGAAGTTACGCAGTACATATACGATGTGGAAAACAGGTTAATTCAGATTGACAAACCAGGAATGACTGTAAGCTATCGTTATGACGGTCTTAATAGAAGAATTGAGAACAATGTTAATGGAGTTATTACTAGATTTGTTTATGACGAGTCGAACATACTATTAGAATTTGACGGAAACAATATACTTATTGCTAGTTACACCCATGGCTCTGGAATTGATGAAATATTGGCAATGGCAAGAGATGGTCAAAACTTTTTCTATCATAAGGATATCTTAGGTAGTATAACCGAGATAACCAATTCCGAAGGCTCGGTAGTACAAAATTATGTTTATGATTCATTTGGGCAAATCGCAAGCCAAACTGGAGTTATAAATAATCCATTTACTTATACAGGTCGTGAGATTGATCCAGAGAATGGCTTATATTACTTCAGGGCAAGACATTATGATGCAGCTGTAGGAAGGTTTTTGCAGGAAGATCCTGTTCCAGGTTCTATAACTGTTCCTCAATCTTTAAACTCTTATCCTTATGTATTAAATAATCCATTAAATTTTATAGACCCGTTTGGTCTTACACCTCAGTGCCTGGGAGCAGCATTGAATTCTTTTAAAGATTGTATGACATTTGGAGGTATAGCCACAAATTTCAGTGCGGGAAATTATTTTGCAGCCTGTGGGATTTTAGGCTTAGCTTTTGGAGCTCCAATTGTTCCTTGTGTTGCTGCTGTTGCCAAAATTGCTGTAGTTATAAATGTCGTTACATTTACTATATGCTACTCTGATTACTTAGATGATCGTAATAAGTGCGAAAGTAAAGATGGTTGCTTAGGCCCATCATTAGGGCCAATACCAATACCAGGTCCACCAAGTTGTGGTACATGTAACTCTGATCTAAAAAGATGAAGAATAGAAATAAAAAAGCCTATATACCTGTATATGTTGCTTCAATTCTAACATCTCTTATCATTATATATTTACTTCTATCAGGTGCCTATAAGGGAATACTCACTTTCCATGTCATGGTCTATATCGGATTTTTGAGTCTTATATTAGGTGCAATCTGTATACTTATCCCTCTTTTAACTAAATATTCAAAAAAAAGCTCCCAATTTACAAAATACTCATACTTTTTTTATGGACCAGCATATTTTTTTATTTGGTCTGGGCTATTAGGATTATCATTTTTGTGGCCAGAGAGGCCTTCAATATTACTGATAATTTTTCTAATATTATTGGTCATAGGATTTATATTTATATACTTGCTCTCAAAGCGAATTGATGAGAAGAGAAGGGCTGCTGGAGAAATTGACTAAAACTGGAAGAAATGGGGGGACATGACTCAACGGGCTTTGCCCAAATCCCGAAAGGAAAAAGAGGACGCAGTGCTTTTTCATACAACAGTGATCATTTTTATTTTTTAAGTTATGCTACAAAACTACTCAGATCCAAATACAACTCCAAGATCAACTTTTGTAACCGTTGTTTCTTGGATTTTTATTATCATTGGTGGCTTTATGACTTTTTGTGCAATATCGCAAAACATAATGATTTATTCCTACGTCCCAATTGAGAAAATCCAAGATTCTATAAATGATCCACAAGTCGCAAAAATAGTAAAAGTAATAAGAAAATGTTTTGTAATAGAATTAGTTAAGTCTCAAGTCAAGGCCTGACACGCCACTGTAAAATCAAGCTGGTGAGAGCATATGTTCAGAAGATTCTTAGAGAAAATAAGCCTGCACACCTAGGCTCACCAAATGACGTAGTGGAACTTCAAGAAATAACCACCAATGTTTGCAGACTTATCAGGGGCACTTGCTCTTCGTCAGCGAAATGGTTTTATTAAGAAGGAGTTCCAACGGATAGACTGAAGATTCGATTATTTCGCGGTCATCACCGGGATTATCGTCTCCCCCTTTCTTGCTTCCATGAACTAGATTCGATCTAACAAGGTAAAGGATTTCCCCAAGTGCGACTAATCGATCGAGTGGAGAGGAAGCTTCACTAAGTTTTCTCCTCCATTTCTTTCCCTCTGATGGGTCTCCTTCATGCTGGCTTTTATCTGTTCGTTTATCCATCCTTTGGACGGGGGATCGTTTACAAAAGTAATCTACGTAAGAAGAAAGAGTCTCAAGAATATGTTGAGCTTCTTTACCTTCAAATTTTCCCAAAAGATTCTCAATTTGCTTCACCTCGCCTGCAGGATCTCCTTCGCGATTTTTCAGTTCATCCATTTTTCCCCAAAGAAAATATAACGCATTGAACCCAGCAAAAAAGAAGAAAAACTTGGTAAACACATCCTCTGCTTCTCTACCGCGCTTCAGCCAACGTTTAGAAATATCGATTTGGAACCTAACTAAATCATCCCACTTCATCAAAAGATTTTCTTGGGCTTGCATGATAAAACTTTTCCTTGCTTCTGATTTATTTCATTTGCAGCAACTAAACGAAAATATCCCTTGTTGATCCATTGAAGATGGGGTCAATTCTTTTCTTGGCTAATTATTCTCATTGAATTAAATTATATTCCAATGTCGTGCTTGCGACCCATCAATTCTCCAGAAGCAAAATATCATCTAAAGAATATCGACCATAATATAAAAACAAATGCTTAGACCCCTCCTCCTTCTCAATTTGGTATACTTTTGGTAAAGATGAATTTTAACATATCAAAGATTTAGATACTCTTAAAAATTATGTAAGAGATGGTGAGGAACTAAATAATATATATATAAATTGGTGTCCTTTAACTAGTGAAAAAAATTACAGAGAATTTCATCGCATATGGATTAAAATCTATAAAAAACATTATTTATTGATATTGCATTTTTTGGATACCTATCATGGGGAACTGTTTTACATACAGAAAATGCTTTAGAATTAGTTTTAGCTAAAGGAAAATACGATGAAATAATACTGCCATTGGATTTTGAAGAATTAAACAATAGAAAACTATTTTTAGCTCATGAATTTCTTGATAATTGGAAGTTTGAATATAGAGAAACTAAAAAACAATACAAAGAGAATATCTAAATGAACCAAATTGAAGAATTTTCAGCTTTTCGTGACTTAACCGAAGAAGATTTAAAAAAAATTACGCAAGAATCTATAATTGTTCTTGATTCTAGTTTTCTTCTTACAATTTATAGACTTCCAGTCGAAATACGAAATGAGTTAATTTCTACACTTAAAACCCTAAAAGATAGATTATTTGTACCACATTTTGTAGTTATTGAATTCAATAGAAATAGAAGAAATGTAATTAATGAGCAGAAAAAAAAATTTAATGAAATAATTGAGTTATTTGACAATTATATTGATAACTTTAATAAAGATCTTGATAAACTACAAATAGAAAAAAGACATTCTTTAATTGACCCATCAAAATTTAAGAAAAAAATTGAAGAATTAATAGATTCATTCAAACAAGAAATTAAAAAAATCGAAGAAAAAGAAAAAGAACAACTAGAGATTACTGGGCAAGATAAAATACTTGAGCAATTAGAAGATATAATAAGAAATAATATAGGAGAGGCACCAAAAAATCAGGAAGATATAAATGCAATTTACGCAGAAGCCAAAGATAGATACGATAAAAAAATACCCCCAGGTTTTAAAGATTTTATTAAAGAAGAAAAAGAAGACAATTACTTTCTATTTGGAGGTATTAAATACAATAGATCATATGGTGATTATCTAATATGGCAACAAATTATTCACCACTCAAAAAATTCTAGTATCGATAGTTTAATTTTCCTAACTGATGATGAGAAAGAGGATTGGTGGAACAGCATTAGTGGACAAAAAATAGGTCCTAGAATAGAATTGCGAGATGAAATCAAAAGAAAAGCCCAAATAGAAGTTTTCAATATTTATACAACACCTAATTTTCTAACTGTAGCTAGAGAACATTTTAATTTGAGAATTAGTCCGAAATCAATTAATGTTGCACGTAAAATAATAAGTCTAAATAAACCTGGTGATGCTCGTTTTAATATAAGTGATAGTGAATATGATGCTATATATTCTGCTTTAGATAATATAACAAGCGATATTATCCTTAATAATGAAGAATTTGCAGCAAATACAGCAGATTCTTATACAATTAATTGGGATTTATGCAAAACAACATTAAATTTTGCATATAAACCCGGTCCACAAAGTATAAGTTTTGAAGCAATAATTTATATTTCCGGAGACGAAAATCCTGAAAAACCTTACCCAATAGATACAATAAAGGTCTTATTAAGAGGGTCATTAGTGTTTGGTAAGAATTATGAGAAGAAAACAAGTGAATGGAGAATCCAAGATTATAGAGTAAATCAGATTCTCGTAGAACCTTTAGATTAGCCGTGCTTGCTCATTTTCCCTTAAAATAATCGTGTCAGGCCTTGACAATAGACATAAGGCGTACATATCTATAGACTTTCTATATGGCAAGACCCCTCAGGATTCAATATCCTTAAGCACTTTATCACATAACTACCAGAGGAAACAAAAGAAAGAACATATATCTTGACGATTCGGACAGGAAAAAGTTCTTAGAAATATTAGAAGATTATCACAATCGTCTGGGAATTCTAACGGCTGGGGTCATTGCTTTACCTTATACCAATTTTGTCGACAGATAAATAGTGTCTGTTGTCCCTATTTTATTACACCTTCTTATTCGAATTTAAATCCTAAAACGTAAGAGAGGATAAATTATTAATAAAAAAATTGATTAAAGCATTGTGAATTAATGATACAATAATCTCAGACAATAATTTTAATTGTCAATATTAAAGGTGCAGCGCTTGTCTTTATATTTTCTCGTGATAAGTTGACTTATAATACTCTGCATATAAAATTGAATAAAACTTAATTAGTTCTACCTAGGGTGTCTTAGTTTAAAATCTCTATTCATCGCAATATCGAGGCTTAAAAATATATTGTTTCTGTAAAAAAAGTTAAAGGAGATTTGATATTATTGTAATTAAGAAAAAGTCAGAGCAATACGTTAGTTCAGCTAAGAGAATTCGAAACCTAGCTTTCATTGGTTTTAGTATAGATGATTATCCCATATCTAAAAAACAAAGAGAGGTTTTTAAGCATTTAGTTAAAGCAGCAGATTTCATAGATGCGATTTTTTGGAAACAGTCATGTCCAGATGCTGATATACTTAGAAAACGGTTCAAGAAATTGTTTTCAAAAGACCCTGATCTAGCTAAATATTTCGAAATTAGCTACGGTCCCTATGATAATTATGCAAACAATAAACCTTTTTTACCAGTATCTCCAAAGCCATTAGGAGCTGGATATTATCCAACTGATTTGAAGAAGCAAGAATTTCTAGAATATATCAAAAGTAATACGAAAGATAGCGAATCGTTGCAGTCCCCGTATACACTGGTGCTTCGTGGTAGTAATGGACTTTTCAGTGTTCCATTTTATAAAGCCTATGCAGACGATTTAAAAAATGCCGCCCATGCATTATTTGATGCAGCTGCATCTGAGTCTCGTGATAAAGTACGATATTATTTAGAGTCACGTGCAAAAGCTCTAAAGAACGATGATTATTACGAGAGTGATATTCAATGGATAGAACTACCCCCGGAGGGTTTAGATATTGTTATTGGGCCATACGAGAAATATGAAGATAGATTACTCGGTTTGAAAGCTGCATACGAAGCGATTATAACTATCAGCAACCCTATTGAAACAAAGAAAGTGGGCGGATTCTTCGAGCAATTAGGAGATTTTCACAGTCATCTTACTGCTCTTTTAAATCTTGATTTTGATCCTCCTGGACCAAGCACACCGATTGTCATTGCTGACCTCTTATACAGTGGGGGAGAAGCTCGGAAGGGCATACCTGCAATAGCTTTTGCTCTTCCAAATGATGAGAGAGTAATTCAAGAAAAAGGGACTAAAATGGTAATCCTTAGAAATGTCCTTAAAATGAAATATCAGCATGTCCTTTTTCCTATTTGGAAACTAATGAATATTGAAACTGACGATACACAAGTATTCGAGGCGTTTTTAAAACATACAATTTTACACGAGATTTCTCATGCTATAGGACCACATCAAATCAAGCAAGCAGGTCATAAGACAACGGTCAACAAAGCCTTAAGAGAATTACATACAACTCTGGAGGAAGCAAAAGCTGATGTTCTATCGGCTTATTGCCTTCTATGGAAAAATAAAGGATTATCAGACAGCATTTCTTTGAATACTTTTGCAAGTTATTATTTTCCTGAGTTGCTCCGGTCAATCCGCTTTGGTTACAGTCAAGCTCATGGTCGGGCAAGTTTACTAATATTCAACTATTTTGTTGACTCCGGGATACTAAAATTTTCAAATCATTGTAGGGCAACAATGACTCAATCATCCATAGAAGATGGATTGAGAACACTTGCTGGAGAAATTTTGAGTATACAATGTGAAGGAAATTATGATGCAGCAGATCAGATGATACGTAAATATTGTCAGCCTACTAAGGTTATCAATGATCTAGTCAAAAGTCTCGAAGATATACCAATTGACATTGTATTCAATTTTTCGTTGGGTTTGTAAGAATATAAGTGAGTAAATTTGATATAAAAAATGACGTTAGCTAATTACTTATCGACTGCATCACTATTAAAGATCAAGTATAAAGCGCTACCAGAGTACATATTTCCAAACTTTAATGATACCTTTCCATATGATGGTTAATTAACAAATAATTCTTATTTTTGATAAAGAAGCTAGTAACTTAACAAATTCTACTTCTTATGTTCTTTAGCAACTTGATCCTTAGTTTCTTCTTTCTTCGGTTGATCCTTTTTTTCAGACAACCGTTCTTCCTTGATTACACTGAATGTAACACTAACCACTCTTTCTTGAATTAACTTTTCGTCATCAATTTTAATCATATTTACTCCTTCCTTTTAATTAGATTTATTACCTAAATCTTAAAGAATGTCAAATATTATTAATACCTTGCTTAATATAATATCTATTCTTATTAGGGTCTACACGAAGACTAGGTAATAAATTTTCTTCTACCCATTTCTCAACAACGATTCCAATATACTTTTTCCGTTTCTCTTTGTCGTAAAGGTACTCCAATCCGCTATTTTTTGAAGTTGAGCATATTCTGAGTATAGCTATCTCCCTCTTAGTATTTATAGGGAAAAAAAGAGGAGTCGCTGTTACGAAAATGTATTTCTTTGCATGGGGTTCCATTGAGGGTTCCTTACGTATTCTTTCGTAAAAACTTGTTCTTGTATCAGAAATTATAAAACTACGTCTTAAAAGAGCTAATCCCTCAATTCCTTCACCTTTTTTTAGTCCCCATCCAATCAAATCGCGACCTTCAAAATTCATACCTGCGACGACTTCTAACTTTTTATTTTCTCTGTTAAATACCATAATACTTATTTCTTCCCTATTAATATTAAACCCAAGTTCATTATCTTCCGATATAAGCTTTTGTAGTTTTTTGAAACATTTTGTTATATCTTTCTGTAGATTATCAGATTTACGAATCTTTCTTAACTCATTCTCAATATCAAAGGCATTCACCAAATCTTTTTCGTTGAAATCATTTCTGTGCCCAAGGGCTTTCCACCAATCTGGAAGGTCCCATTTGATTTTGTAGAAATATCCGGGCAGTGGATAATCCACTGTAAATACTGCAGTATGAGCTTGCTTATTCCAATATAGTTTTTTTTGACAATATTCAGTTTCTTTATCGTCTTTTTCTAATTCACTATTTAAAACCTTTAATGGATCAATGTCTACAATCCTTAATGCTTCAATACGAGGGTTTATAATTGGAAATTTTCTTGTAGGCATAACAGTAAGTTGTAGTGATTCAAAAGCTCCCATCATAGTCTTACCTACAGATTCTTGTTCACTTCCACTTACATCAACGCAGTCTTGTTTGTAAAAAGTGACTCCCCCGAAAACATACCTATATCTCTGTATATCTAAGGGTTTTTCTTTTTCAAGACGACCATCAAATGTAATTTTAACTGGACTATTCTCCGAATTATCATTAAGGAATTCTTGGTTAGGTTTTCTATTTGTTTCATTTAAACATTCAATGACTGGCTTTTCAAAGCCTGCTTTCATCCCTGTAACTGGTTCTTCAATCCATTCATTGATATATTCAGCTTTAAGCGGGATTAAACCGTTGTAGTAAATCCACCTCTTTAAATCAGTGCTTGGTTCTGTCTCAACCATATAGGAGAGTAATTTACCAGCCACCTTTATATTTGAATTCCTAGATAATTTTTTGAATTTAATTTTACGGGCTTCTTCATAATCCACTATAGGATTGCTTGGTCCAATTCGGGGGTAGTTACCTGCGTATAGTTCTTTCTCGTCTAAATAAATCGATCCGTCATTATAAATTGTTATAACGTTGTACGAGTATTTACCAGCACATTTCTTTCCCACCGATCCCGCACCTATTATATTTGTGTTATGATATCTTCCTTCATGTGGATAGGAGGCTCTACACTTATTAATTTCATGTTTATGACCATGTAAAACTAGGTCAACTTCCTCTCTTGCTATTTCATTTAAAAAAGTGCCCGCATTCCTTAAAACTGAAAATCCTTGCCAATCAATCAAACCCGTGAAGACATTTCTATACAATCCAAGAATTTTTTCTGGGACATCCTCCCAGTTTTCAGTTCTCCAAACAGGCATAGGGTGATGGTGTAATAAAACCACCTTGTAAAACTCATAGAAGTTATCAGAAAGTTGTTCTTTAAGTTGTCTAAAACAGTCATTGAAGTGTGTAAATGCATTTTGGTCGACTTCACCTGATGCAAGATTTATAATCGGATGTTCTCGATTAGAATCGAAGCAATATATAATGATTTTGTGGTCAATTAATGCGCAATGTTTAAAATAGTTATTAAAAAACTCTGAGAATAGTTCTCTGTCACTTCTAGGATCCCTATCCCAGGTAAATATATCTTTTCGCCAAGCGGATCCCGTAATATTTCCTAAAACTCTATAGTCATGGTTCCCGGGTATAATAAAAAGGGATGTTTCAGGATTTAAATCACAGTTTTGGCATAGCATCTTTAAAAAACGCTGTGCTATTTGCATGGCCTTCTCAACATTACCTTCATCAAAAGATTCTTCTAAAGGATTATCGATTAAATCCCCAGTGCATACTAGAATATCGGCAGTTTTTTTAAGATCCTTTATAACAAAAGATAAGTTTTTATAACGGTGTTCTTTATCTAAGTCTGTTGAGGATTTAATATGAAGATCGGAGATATGGATTATAGTAGTTTTATCTGTATTTTTTCGCTTAGTATCGGTATCTATAGATACTTTATCAATATTTAATCCAACTGCCCCATTATTCATTGAATTTATTTACTATTAATTTATTTTTTTCTGAAATTTCCTAATGTTCATTATAGAATAATCTTAAATTAAAATCAACATTTAGTAATATTTGTTGAATTTGTTCTCTTTTAACAATGCTTTCACACTCTTAAAAAAATAAATTGTTGAAGATAATTTCAAGACTTAATATTTTTGGTAAAGCTATTTTTCTCAAAAAAACGTTTTGGGGGACGTCCATAAAAAAGTAAATAAGTTGACAGTGATTACAGGAGACGCTATCTACAAAGTATGCCACGGTTAGCTCGATTAGATTCCCCCGGAGTATTACATCATGTCATTATTCGAAAGTTTTGCAAGGATTGAGGGACGTCCATAAAAAAGTAAATAAGTTGACAGTGATTACAGGAGATACTGTCTACAAAGTATGCCACGGTTAGCTCGATTAGATTCCCCCGGATTATTACATCATATCATTATTCGTGGATTGAACGGCGGTTTGTTTTCAAAGACGATCAGGACCGAGAAACTCTTGTTGAAACGGGTGTGGCCAAACCATAGGCAATGACGCAACCGGCGGTTGGTTATGCGGTCAGCCATGGGGAACAACCTTCCAAAATGATGGATTAAAGGCTAACGGAATGAGTTATTTACTTTTTTATGGACGTCCCCCATTTTCTACCATTTTCTATTAATAGAGTCGGGATTCAGATATCCCTGCACGTGCTAGATAAATCAGGAAGTCCCTGCCGAATTCCGTAATAAGATACCTTCCTTCCTGTTCGATGATTAGGCGAGCATTGACAAGGTAATCCATGTAGCTCTCAAAACTGTATTGGGAGTATACGTCCGGATAATTCGCGGCTGCCGAATCATAGAAGCGGCGAAAAATCTCGGAAGTCTCCCCTGTCATGCTTGAGTTTAGAAACTTCAGTATGTAAATTTGGCTCCCCCATATGGCTGAGTTAAGTTGTTCATAATATAAGGCAATTTGATTCGCTGCCAAGTGCCGCGTGAGCACCTTGACCGCTTCCTCGCCCGCTACGCGTCGATCTTCCAAACCTTTTTGAATGGCGGCTTCTTGTTCACGTAGTGTCGGACTATCAAAAGACTTCATCAATTCCCCGGTATCCTCAGGGGAGGAATCGCGCACTGGCACTTTCTGAGGCTGATCCGATAGCGCCTCTAAGCCAGTCAGGCTCACTTTGCGCAGCCTGGCGATGAACGCTGAAATAGGCTGGCGAAAAATCAGCATGAAAATGATGCTGAGAACGACCACAACAATTGGCCACACAAAAACTTCCATCTTGTTCTCCTTTTAATGCCGAACTAGTAGTAGACTCCCTAAAAGTAATAAAATTATACTGCTTTTAGGTCTTTTCATCAAAACTCCATCTCCTCATAAAAATCCCTTGTGTCCTGACTTAATATTTCAAGATACAAGATCTTGTTCTTTTTATACGTCTGAGTTCTTATTGTTTATCGCTGAATAGGATTAAGCAAAAGGACTAAAATATTCAATTTTAATAGTTTTGAGGGACGTCCATAAAAAAGTAAATAACTTGGCAGTGATTACAGGAGATGCTGTCTACAAAGTATGCCACGGTTAGCTCGATTAGATTCCCCCGGAGTATTACATCATGTCATTATTCGTGGGATTGAACGGAGGTTCATTTTCAAAGCCGATCAGACCGAGAAGATTTTATTGAAACCGACTTTGCCAACGTTTGTCAATGACTCAACCGGCGGTTGTCTATGCGGTCAGCCATGGGGAACAACCTTCCAAAATGATGGATTACAGGCTCACCGAATAAGTTATTTACTTTTTTATGGACGTCCCTACTTTTGTGTAATTTGGGATCATGCTTCTTTATCATAAAAAAAACGTCTAATGGCATTGTTTTAATGGTATAATTGTCGCACGAATATATACATACAAGTAGGTATTATGGCTAAAAAAAAAGTACCTAAAGTTAAAAAGTCTATAAGGCTAAGTGTTGATATGCTTGAACTAATCGAAAAGAAGTCTAAGAAGAGTGGTAAGCCATTCTCGGAGATGATAAGGCGAGCTGTTATTGCACAATATGTAAAGCCTACAAGGACTAAAGCTAAATGAAAAGAGAGTATAAAAAAAGGGCTAGCAATGCTCCTGGGAAGAGTCATTACCAGCCCCTAAACGCTATGCACAAAATGAGAGTGTAAATACTCTAAAAGATATTATACATTTCTGTATATTGTATTGCAATAGATATCTGCGTTGTGTTTTGAGGGGGCTTAGTTTACATCTCCAGGTCGCTAAGCCTCTTGTTTTGTTTATGAGGTATGTAAACAATGCAGAATCGAGAACAAAAACTTATTCTTAGAGTTAACAATTACCCTATACCTATTACCCCAAATGAGTATTATCGGAATTGGGTAGAAAATAGAAAAACAAAAGGAGGCAATGTGTCACTAACGTACTGAACGAGTAC
>JALLOG010000430.1 GCA_027717645.1 Desulfobacterota bacterium AH_259_B03_O07
TGGGGATGGACAGACCGCTTATCGATTTCTTTAATAATCCCAAATTATGCGTTAAGATGAAGGCAATGATTTGGATATATCCCTTCTTTCCTTGAATTTATAGGCACTTACGGGTATAAAGCACGGAAAATCAACAATACCTGGAGGTCACGACACCTTTTATAAAAATGTCGAAACTAAAAGAATCAGAGCTTAAAGATTTATTGATAATATTTCCACTTAGCGTAAGTAGTAGGAATTATTAACTAATAGTAAATTATCAACGTCTGATTATAATTTTAAAATGGTTTTACAATAATGGTCATATTTAAAAAAAATTACGGATAAGTTCCGTCACCACTGCCGTTTAGCTGTCAGAAACTGCTAACCCAGGATGCATCTAAGCTTAGCACAACTTTACACTTCATTTATGATCTTAAATCAAAAACATGTTCTTTATTCAGTACTTTGACATTATATTTTCATGAAAACTGTTTATGGACTCGACAGGGTCGGGCAATGGTGCTACCATTGTCTGGCTTATACCCTGGGATTCCATTCTTTGTACGGTTTCTCTGATTTCCTCGGGTGTACCGACCAGAGTTGATGCCTTAATCATCTCAGGGGTAACAACTTTCTCGAATTCCTCGTTCCAGAAGAAATAATTACTGTAGTATTTGAGGTGCCG
>JALLOG010000431.1 GCA_027717645.1 Desulfobacterota bacterium AH_259_B03_O07
ATAGCTTTATTGAAGTCCTGTATAGCTTCCTTGTAGTCTCTTAACTTATTTTTTGCAGTCCCTCTATTATAGTATGCCTCTGCAAAATTAGGATTAAGCTCAATAGCTTTATTGTAGTCTTTTATTGCTCCTTTAAATTTTCTAAGCAAATTTTTTGTATTACCTCTGTTATAGTATATTCTTGGATCATCAGGATTAAGTTTTATAGCATTATTGTAGTCCTTTATTGCGCCCTGGTAATCCCCAATCCCATCTTTTGCATTACCTCTATCAGTTAATGCATCTGCAGCATCAGGATCAAGCTCAATAGTCTTGCTGAAATCTTGTATAGCATCCTCATAGTCACCCAGGCGATATCTTTCTAAACCTCTTGCATAGTAGGCATTTGCATAATTAGAATTAAACTCTATAGCTTTATTAAAATCTTGTATAGCTTCTTTGTAGGCTCCTGTCCTAGCTTTTTCAATCCCTCTATTATAGTATGCCTCTCCATGTCTTGGATTTATTTCTATAGCCTTATTGTAGTCTTTTATAGCCCCCCTGTAGTCTCCCAACTTACTTTTTGCAATCCCTCTATTATTGTGGGCACCTGCATCCCTAGGATTGATCTCTATAGCTTTATTGAAGTCCTGTATAGCTTCCTTGTAGTCTCTTAACTTATTTTTTG
>JALLOG010000432.1 GCA_027717645.1 Desulfobacterota bacterium AH_259_B03_O07
CTGAATATTAGGGGATTATAGTTAATCTTAGATGTATTAAAAATTAACTGATTCTATTATCTTCAATTATTATGTGAGCCTCGCCCGGATAATAGCAAGGCTCACACGTATAGGATGCAAAGAGAGTTACTCTTCCGAGTTGAGTACCTGGTCGGCAAAGTCGCTGAGGATGGCGGGGGTCCCATCATCGAATCCCCTCGTTTGGACTTTCTCCGTAGTTAATTTGTTCATGGACTCTTCCACAGTTCTAGCCAAAGGCTCTATACTGAAGCATTCTCCTTCTATATCAAACCCCAAAGGCATCTCGTCGACAATCAAATCATTTACTTGAAATATAGTCCCGCTTGCGACCCTTACACCTTCGCCGGTGGCATCAAATAAAAGATCCTCTACTATTGCAAAATCTATTAGCGCCACATTCGCGCTAATAGGTGTTGCACCGAGGGCGATAACTAGAGGGTCGGGAACAATATCAGCGGCTGCAATAGCCACTATCTCCCCTGTGGACGTTACCCCAACCAAAATATTATTCGGAGCATCGATGAAAAAATAACCCAAGTCTGAAAAATCTGTATCTAACGCCGGCATCTGACATGCTCCTGGTGGAGTTGGGGTAGGAGTTGGACCACTCGGTGGGCCTCTAAAA
>JALLOG010000433.1 GCA_027717645.1 Desulfobacterota bacterium AH_259_B03_O07
TGCTAATGCTTCTTCTTACGTCGGGATTGGGATTGTGACTTTGGTCAAGTTGCTATTAGTAATACCTGTCACAAATGACCTTCTGCCACTCTTGTAATTGTTGTTTGCTTTTCCTCCAAGTTTTCTTAGAAAATACGGGTACTTTTCTCACGCCTATATTCGCTTCTTTACTATTCCTATCAATGTTTGTGTTAGTGTTTCTTCCATGGTTTTATCGGTATTTACTAGAAGATACTTATCTCTTGGAAGCTCAATCGGTTGTTCAAAGCCCTCTTTAAATTTGTCAAATATTTACCATCGCTTCGTGAAGATCCTCTACCGTTTTTATAAAATGGGTTTGCCCAAGAATAAAATTAATATCTTCCGGTTTCTCAATTTCTATTGTTCTAAGTTCCACACTTATTCTCCTTGAAGTTTATTAGTACTACACATCAAACTATAACAAATAAAACACTGATCCAAATCTTTAAATTCTGAAATTCAATGCCTACTGTCCTATAATCTTACAATCTGACACCAATTTATTTTTCTAGACTATACAACTATTATTATAAATACCTAACTTAGATAATGGTATGAATTTTGCACAGTTAAACTGGGAAGGAGGACTATTCTATGAAAAAAGTAGAAGCTATAATCAAACC
>JALLOG010000434.1 GCA_027717645.1 Desulfobacterota bacterium AH_259_B03_O07
TCCCGATACATTAATAAACGATAATAAGATAGCTATTGCAATGAGTTTTTTCATATTACATTCTCCTTTATATTGTTGATTTTAAAATTCATGCAATTGAAGAAAAACATAGTTAAAGACCTTTTTATCATGACTCTATAGTTCCTCTATGTTTTCATATTATCAAATCTTATTGATAAACCCATATTATGCATAAACCTTTTCTTTTCTCATTATCCCCCCAAGACAAGCTCATGTCAATAAAACTTTCCTTTCTGGCCACATATTTCGTTGAAAACAAACCTATTTCCCTTCAAGCATAGCCTTAAACTCAACTCTAATATCACCTCTATGTGGTAACATATTATGGGTGACAATGGTAAGTTCGTCTTTCACTTTTTAGGTGACCTCCTAGTGGTGTTAATTTTTAGTGCTTTATACACGTAACTACCTGTAAATTCAAGGAAAGGGGGGATATAATTCTATCCCTGCTAAATTATTAACGCATAATTTGGGATAAACTTATTTTATGGGCAAATTATTCATATCGCAGACAGGTATGGGGACAGATAGACAGGGTTGTTTGTAAGTGATAACAAATCTCTTCATACTTTCGGAAGGAATAAAAAACGCTCAGAAATATACGTCTTTCGGGATATAAACT
>JALLOG010000435.1 GCA_027717645.1 Desulfobacterota bacterium AH_259_B03_O07
CTGAAACTGTTCATCCAGAAAAACCAGTTGAATTTTTTGGCCCTGAGTCAAGCAGATTCACCGAAAGTCAGCTCCTGGGAAAGCGGGTCCATCTTGAGTTTGAACCGGAAGACCGCTACGACCGCTACGGTCGTATGCTCGCGTATGTTTTTGTTGAAAATGGAACTCTTTTCAACGCCGAGCTTGTCAAGAAGGGATTTGCTCGTGTCATAGCGCCCTCTCCTTTCCGGTACTATAAGGAATTCAAACAATATGAGCGCCAAGCAAGAAAAGGCGGGGTGGGAATCTGGAGTAAACAATGAAGCTCACATGTAAAGTACCTTTATCCAAATACCCGCCACTCAGGTATTCAACCAACTGCCATTTCATGGAGAAGTATAATCTGGAATAGATATGTAAGTCTTATATCAATTGTGAAGATACGGCCCGCGACTTTTTTCATCTTAAAATAAGCGGAATCAATTCATTAAAGTCTCAAGTCAAGGCATGACACCGAGTAGTCACTAGACATTAATCTTGACTTTATGCCAGATCTGATATATATTATTGCTAAATGTCGCCCAAGGATAAACCATTAGTATGGTTGGAAGGTGAAATAAAGTCTCCACCATTTTCAAAGGCCGCTAGAATTGAAGCAGGT
>JALLOG010000436.1 GCA_027717645.1 Desulfobacterota bacterium AH_259_B03_O07
TAGTATTATTAGGGACATCGGCACTCCTACCACTACCCCTGGTACTCCAACGTTAGAAAAGTGTGTAAAAAAGAGTGGTCGAAGTACAGGATTGACCTTTGGAAGGATAACTTGCGTAAATTTGACCGTACGTGCTCCATATAATTGTGGTGGGGAGGCTATCTTCCAGGACACCTTCCTTGTTACTCCTGATGACAGTTGTGGGCTTTGTGAGAACCCGCCGTGTTCAAGCATAGCACTGTCAGGCGATTCTGGATCGGCGGTCCTGGACCTCAATAATAATATCGTTGGACTACACTTCGCTGGGGATGAAACTGGTACTATCAGTGGTGCTGCTACGATTCAGAATGTACTAAACGAATTAAATGTTAGCCTGGACCTACTCAATTGCGGTGGTCCTCCGCCTCCACCACCACCTGGAGGAGATGGATTTGAACCAGGAGATGCAAATGCGGACGGTTTTGTAAATTTAGCTGACTTGGGCGTAATAATTAATGCATTCAGAGGTACTCCAGCACCCGGCAATGGGGACTGTAATGGGGATACCTTTACGAACCTCGCTGATTTAGGGTGCGTCATAACTGATTTTAGAGGCCCACCGAGTGGTCCAACTCCTACCCCAACTCCACCAGGAGCATGT
>JALLOG010000437.1 GCA_027717645.1 Desulfobacterota bacterium AH_259_B03_O07
GTACTAGAAGACAACAGGATTGTTGCCGATCCACTTCGTCTCTATGACTGTTCTCTTATAACGGATGGCGCATCGGCAGTTATTCTTAGTGAAAAAAGCATTTCAAGGGGCTTGTCAGAAAAGCCCGTTGATATAATAGGGTTTGGACAGGCGAATGATTCGTTTGCTCTGTATGAAAAAGAAGACTTGACCAGATTTGATGCCACGATAGAAGCGGCTAAGATGGCATTTGCCATGGCAGGTATTGAACCAACCGATGTGGATGTAGCAGAGGTTCACGACTGCTTTACGATTGCAGAGATAATAGCTATTGAGGATTTGGGATTTGTTCCCAAAGGAGAGGGGGGACCTGCAACTCTGGATGGAGTTACATTGCTAGAAGGGAAATTTGCAGTAAATCCTAGTGGTGGGCTTAAAGCAAAAGGACACCCTGTAGGGGCAACGGGGGTGGATCAGATTGCAGAGATTACTCTTCAGCTCCGCGGAGAAGCAGGAGAAAGACAAGTAAGAAATGCAGAGCTTGGCCTTACCCACAACCTGGGTGGATCTGGTGCAACTTGTGTTGTTCATATTCTTGCAAATGGTTAAGACTGATGAATATAAAAGTCCTCAAGTGTCCTATTTGTGGGAAACTACAG
>JALLOG010000438.1 GCA_027717645.1 Desulfobacterota bacterium AH_259_B03_O07
CCTCCCTATATCTTATTTCCAACTTATGCTAAATACATAAGTTATATAGATTTGTTGCAAGAATTATGCCAATTTAATATATAAAATTTTGTAATAGTTATATGAAGTTGCTAATATGTCGTTGGTCAGGAATCTGTATTATGTAAGATAATCGGACACTTAAAAGGTCTGATGTGTCTAATGTATTTTGGGTCTTTGAAATCTTATTATCTTTGATTCCCATAATAAAATCGTTTTAAAAGATTTTATCCTGATTGATCCGAGTAATGTCGTTCCCTATCCGTCCATCTATACAATTATCCCATTTTATGCATAAACCTTTTCTTTTCACATTAATTCGCAAAGATAAGCTCAGTCAACGAATACTTCCTCCATTTAAACCGAGCTTGACAAAAGGGGAGCAGTACATTTAATTGAAATAAATCGATGATTCTAAATTGGTTTCTTGTTGATCACCGTTTTAGTGTAAGGAATAATCATTATCGGATATTATGACTTTAAACATGAGAGTTAATTACGGTGGAATGGAATATGATTGCTCATTAAAAGATTATGGAGATACCGTTGTTGTTTATGTTGATGGCCTTTCTTTAACTTATAGAGAGGATTCAAAGGCATTTATTGATGCTTTTAGGG
>JALLOG010000439.1 GCA_027717645.1 Desulfobacterota bacterium AH_259_B03_O07
ATTTAAAATTGTAAACGCCTGATAACCAGTGGTGGTGGCGTAAGTATCTATAGTGGTGCCTACATAAAGATTTCCTCCCTGTGAGGACAGATACCAATGTTTCAAATCCGTTCCAGCGGAGTCGTCTGAAAGAGTAAAGAAGGGCCTTGTACCGTTTGCTTGCAAAAGCCAGTTCGGACTCGTGGTTCCGATGCCGACGTTTCCTAGTTCATTAATGAATAACTTTGTGTCGCTTACTGTTGGGTTATTGGGTACACCGCCATTGGATTGAGTAATCGCAAAATGCAATCCGCCATCATCTGCCAAAGATGCTGATTCTATCTGATGGATTATTGCTACTCGCGATTGTATGTCATCACCGGTATCCAACTGTATGCCTGCTACTCCTGACCAAGCAGTATCAGTGCTTTTGACATGAAGTGTTCGTGCTGGATTAGAAATGCCAATCCCTACATTTCCTGAGGCATTTATAACAAATGGAGAGGTGTCGTCTGTATCGTCTGTTGCATAGAATGTATATCCTGAACCGGTGTTTTCTATGGATAAGAGGCCTGTTGGGGTGGTTGAGGCGATGCCGACGAGGCCGGTATCTAACATAACCATACCTAATGCTGTATTTTGAGTGCTGAAGAAA
>JALLOG010000043.1 GCA_027717645.1 Desulfobacterota bacterium AH_259_B03_O07
ATACCTGCCTATACTATATGTTGTGGTAACTTCAGTCAAGTGCATAGCCCTATAAATTAATTAATGAACACGGTATTGAAGCCTCAAGAGTTAATCCGGAGGGGCTTGGCTTTTTAGCACCTGTCTCTTCAAACCGCACCGAAGAAGGAAGAGCAAAAAATAGAAGGGTAGAACTTGTAGAGTTCTGATAATATTAACTCTCGGCCCATTCTAAAGCTTTTTCTTTGTCTTCATAAGAAAAGCACCTTACTTCGATATTCGGAAATAGTTTATCAGCAATAACAGCAACCTTTTTCATCCATTCCTTATCAGTTACAACTGCTTTTTTCTCAAAATCGTTAAAGTGTTTAATTCCGAATTTGAAGTCCTTAAAAAAAGCTTCTAAAGAAATTCCCTTGAGTCTTTTAACTTCAACATAAATTCTAAGTTTTCTATTTGTTTTCAACTTTTCTTCGATATAGTTTGCTACTTTTTCTATATCCGCTGTGTTTATCTTACCGTCTATCCTGCAGGCGACGATGTTATCGGCATCAGTATGAATTATTTCGATCATCTAAACCAACCTTTCAATAATTTTATAATAATATTTTAAAATAAACTAGAAATAAATGAGGGTATACATCATAAATTTTTACTCTCAATTAGCGAATAGGGGTACGAAATAATTAAAGGGGACGCAACCCTTTTATATAAAAATGAGATTGCTTCACTCCGTTCGCAATGACAGACGAGAGGAAACCCTGGAGGAAGCTACAGGGAATTCGCTAGTTAAATTTAATCCTTAAAAAAATAAGATCGAGGGGGTCCCTCTATCTTCGCTTGACTTTCACCTCTATAGGTGACACTGTATTTTTATTATGGGATAATTTGCGATAAACGTTCAAACTTGAAAGGGCGAGGATTTAGCTATGGAAGAAAAAGAAATTGGCTATATTTCTAACTACTTTAGCAAACTCTCCGTAGCCGTTGTAGAGATAACGAGCGGGACCCTGTCAGTAGGTGATACTCTACGTATTAAGGGACACACAACGGATTTTGAGTTGAAAGTAAGTTCAATGCAGATAGAACACGAAATGGTTACAGAGGCAAAGAAAGGCGATGGTATCGGTTTGAAAGTATCTGAAAAAGTAAGAAAAGGCGATAAGGTTTATAGAGTAATCGAGGATTAATTCACATCGCCAACTTGATAAGTATTATCCCCACTTCATAATTCTTCTCTAATAAGAGGAATGGGGTCGGGCGTTTTTCTTTTTGTTTTCCTTGAACTTTTATATAGTAAACTGGAGAAACATAGCCTACTTTTGGGTCCAAGAAAAGGATTTTCCGGGCAGAGTTTAGCTTTGTTTCAGACCCTAAAGTAATTGATTTTATCGAAATTCTTTCTTATATTTCAATTTTAAGAACAATTAAATTTATACCAACAAATGAGAATAACATTTTTCTACGATTATATATGCCCATTCTCCTATATAGGTTCGAAGCGTATACAAAGAATTGGAGCTGAATACGGTATTGTAATTGAATGGAAGGGTTACGAAATACACCCGGAATATCCGCCTCAGGGTAAAAAAAGAAGAAGAACGGTAAAAACCATGCGTACAGCAAAGGCTTTGCAAAACGTGGTGGGAGAAGAAGATACAAAATTGAGCCTTCCGGGATTTATTACTAATTCCAGACTCTGCCTTGAGGCAGCTGAGTTTTCAAAAACCAAGGGGAAATTCATTGAATTTCATAACTCATGTTACGATGCTTACTTTTTGGACAGAAAAAATATTGGAGACCTAAATGTCATACTCGAAATAGGGGAAAAGGCTGGAGTCGATAAGGATGAATTAGTAAATAACCTAAACGGTAGGGAAATGGCAGAAAATCTAGAGGATTATAGAAGAGATGCAGAAAAGATTGATGTGTTGGGTGTGCCGACAGTAGTCTTTAATGATTTCAGGGTTCATGGAGTCCAAGGCATAGAAACTTACAGGTCTATTATTGCTAAATTTTCAAATTAATTTTTTTCTAGATAGTTTTAATACCTGAAATAGTGCTATTGTTAATTATATTTGACTGCGGAATAAAGTCTCTGTTTCAATCTTGTGCTCATTCTTGAAATTTATCGCACCAAGGCCTTTTCTGACTTAGTCGAAGAAATGGTGCTCCTACGGAGTTGTCATCACGAGCACATTCGATCGACTCGGTGCAAGCTCCGCGAAGTGATCTCCTGCTAGAATTAGATTACTTCAATTTGCTTTGCAAGTTTCGCAAGGAAAACGTCTTATTGTCGGAGCGGCTTTTAGCCACGGACCTAAATCCGAGGTTGGAAGACCTCGCCTATCGAGTTTATACCTTAACGTTTACCTTGACAATCAAAGGGTCTTTGGTAGAATTTCCAGTTTGCTTTTGTACGCCAGGATTGGTAAAAATGAAGACATACATGGCTAGAAGCGAGGATATTCAAAAGAAATGGCATGTTGTTAATGCCGAGGGTAAGATCGTAGGTAGGCTTGCTACAAAAGTAGCCACTATTCTTAGGGGAAAGGATAAACCTCAATTTACCCCCCATGCAGATTGTGGTGATTTTGTTATTGTTGTAAATGCAGAAAAGGTAAACTTTTCTGGTAAAAAATGGATTCAAAAAACATATTACAGGCATACAGGATATCCGGGCGGTCTCAGATCAATAACAGCCGACAAACTGCTTGAGAAAAAACCGGAAGAAATAATTAAAAAAGCTGTATGGGGAATGCTTCCAAAAAATAAGTGGCAAAAAAAGTTAATACAGAGGCTAAAAGTCTATACTGGTGATGAACATCCCCATGAGGCTCAAAGCCCTGAGGTTCTGGAGGTTTAGAAGTCGATGGCTGAACTTAATTATCATGGAACCGGGAGAAGAAAAACATCAGTAGCCAGGGTATGGCTTCGTGCAGGCGAAGGGAAAATCTTGGTTAACGACAGACCAGTTGAGGAATACTTTCCAAGAGAGGCGTGGAAAAGTCACGCTTTAGAACCTTTGCAATTAACTCAAACACTCGACAAGTATGATGTTTCTATTGATGTAAAAGGGGGTGGACTCACCGGTCAGGCAGGGGCTGTAAGACACGGAATTGCAAGGGCACTCCTGCATCTAGGTGATTCAGTCAAAAAGCCATTAAAATCCGCGGGTCTTCTCCGAAGGGACCCCAGAATGGTTGAAAGAAAAAAGTATGGTAAGCGAAAGGCAAGGAGAGGACAGCAGTTCTCGAAGAGGTAGTTCCACCATTGCCCACCAAGACCAAGAAGTCCAAAGTTAAAAGGAAAGAGCTTGCTGACCCTGCTGATGGGAAGCTCGGTGTTCTACTTCCCGGAATGGGTGGTGCAGTTAGTACTACATTTATTGCAGGAATTGAAGCCATAAAAAGGGGCATAGGAAAGCCCATTGGTTCACTCACGCAATTAGGGACAATAAGGCTGGGTAAGAGGACTGAAAAAAAGGTTCCCCTCATTAAAGATTTCATTCCTTTAGCTGATTTTTCAAAGTTAGTATTTGGCGGATGGGATATATTTAGGGATAACATCTACGAGGCAGCGATTAAAGCGGGTGTCTTGAAGACTGAGCTTCTCGGTGAATTAGTGGGTGTGCTCGAAAACATTGAGCCTATGCCAGCGGTTTTTGATAAGAAGTTTGTGAAAAGACTGAATGGCAAAAATGTAAAGAGGGGCAAGACTAAAATGGATCTTGCTATACAACTCATGGATGACATTTCGAGATTTAAAAAAGAAAATTCACTTGATCGTATTGTAATGATTTGGTGCGGTAGTACCGAGACGTATATGGAATCATCAAAGGTTCATAGTTCATTAGGGAAATTTGAACGCGGTTTAAAAGATAATGATCCGGAGATACCCCCAAGTATGATATACGCATATGCAGCTATAAAAAGTGGTGTGCCATACGCAAATGGAGCTCCAAACCTATCTGCTGACATACCGGCGCTGACCGAGCTCGCAAAAGTGAAAAAGGTTCCCATAGCTGGTAAGGACTTCAAAACCGGTCAAACACTAATGAAGACGATTTTGGCTCCTGGGCTCAAGAGTAGAATGATAGGTCTAAGTGGTTGGTTTTCAACCAATATACTCGGAAATAGGGACGGTGAGGTTCTGGATGATCCTTACTCTTTTAAAACCAAAGAGGTAAGCAAACTGGGCGTCTTAGAATACATTTTTCAACCGGACTTATATCCTGATCTCTATTCAGACTACTATCATAAGGTAAGAATTAATTACTACCCACCAAGGGGTGATGAAAAAGAGGCTTGGGATAATATAGACATATTTGGGTGGCTTGGATATCCGATGCAGATCAAGGTCAATTTTCTTTGTCGTGATAGTATACTAGCAGCCCCCATAGTCCTGGATTTGGTGCTGTTCATGGATCTTGCTCAAAGAGCAAATTTTTATGGTATTCAGGAATGGCTTTCATTTTATTTCAAGAGCCCAATGGTTGGAGAAAACCTTTATCCTGAGCATGACTTATCTATTCAACTGATGAAGCTAACAAATACTCTTCGTTATCTCAAGGGCGAAGAGCTCCTCACTCATCTAGGGCTAGATTATTACAACCTGGTTTGATTTTGTGGCAGCTTCTATTTTTTCAATAACAAATCGCAAAATTGAGAATCTGGGAAGTTCGCCAGTCTCGCTCGTGACGCCGTGCAATTCCACCGGCCAGACTGGTGAACTACACTGATTTATAAGTCATGCTGAACTCTGGCCTGAGCTGGGACATGCTTGAATCGTGGAATTGATTTACCCAACCGGGAACCCTTCGACTTTGCGCAGGGCGAGCATTGGCGTACTACTATGCATGAATGGGTAGATATTATTGCTTATGTTTGTTTAGAACTCAAACTTGTCTTATTCCTGCTTTGATCTGAGCTAGTCTTAGCCTTTTTTCTATCTCTTTAAATTCCTTCTCATCACCACCAAAGTCCTTTAATTCTTCCAAGATTGCTTCGGCTTCTTTTCTGGAGGCTTCGGTATCGACTTTGTCCGGTGTTAACACATTATCCGTCAAGACGTTCACTTTATCATCCCTGACATCTGCGACTCCACCTGTTATTATTATTGATCTGTCGACCCCATCCTTTTTGTATTTGAGCTCTCCTGGCACTATGGTGGTTATTAAAGGGATGTGACCTACAAGTACTCCAAATTCCCCTAGCTCGCCTGGAGCCACAACCTCTTCTACCTCTTCATCCACTACCAGCTTCGTTGGTGTTATTACTTGAAGTTTTATCGTATCTGCCAAATTCAAGTTTCTCCGATTATTAATTAGCCACTAATTGACACGAATTTTCATGTACAAAATTATGCAAGATACAATATTCACGATTAATTTTGTATACTTCCATCTTGCAACGGGTATCGATTTGTGTCTATTCGCGGCTAGAAGCCGCTCCCAATTGCCATTCCCATGCTAAATTATCTTGAAACCAGCTCTTTGGATTTCTCTTGAACCTCTTCAAGATTGCCTACCATATAGAATGCCTGCTCGGGGACGTCATCCAATTCTCCTGATATGATTTCCTTAAATGCCTCTATTGTTTCTTTAATTGGAACATATTTACCAGGGGTTCCCGTGAACTGTTCTGCCACATTGAAGGGCTGAGACAGCAATCTCTGAATCTTCCTAGCCCTTGCTACACTTAGTTTGTCGTCTTCAGAAAGTTCATCCATTCCGAGTATAGCGATGATCTCCTGAAGTTGTTTATAACGCTGTAGCACCTCCTGTACTTCACGAGCAACTTGATAGTGTTCTTCTCCAACAATTCGAGGATCCAATATTCTGGACGTTGAGTCTAACGGATCGACGGCGGGGTATATTCCGAGCTCAGTTAAATGACGAGAAAGTACAATTGTCCCGTCTAGGTGTGCAAATGTTGTAGCGGGTGCTGGATCGGTAAGATCGTCTGCAGGCACATAAATGGCTTGAACCGATGTGATCGAACCCTTAAGCGTTGAAGTTATTCTTTCCTGGAGTTCGCCTAGGTCCGTTGCCAATGTGGGCTGATATCCTACGGCTGAAGGTATTCTACCAAGCAGTGCCGAAACCTCAGAACCTGCTTGTGTAAATCGAAATATGTTATCTATAAATAGGAGAACATCCTGACCTGCTTCATCTCTAAAGTATTCTGCAAGTGTCAGGGCAGTTAGTCCTACTCTTGCTCTCGCACCAGGGGGTTCATTCATCTGTCCAAAAACCATTCCCGTATTTCCTATAACTCCAGATTCTCTCATCTCTACCCACAGATCATTACCTTCACGTGTCCTTTCACCAACACCTCCAAATACTGAAACTCCCCCATATTCTTTTCCCACATTATGGATCAATTCCATGAGCAACACTGTTTTTCCAACACCTGCACCGCCAAATAGTCCGATCTTTCCGCCCTTCAGAAAAGGAGCTAGCAGATCGACTACCTTGATTCCTGTTTCAAAAAGTTCAAGTTTTGTGCTTTGTTCGACAAATTCCGGCGCCGGTCGATGGATTGGCCACCGCTCCTCTGTTCTAATGGGACCGGCTTCGTCAATGGGTTCACCTATAACGTTCATCAGCCTTCCTAGTGCTTCTTTTCCAACCGGTATGGTTATACCTTCCCCCGTGTTGAGCGCATCCTCACCCCTTTTAATCCCCTCTGTTGAATCCATGGCTATACAACGCACTCTGTTCCCGCCAAGCTGTTGAGCTACCTCAACCACTAGATTCCACTTTTCGTCACTTATTTGTGGATTTGTCAATTTAAGTGCTGTATATATTGGTGGTAGTTCCCCATCTTCGAACTCTACGTCTATTACGGGTCCCGTGATTTGAATAACCTTACCCATGTTATTTGTACCTAATTCCATACTATTCTGAACCTCCTTTCCTTAATGCTTCGGTCCCATTTACTATGTCCATAAGCTCCCTAGTTATCTGAGCTTGTCTGGTTTTATTAAACAATAAAGTAAGCTTTCTTAACACTTCATCCGCATTCCGTGTTGCATTTTCCATAGCTGTCATTCGAGCAGCCTGCTCACTTGTGGCTGACTCAAAGATTGCCCTTTCCATACTGACTTCTAAATATTTGGGCAAGACGTAATCGAGTACATCTTTTCTATTGGGTTCATATAGATAATCGATGGGCGTATTTTCTTCGTCAGTTTCTTCTTGCTCTAGTGGCAATAGTTTTTTGAAGGTAATGACGTGAGAAATTGCTGACTTGAAGTAGTTGTATACCAACATGACTTCGTCTACTTCGCCCTTTATAAACTCCTCTGTTACTTCGGTTGAGATTTCCTTTGCGATTGATGTGATATTTTTTTCAGTAATACCAATGAAGCTGTTCGAAACTTGAAATTCGCGCCGAGCAAAGTGGTCCCTTCCCCTCCTACCGAGGAAACTTAACTTCACCAGCTCATACTTCTTTGCATCTGTTACTAAAAATGTGTCTATTTTCCTAATTATATTGCTGTTAAAGCTTCCACAGAGACCCCTATCAGAGGTCATGAATACCAGGTGAAGCTTTTTACTTTCCTCGGGTCTTTTTAAAAGCGGGTGCCACTCAGGATCACATCTTGTGGCAAGGCTTTTTGCTATTCCTTCATAGGCGTCAGAGTATGGGCGATATGATAGGAGCAGATTCTGTGCACGTTGCAGCTTTACAGCTGATATGAGTTTCATGGCACTCATTATCCGTCGTGTGCCCTTTACGCTACTAACTTTGGTCCTGATTTGTTTTAAGCTTGGCATTTAAAATCTGTTGCGTTAGTTTAATTCTCCGAGTTGAGTTTTTAATTCCTCAAGGGAATTCTCGATCTTTTCTGCCAGCTCATCAGATATCTCTTTTTTATTTTTTATCTCATCTAGAAGATTCTTGTATTTTGCTTCGAAAAAAGAGTAGAGCTCTTTTTCGTAATCTCTAATTTTTTCTAACGGGTAGTTGTCGACGAAGCCATTTGTCACTGCGTAGATTATTAGTATTTGTTTTTCAACAGCGAGTGGCTGATATTGACCTTGCTTTAGGGCTTCAACAAGCCTGCTTCCGCGTGCAAGCTGAGACTGTGTAATCTTATCAAGGTCAGAGGCGAATTGTGCAAACGCTTCAACTTCTCTATACTGTGCAAGCTCAAGTCTTAGTGTTCCGGCTACACTTTTCATCGCACGAATTTGAGCTGAACCGCCGACTCGGGAGACTGAAAGTCCTACATTAATAGCTGGTCTTACACCTGAATAAAAAAGATCACTTTCAAGATAGATCTGACCGTCAGTAATCGAGATCACGTTTGTCGGGATGTAAGCAGATACGTCTCCTGCCTGAGTCTCTATTATTGGAAGCGCCGTGAGAGATCCTCCGCCGTCTTCATCCCTCATTTTCGCCGCACGCTCTAAAAGCCTTGAATGGAGATAGAATACGTCTCCTGGATATGCCTCTCGCCCGGGTGGACGCCTTAAGAGGAGAGAGAGCTGTCGGTAAGACCAGGCGTGTTTTGTAAGGTCATCATAAATAACGAGTGCATGCTTTCCACTGTCACGAAAATGCTCGCCAAGTGCACAACCCGTATAAGGTGCGATAAACTGAAAAGGAGCTGGATCGCTTGCTGTAGCGGCAACGATTGTCGTATATTCCATTGCTCCAAATTCCTTTAGTTTATCAACTACCTGGGCAACGGTCGACCGCTTTTGACCGATAGCGACGTATATACAGTAAACATCTTCATCCCTTTGATTTATAATCGTATCAACCGCAATTGCAGTTTTTCCCGTTTGACGGTCTCCGAGTATTAATTCCCTTTGGCCCCTGCCTATTGGAATCATTGAATCTATTGATTTAAGGCCGGTTTGTATTGGTTCTCGAACTGATTGCCGATAAACTACACCTGGCGCCTTTATTTCAACTCGTCTATATTCCTCGGATTGGATTTCTCCCTTTCCGTCTATTGGTTGTCCGAGGGCGTTCACGACTCGCCCCTTCATGTTTTCTCCGGTTGGGATTTCGGCAAGTCTGCCGGTGCGTTTTACTATATCCCCTTCCCTTACTTCAGTATCTTCTGCAAATATAGCTATACCGACGTTGTCTTCTTCTAGGTTAAGGACAAGTCCCGTAACACCACTTTGAAATTCTACAAGCTCCCCTGCCATAACCTGATCAAGCCCGTATGCTCGAGCTATTCCATCACCCACCGAGATTATTGTTCCAACTTCACTCGTTTCAATTTTCTTTTCAAATCCCTTAATTCTGTTTCTTAATATTTCTCCAATATCTTCTATCCTGATTTCTTCCATCTTGAGTGCTCCTTTGATTCTCAAGGTCTTAGGGTACCGATAGAACCCCACGAATTCTCTCTAGCTGGTTTTTAATGCTACCATCAAAAACCTTATCTTCAACTTTAGCAATTACTCCTCCCAATATATTTGGGTCAACTTTTACTACGAGTTCAATTTCGTCTCCAGTTAATCTTTCCAGTGACTCTTTAATTTTACTAAGATCAGAGTCCCGTGGTGGTTCCGGGAAAGTTACTTCAGCTCTTTGAGTCCCTGAAACTTTTCTTAGTTTGCGAATTACAGGTTCCTGTGAGTTAATTAGTGTTTTGAACTTTTCCAACTCTATTATAAGCTTAATGAAGTTTAGAGTAAGGTGATCTAGACCCATTTTTTCACAAATGTCGCCGACTATATCTTTTCTCTCTTCTATTTCATATACAGAGCTGCCGAGGATTTTTTTCAGGTCTTCATGGGATGAGATTGTTTTAAAAAACGTTTCCAGATCCGAGGTTACCTTCTGAAGTTTATTCACTTCTTTCGCCGATTCGATTAATGCTTCTAGTAAATCCCTTAATGTTGCGACTGATGCCATTTGTCGTCATCTACCTCCTTGATAAAATCTTCAATTATATTGTTTTTGTCTGATTCACTCAGATTTTCTTTTATTATGCTTTTAGCGAGTTCGAGGGCACTCGAAACTGCGTCTTTTTGTATTTCTCGCTTCGCTTTTGCCGTTTCTAATTGAATTGTTTCTTTCGCTTCTTCAGTGATCTTTTCAGATGCTATCTCTGCCAACTTTAGAATTTCATCTCTTTCGATTTCACCTTGTTTGGGAATGGTTTCTCTCAGATTTCTGATGTCGTGATCTATGTGCTTAAGTTTTTCATCATATTCTTCATGACTTTTTCTTGCCTCGGCAATGGCCTTTTGTGCTTTGTCTATCTCATTTCTGATTAGACCTCTTCTTTCGATCAAGAAGTCTTTTACCGGCTGTTTAAGATAATAAACTAGGATCAAAAGTAGAATCGTTAGGTTGATTGCTTGATAACCCACATCCTCCCAAATGAATGTCTGACCTTCTTCAGTTGCAAATGTAATGATAAGATTTAATAGATCAAGGTTCATACAAACTATATCTCCTTACCCAGGATACGGGATGCGACGTCTCTCGCAATGTACTCTATATCCGGCTTAATTTTTTCCTCCTTTAGTCCTTTTTCGGTTTCCAATTTTTGTTTTGCCTCATTCAGTAATGCTTGTGATTCTTGTCTCGCCTTCTGTAAAAGTTCCTCGGCCGAGGTCTGAGCTTTACGCCTGATTTCGTTTCTCTCCTCTAGTGCTTGTGCTCTGGCCTGATCTAATCTAGCATTGTAGTCCTTTATTATTAGTTCAATCTTTTCTCTTAGTTCATTGGCCTCTTCGATTGTTCCGGTAGTTAATTTTTCTCTTTTATCAACCAGTTCGAGAAGGGGTTTAAATAAAAGCGAGTTTAGAATGAATATTGCAGCAATAAAAATTACTATCTGAAATATGAGCAACTTATCTATTTTTAGTATGTCTTCAGCCGCAAGTGCACTGGAGGTTGATACTACTAATAGAGTGGAAACAGATAAAGAGACTTTAGTTTTAATCGAATTCAATTCATTTAACCTCACGGTGTTTTTAGGTCTATTTCTCCTGCAGTGGATTCTTCATCAGCAAAGGTGAATTTCAGAAGTGGTGGTGCGATAAATGTAGTGAGCATTACCATCACAGTAACTGCAGAAAATAGTCTGGAATCAAATACTCCCGAGACAAGACCCATCTGAGCGAAAATGAGTCCTACTTCTCCTCGGGGAATCATTCCAATCCCAATGACAGCTTTGCTTATCCCCTTTTTAAAAACCGTCCAACCACTTACGAATTTACCGAGTACTGCAGCAATAAATAAAACAATCGCAATTAGCAGAATGGGTAAATTAGCGGTATTGAAGGGATTAAAAACGCGCACATCCACAGCAGCTCCAACCATTATAAAGAAAATTGGCGTAAACACATCTGATACTGGCTTTAGACGGTCTTCTATGAGCTTAAATTGATTGGTCTTTGCAAGAACTAGCCCTGCGGCAAAGGCTCCTACAATGGGAGCGAGGCCTACAAGATCAGCCAAGACCGCAAATATCAGGGCAAATGAAAGCGCACTTAAAAGTAGAACCCCACGAACCTTCATTTTCTCAATGAGGTTAAAAAGTTTAACTGATGCGAAATTTCCTATTAAGATTGCAATAACAAGAAACCCAAATGCTTTAAGAGTTACAAAACCAATATTTGCCAGTGATATTCCTGTATCTAGTCCTTCTTTTGTAGTTGCAATTAGCCCACTCACAATACCCAGGATAATCAAACCCACAATGTCGTCAATCACTGCTGCCCCCAAAATAATGCGAGCCTCTTCGGTTTGTAGGCGATTAATATCGGAAAGGACTCTTGCGGTAATTCCTACACTAGTTGCCGTAAGGGTCGCACCGACAGTTATTGCAATAACAGTTGTAAAAATTGGGTTTATTTCACCAAGGAGTCCATATCTCTCGAACGCCATTACGCTTATAAATCCAAGAAAGAAAGGTACTACCACACCAACCACCGCTACAAGACAGGAGGTAGCCCCAAGTCGAAGCAAATCACTGAGGTTGGTCTCTAAACCAATTTCAAAGAGCAATATTGCAACACCAATTTCAGCAAGCAAATGAAATGTTTCATATCCTGGCTGACCGGCTATGGAAGGGACTAAGGCTAAAACGCTTCCTCCTATAATCATTCCTGCAACGAGCTCACCCAGGACCGCCGGTTGCTTAATTCGCTCAGCGATCTCTCCGAAAACTTTAGAAGCAATAAGAATTATCGCGAAGGCCAAAAGAAACCTTTCAACGGGATAACTACTTACTACATCTAAAGTCATTTTCGATTAGTTTATCCTTGGACAGGGAATGTGAAAGAAACCGTAATTTTGTAACATGAAAACAAATACCTGTCAAACGTAGTTTCTACCTTTAAATAGCAGGGTTGATAGCGTAAAAGTCGTTGTCTATGATTCAAAAACCAGTCAATTGTATCTACACAGTTGGGATTATTCTAAGCACTATTTTTTAAAGAAGACCACTCAAGGGATAATTCCCCGAATTGTAGGGATATCAATATATAAAAATGAACGATTCAAATAGTGATTCCGAAAATCCATCTAAGAATGACAGATTCTTGAGCAAAATAATTGAGGGATTTCGTTCCGCATTCTCAAACGAGTACACCTTTTTTATCCTAGCAGCTATTCTAATCGGGTTTTTTGGTTGTCTTGCGAATTTTGTTTTCGTAGCGGCTTATAATAAATCCCTTACGGAAAAGGCCAATGAAAAAATGGGTTAGGACGCTTCTTCTCTACATCCTCCTTCACTTAGTATCCTTTGAATTTCATATCCCGCAGCAATGCTTGCCGTTCTTGCTATAACCTGACATGAAATCGGAAGATTCTTTTCAGTGTCTTCTTTATCATGTTCGTAATCATATGCTAAAGACAAGCTTTTAAACTCCATTCCCCTAGCATTTAAATTTTCAAACTCACTTTTTCCTCTATTCAACCTCAAAAAAGCTCCCGCCATGTTCGTACTTACAAGGTAGATAACTGGTTCTCCAAAAGTTCCTGATTTAAGTCTCAACGAAGTGGGTATTCCCTCTTGTATTACCACGTCCCTCACCGGCTCCCCGCCCTTTGTAACCTTCATCCGTTTCCTACCATCGGCGTTTAGGTTTCTAAGCTCATCACCGCTAGAGACGTTGACTACAGCCATGCCGTAAGTACCGGAATTACTTTTGACGAAAACGAAGGGGTCTTGATCAATATTTCGTTCGTTATATTCAGATTTGAGTTTGTCCATAAGTAAGTCTACTTTTCTTGCCGCTCTTTCGCGGTCTTCTGGATTATCAAAATCCACCCCCTTTTCTAGCAATGTTTCAATTGATATTATCCAAGGGTCAATTTCAATTATCTGAGACAGCTCGTTAGCTAGCTTGTTATAAAGTTCAAAATGTAGGTTCTTTTTTCTAGTATGCCATCCTATCTCTACAGGAGGCTCAACGGGCTGTATAATGTCCCTTAGGGTTTCTGGACACCTTGATGAAAAGTCATTATTGACAAGGATCAGTTCCGGAGTATAATTTGGAATTAATGCCTTGTAACCCTCTTTAAAAACTTTATATGCCTGGATTTCTTTACCGCTTATGGATTTAAAATTCGCTTTTTCAAGTTGTAGTTCATCACTCACAATTCCAATTTCAACCCTGAAACCCACACTTTCGAGGATGGATTTTAGTACATATACATTTTCCCAATAGTAGAGATTTCTTGTATTAAGTTCGGGAATTAGTAGGATATTGCTGTACTTTGGATATTTTCGGCGCAGGTATTGCTTAAAAAGAGAGGCAGTGCGCCCTCTGTAATAATCGGAGAGATTATTGAAACCTGCGGGGAACACATTTGTGTCGACAGGGGTTATTTTATATTTGGATATCCTTAGGTCGACTGACGTATAAAGTGGAACCAGTGCTTCTTTTGAATGTTGTTCAATCCAATTTTCTATCTCGCCAGACTTTTCTATGAACTTTTTGTTAATTTTATTGAGAAATTCCATGGCTCTTTGTTATTGGAATACTACTATAGTACCTGTTATTTTATCATGCCATGTTTGGGATCTTCGATCAAAAAGGGCCCAAATAAATCCTAGAAATAAGAACGAGGCAGATATAAATGATACTATCCATCTTGTAAAGGCACTTACGAGATCTATCGTGTTGCCATCATCTTTAATTACTTTAATACCCATAATCATCTTACCGATGGTTTGACCTGAATAGCCCTCAAGAAATACAAAATAGGTTGAACTGAGGAACAGTAGGAAGAAAAAGACTTGAGCAGTGATAATTATAATGTCACTAATATCTAAACCGGATATTTTAGCAGCTATAATGATTCCCAACGATGATACAGTAATTGTAATACCAATTACAATAATTAGATCAATTAAAAAGGCGGAGAATCTTGGCACGAAGCCCGCAAAATCGAAGGGAGTTGGCTCTTTTACCCTTGATCCGGCTTCAACCTCTTCAAATTCATCAATCTGAAGAGACTGTTCTTGCTTATCTGCATCAAAATCTGCTTCTTCAGAAATTGGGAGAACAAGTAAGTCGTCTTCTATATTGTTATCAGCAGGTGGTGAAACAGAAGTATTTACAGACTTGATTGGTTCCAGGTACTCAACCCTTTCTCCACTATCTTCACTAATGTCGTCAAATTTTTTTCTCCTAGGGGTTTCGATCCTTTGATAAATTACCTTATACCTTGGATTGATATCAAGCGAACTACCACATTTTTTACATTTATCAATAAAATCAAAACTAGTAAACCCACATTTAGGGCACTTCATCTGTATTTTGATTGAGTGGGAAATGAGCTTCCGTCAGAACTAAATTTCTTTTCGAATATAAATTACTCTAATTGGTCGATGTAAAAAGGGTATTAAGAAGCGATTCATTTACAAGAAATTTAGTCATTCAGAAACTGGATTTAATCATAGCTTATCCGATAGGCTCGAATCTATAGCTGATTTTAGGTTATCGGGATTAGCGCCTGGAACAATCATGCCATTCACCACGAAGGTAGGTGTTGAGTTTACACCTATAGACTGCGCCTCGGCCATCTCCTGTTGTACCTTTTCAGCTACATCTGGTGAATTAAGACATTTATCAAATTCATCTGTGTTTAAACCTATCTTTTTTGCAAATCCATTAAACTCATCTTTTGAATTGTCGACTGTGATGCTTTTCTGATTTTCAAAAACCAGGTCATGAAACTCCCAAAACTTTTCATTTCCCTGTTTGCTTGCACAGACAGAAGCTATGGAAGCACCTTTAGCCCAATTATGATTAGGAAGGGGCATTTGTTTATAGAATACTTTTATTTTACCTTCATACTTTTCCATTATGGCGGGTAGCATGTCTGTGGCTCGTTTACAGAAAGGACACTGAAAATCGGAGTATTCAACTATTGTGACTTGTGCTTTCTCATCGCCCTTTACCGGAATATCCTCTAAAGAAATTTTACTCATTGTCTCTTTTAGAGGATCTACGGTGGAATCGATTATTTCAGCAAGAATAATATGTTTACCGTCCGTACTTAATAAAACCGGTACTGGTTGTCGTCCGGCAGGTAATGTTCCTTTCTTCAATCCATCTATCGGGGTATCTTCGAGTTGCTCTAAACTGAACGGTTCTCCTAACATCAGATATTTTCCGTCTTGGCTTATTACGAATGGTACTTCCCCAGAACCCCTTGAGGAATTAACTAGAAATTCTCCCTTCTTGAAACCCTCAAGTGAACTTTTTTCATAGCCCTTGACTTCAATAGTAGCATCAGCAGGCATTCGTGAGCCTAACCTTTTCTTAATGAATGTTTTTAGCCTGTTCGCCTCATCTTCATTAATTTCCTGAGCATTAGAATGAATATGAAACATTAAAAGGGGTAAGAATAAAAAAGTAAAAGCAACATGTTTAAAACTCATAGTTTTTTCTCCTTGTATGATTTTGGTTGAGATAACCTACATATCAATTGGATGATTTTTGTTTGTATTCTAATAATTCACCACCTATAACGAGGTATCTCCCGTCATTACTCATTAAAACGGGAATAGCGGGGCCCGCTCCAATCTGTATTTTGCCCTGTTTTATGCCTAAAGGACCAGCCTGAAATGTTTTTGTATCAACAGGTTCTCCAAATACTAAATATTTCTTGTCGTCACTAATTAAATATGGTAGTTCTCCAGATCCTTTACTCGTTGTAATTACAAATGTTCCTTGTTTGAATCCCATCAAGGGCGTTGGTTGAAAGCCTTTTACTTCTATCTTTGCGTCGGGCGGTACAAGTTTGCCCATTTTCTCTTTCAAGAATCCTTCAAGCTCGCTCGATTCTTTCGATGATATGTTCTCTGCATTGACATGGATGTGAAATATGAAAACGGTAAGGACAAAGACTGCAAAACCAATAAATTTATTCGTCATGTGGTCTCCTTTAAATTTGACAGTTAACAATATAACACTAATTATTCAGAAAGCAACCAAAATGGAATGTCAAAAATTAAGAAAATACCCTTTCAAATATGTGATCTATATTTTTTAAGTCGTTGTAAACATTGAAACAATCTTCAATCTCCCCTATAGATAGATGTTTTCTTACTCCTTTATCATTTAAAATAAGTTCTTTGAAATTTAATTTTTTGTTCCAGCTCTTCATTGCATTTTCCTGAGTAATTTCATAGGCCTTTTCTCTAGAAACTCCCTTCTCCACTAATTTCAGCAATACCTTTTGAGAGAAAATAAGACCTCGAGTCAGCGATAAGTTTTTTTCCATATTTTCAGGGTATATCTGGAGGGATTCTATCACATACTTTAGTCTGTCGAGCATAAAATCAAGCAAAATAGTTGCGTCTGGCCCGATAACCCTTTCTACAGATGAGTGGCTGATGTCGCGCTCATGCCAAAGTGGTATATTCTCAAGTGACGAGAAGGCATAGGAACGAACAAGTCTAGAGAGGCCGCATAGGTTTTCAGATAGTATGGGGTTTCGCTTGTGGGGCATGGCTGAAGACCCCTTTTGCCCCTCTGTAAATGGTTCTTCGAGCTCTTGAACCTCGGTTACTTGAAAATGTCTTATTTTTGTTGCAATTTTCTCAATGGATGTTGCGATTATTGAGAGTGTGAGGAAGTACTCTGCGTGAATATCACGCTGAACGATCTGTGTAGAAATCCTTGCGGGCTTTAGTTCAAGAAGCGAGCAAGCGTGTTCTTCAACTTCCGGTGGAACATTGGCAAAAGTTCCAACTGCTCCAGATACCTTTCCCACACTTACAATATCTTTGGCCCTTATCATCCTCTCCAGATTTCTTTTCATTTCGTCATACCACAGTGAAAAGACAAGGCCCAAGGTTGTTGGCTCGGCATGCATTCCGTGAGTCCTTCCTATCATCGGGGTTTTTTTGTACTTAAATGCTTTCTTCTTGATGACAGCCATCAACTTCTTTATATCCTCGACGAGTATCGATGCGGCCTCTCTTAATTGAATGGCGAAGGAAGTGTCCAAGATATCTGATGATGTAAGGCCAAGATGTATGTATCTTGAGTCTTTACCAACTTTCTCAGAAAGAGAAGTAAGAAAGGCGAGTACATCGTGCTTTAAGGTTTTTTCAAGTTCATTGATTCCATCGACGTCAACTTTTGCCCGCTTTTTAATCACATTAAGGGCTTTTGGGGGTATGCTCCCGTATTTTACCCATGCTTCGCAAACTGCAATTTCAACGCGAAGCCACTCACGATATTTTGCTTCGCCTGTCCAAATCTGGGACATTTCCTTTCGAGAATATCTGGTAATCAAATGGTTAAAACCTCCCCAATCTTCTTTCTGGGTGCAAGTGAAAGATTTATATTTTCCACCCCAACTTTTTTTATTACAGAATAAGCAGCCCTCAGGGCTACGTCCGGGCTGTTATTGATTTCACTTAAATGTGCAAGGACGACATGGAAAAGTTCATTGTGGAGTAGATCAGCGAGTAGAGTAGCGGCTTGCCGATTTGATAGATGACCTAGGCGACTCATTATCCTTTGCTTTAATTCCCATGGATAGGAGCTATATTTAAGAATCTCTTCGTCGTGGTTGAATTCAATTACGAGTATATTTGAACCCCTAAGTCTTTCTTTTACCAATGAAGTAGATGTTCCGATATCAGTAACTATACTCAATTTTTTATGATCCGTTTCAAAAGTAAAACCTACTGGATCCAAGGCATCATGTGGGACTGAAAATGGATTTATCAAAACGTCTCTTACCGTAAATGAATTACCCGTATCAAACTCTTTAAGATTTCTGACTTTGTCCTTCCAAATATTTAGCGTTGCAGACGCAACGTAGGTGGTATTTTCAATTTTTGGAATTGACAAAGCATGATCAGTATGTTCGTGAGTCACAATCACCGCGTCTATATCGGAGATTTCCACGCCAAGATTTTCGAGCCTTGATTTAATTTGCCTAAGGCTTATACCGGCATCGACTAGTATCTTAGTGTTATTTGTTTGTATAAAAAGGGAATTCCCGGAACTCCCACTTGCTAGTGTACAAACTCTCATGTCTCATCCGAGAGGTTTTATGGATTATTAGTATTAGTTGGGGTTTTCACTGATGTCAAATTTTCTCTTTTCCTTTCAATAATTTCTTATATTTTTGATTAAATAAAATGGTCTAAAATATCAACTAATTTGTTACTTTCTTAAAGCCAATACATGTAAATATGTTAGTAGTTAGTTTTCGTGTAATATATTATCTACAAACTTGATGGGGGATCAATATGATTGGAGGTAGTGGAGTGATGGGTAGGAGAATAATTCGTACAACATTAATTTTATTATTTCTACTATCAGTTGGGTGTACAGCCTCCTATACGGTGATTAATAAAAAGCCTGATAGTAAAAGGACTAAGTACGATGTCATAGAGATTCCCAATTTCGATAAAACTGAACTAGAATGGGTACCCTATGACTCTTACGCTGTGATACCCGATATGATTGCTGAAAAACTGAGAGACACGAATCAATTTCGTATGATAAAGCGAACAGAATCAAATAGTTTTTCAGAAGAAGGTGTGCTAGTTATCAAGGGAACTGTTACGGGCTATGATCGTGGTTGTAAGTATTGTGAGTGGTATTCCTTGGGAATCAATGATAAGGGAAAAGGTGCTTTATACCTAGGCATACGACTGATTGATAAAAATACCGGTGACACTATTACTGATGCCTCTGTTTATGGAAGGGCTAAAGACCCTGGATACGGAAGAAGTAAATATATAAGAGTTACTGATGAGATAGTAGACCTCATCGAGAAAGTTAATAAGTAGGTCTGTTAAGAAGAATTGTAAGGTAAAAAACTTAAATAGAGACGCTCCTCTAATTAAAATGCATTACCTATGCATTGTGATAGCAAGGGAACGAGTCACCGAATAATCTCGATAGTTGGTTACGGATTGCTTCACGAAATTTATACTGAGTAATGCGAAAGTGTTCGCAATCGTACATCTCATGTAATTCATGGACAAAACTTTTACAATTTCAATACCGTTTTCATTTGATTACGCTTTCTCGAATTGAAAGGGATTTAATCGGCATTTTAAAAATTGCGTTAATAAAAGTTCGCGCCATGAGGCGGAATTCCAATTTTTTAATCGACGTGATTGATTTTTGTATCTTTGTATCAACACAAAGAAAGAATATAGATTATGGATGCCCGATTACTTGTTAAAATTCCATTTCCGATTTATACTTAATTGTTCATTTTCCTTCAACATCAAGGGAGAAGGGCAAGGGGTGAGGAAGAAATGAAGCTTAAAATACTTTTCTTCCTATTGTCAATAATAGTTGGATTTTGGATAACTTATCCATTATATAATATCACCATTTCAGCAATTGTTTCCGTAGTAGTTGGAGCTTTAACGATTGGTGTTATATTTGGTATTGAGTACTTGATTAAGGATTTTCCTTTAAAATCAATACTCGGTTTAGCAGTTGGTTTGATAGCTGCTTCACTCGCCTTCTTTGCAATAAATGAGGTGCTGCATGCTTTAAGAATTCCACCCGATGTAAGTATCTATATCTCTTTGATGTTATTTCTTTTACTCTTTTATCTGGGAATCTCCGAGGGGGTTAGAAAAGGCTTTAAGGCGGATAGAGCTAGTAGAAGGACAGATGCTAGAGGTGGTTTGTCTAGCCCAAAGATTTTAGACACGAGCGCGATTATAGACGGAAGAATAGCGGATGTAGCCGAGGCTGGATTCATTGATGGGGTTTTGATAGTTCCAAAGTTTATAATAAAAGAACTTCAGTATATTGCTGATTCTAATGAACCAATTAAACGCGTTAGGGGAAGGAGGGGACTAGATGTTCTAAAAAGGATGCAGCAGGATATTCCAAATGTCGTGATTAGGATTACAAGTCATGATTTTCCGAAGATAAGTGAGGCCGATCTAAAACTTGTTGAGCTTGCTAAAAGGATTAAGGCGATAATTGTCACGAATGATTATAACCTTAACAAGGTAGCTGGACTTCAAGGGGTGAAAGTACTTAATCTTAATCAACTCTCCAGTGCGCTAAAGCCGGTTGTACTTCCAGGCGAGACACTAAATATCTTGGTTGTTAAAGAGGGCAAGGAGGAGAATCAGGGTGTAGGTTATCTTGAAGACGGTACTATGATCGTAGTCGATGATGGAAAGAAATATCTTGGAAAAGATATGGATGTTTCTGTTACAAGTGTCCTTCAAACTCCGACAGGTAGAATGATTTTTTCGAGGGTAGTTGTACAAGAGAAAATGGTATCTGAAATAAAGGCCTGAAGTTTAGTTTATACCTCTCATTTCTCAAATTCAATCAAAAAGAAAGATTGTCATCGATTTAGATGTTATACAATTCGAGGACAGTTTAATTATTTTCAATATTACGATCTCATTGGTTAAACCTTTTCCGAAAGGAAAAGGTTAAGATAGACATTCCAAAAATTGCGTTAAGTAAATCACGAACGCAGGCGTTAAAAAAAATGCGGGGGATAGGGAATATTGGATTTTTTAGCCGGAGTGAGGGAATTTATAGCTAAATTTTTGGCCAGTCTTGATTTTTGTTACTTTGTATCAAGACAAAGTAAAAAATGTAAGATGCCAAATTAGTTGAAATAAATCTTTATAGATCTTGTCCACGAAATATCTAACATCCACAATTGAGAGCATACCGAAGCGATGCGTTCCTAATATTTGAGATTGCTTCGTCCCCTTCGACCGAGTTTGTCCTGAGGCATCGAAGGGCTCATGATTCCAAATGACAAATGCCAAACCCTATAGAAAACGGAAAATATTTTTTATATTAAACAACTGAAAAGGATTAAGGAATAGTAGTATAATTAATTCATATAAGGGAGATTCAATGTATCGTATCGGTATAGGCTATGATGTGCATAAATTCGCTCAAGGTAGAAAACTCATTCTCGGGGGAGTGGAGATTCCATTTGAGTTGGGTCTTGAAGGGCATTCTGATGCAGATGTTTTAACACATTCTATTTGCGATGCGATACTTGGAGCGATTGGGGAGCCGGATATTGGCACTAAGTTTCCGGATAGCAGCCCAGAGTACAAAGGTATTTCTAGTTTAATTCTCTTTAAGGAAACTCTAACTCTATGTAAATCAAAAGGATTCGAGATTGCAAATTTAGATACCGTGCTTGTCTGTGAAAAACCAAAAATTGGGAAATACATATCAAAAATTAAAGAAAGGCTTGCATCCATAGCGGAGATCTCAAAAGATCGTGTAGGTATCAAGGCGACGACAAGCGAGGGTCTTGGCTTTACAGGAAGAGTGGAAGGCATTGCCTCTCATGCGGTAGTACTGGTAACAAAAATTTGATTTATTTATGCACACATTTTTCGCAAAATACCCGATCATTCTGCCTCTATTAGGTTTTATCTCGGGAATATTATTTAGTGAATGGGTCGGGTACCCATGGATGATAATTGTAGTTATTACTCCGATTATAGGTGCTTTATACCTTTTTATTCCGAATCTTAGGTATCTATTGTTTGTTCCTCTAGGAATTTTATTCTCTGCAAGTTCAATCCTTCCTGAAAATCACGTTATGAACCATCTTGGTAAGGAAATAGATATTTTGGGAACATTGTATAAGTCGCCGCAAACCAGAATCGAGGGATCTAGGCTGTTTATCGATATTAAAGGGATAGTAGAGAATGGCAAGAAAGAAGAGGCGTCTGGGAAAGTGATAATCAACTCTAAAGAAAGAATGACGGGAATATACACCGGGGATAATGTAAGGGTATTGAATACGAAGTTAAGACCCTATAGGAGTTTTAAAAACCCCGGTAGCTTTGATGTAAAGCGGTTTTATTATAGACAGGACATTTATGCAACTGGATTTATTCCCGGTATGGATTGGATTGTTATTTTTAGGGATAAGGATTACGTTGGTTCCTTGTTTGGTTTTATACATAGGCTTAGATCAAGTTTTGGTAGTTTTGTTAGAAATCAGTTGCCTTCCCCTGAGAATGAAATATTGGCTGCAATAACGATTGGTGAAAAGGGGGGCATTCCTTTAGAACTTAGGGATGAGTTCTCGGCTGCAGGTATCGCCCATCTTCTTGCTATCTCTGGATTGCATGTAGGCGCAATAGCACTTGTTTTTTATTTAGCCATCAAATGGATTCTAAAACGATCGGAATATTTACTCATAAAATTTCAGGTACCAAGGCTTTCTGCTGCGCTGACGATAATCCCAATATTTTTGTATACCGCCATTGCAGGTTTTTCTACGCCGGTTGTAAGGGCATTCATAATGGTTGTCCTTTATTTATTATCTATAGTAATTGGTAAAGAAGAAAATAAACTGAACACTCTTGGGGTAGCTGCCCTAGCAATTCTCGTCTGGCAACCCTGGGCACTTTTTCAACTTTCTTTTCAACTATCATTCACCGCTGTTTTAGGAATTATTTTTATCAATAGGTATTATCCCTTGAGGTTTAACACATTTAAAGAAAAAATCATCTCATCTGTCAAAATCACCTTGGCAGCTTCTTTTGCCACCCTGCCCTTCATAATAAATTCCTTTGGGGTTCTTTCGTTGATTTCAATACCTGCAAATCTAATTTTCGTACCATTAGTGGAGTTTTTGATAGTTCCAATTGGATTGCTGTCTATTCTGGCCTTCTCACTATCTGAAACAATTGCTTTACCACTTCTCTCACTTAACGTTTTCTTGATTAAGATGCTCATATTCGGTGTCCAAGGGCTTCTCGAGATACCCTTTTCTTCGTTGACCATTCCATCTATTAGCATTTTTGGTTGGTTCTTTTACGCTATTACAGTTTTATTAGTTGTTGTACAAAAGATTTATCCAAGGCTGAGATATGCTCTGCCAATCATTATTCTTGGTTTTATAGCGACTTTGGCTTTTAGCAACGTGTCCAAGGCTAATAGGGGCTCTTTGGAAGTAGATTTTTTAGATGCCGCGAATAAAAATATAGCTTTTGTTAAGCTTCCACACGAAAAAACGGTTCTAATCGATGGTGGTTATTCCTATTACAATGGAAAAGGATTTATAGAAAGAAGGGTTATTGCCCCCTTTCTTTTGAAGTCTAGAGTTACAACGATAGATTATCTTATTTTGACATCCTTGGATAAAGATCACTTAGAGGGAGTGAAATATTTACTTCAAAAATTCAAAGTAAAAAGGCTATGGACGAATGGGGGCAGGTTAAATGGAGAGGTATGGGAGATAATAAGAGAGAAAAAGATAGCGTGGAAAAATATCTTGGATGAAGTTGAAGATTTTGAGATAGAAGGGGTTCAGATCGAATTTATGAAGCCGAGAGGCAGTTTTAAGATTAGAGATTCATCAAGACCTTATCCGATTATAATTAAATTGACCTTTGGAGAATCAAGTTTTCTCTTAGGGGAGTCAATGGACGACAAAATGGTCCAAATGGAGCTAGTCGATGTCTATAGTGATAAAATTAAAAGCAAAGTAGTGTATATTCCAAGATTAAAGGGATTTTTATGGAGCGAAGTTGATTTTTTGAGAGCGATCTCACCAACCGTCTTAATTTCGAGTGGTCATAATATAAATTCGAGGAAATTAAGTTATAACAGACCATTAAATTTCGATGATGTAAAATTGACTAAACATTTTAAAACTACAGAGGAGGGGATGGTTACAGTTACCACAGACGGGACCCAGATTAATGTTAACTCGTTTGTCAATGGTGAGCTATCTGTCATTGACACACGAGACCTTTAGAAAAGATGGGGACTGTACCTTCGTGGACTGTCCCCATTTTTTCCGCATAAAATTTATCTGGTATTCTTAATTTTTATTCTTTCTTTGTCTTGATACATACTTCGATAAACTCAGCATGAAACGAGAAACAAAAATCAAGGGCTGACAAAAAATTAGGATTTATTAAATCAATTCCTAC
>JALLOG010000440.1 GCA_027717645.1 Desulfobacterota bacterium AH_259_B03_O07
AGATATCAGAATCGAAAAACATCCGGTTGTTAATTATAAGTTTTTGAGAAATCTTTTTCAAACCAGCAAATGACGGCCGGGAATCAAATAAGTCCCTGTCTATATTTGAATTCACCCTAACATCTTTATCATATTTTAACCGAATCGAATATTCCTCTATCTTGAGTTCTATTTTCCTGGGAATAAAAACCCCATTACCAAAGGCAATAAAATCCTTAAATTCACACATCGCGGTATTTCCATTCTCAAGCTTTATAACAGCCCTCTCAATGCGATAATTTTCAGGATTCACCCATAGTACACTCTCCTTCGATTCATTCTTAAACAGAGTTAATACGATCTGGTTTTGATCGGCTCTTATCAGGATGCTTGATTCGTCATATTCGGGATCTTCTGGAAGTCGCCCCAAGAATAAATTAACCAAGTTTTTTAACGATATACCAACTGGAAGCTGAGGATAAAGATAAGTAAAGTTAAAATCTTTAATGTTATCAAATTCAGTTCGTTCTTCAGGGAAAATTACAGATACCTTCTCTCCATCAGATATTAGCATACCCGCGGTTCTACCGAATGGAGCAAGGGCTTCTATGCGAAGTAGATTTGGTTCTTCAGCAATCGTGACCTGCTTATATG
>JALLOG010000441.1 GCA_027717645.1 Desulfobacterota bacterium AH_259_B03_O07
CATCTACACACGAAAAGGCATTATACTCCCAAGACACGGCTGTAATCGACCCTTTTCAGGTTTTAAATGCGATTGTTGATGAAATCCAGAAATCTGGAAGGGCTAAAGTCTTATATTCGAATTCTTTTATTAAGCTTAAGAATGATCATACGGCCCTGACTTCTAATGGATTGATCGAATTTAAAAGATTTATAAATGCTTCAGGGGCTTATGCAGACGTGGTTGCATCCTGGTTCGGCTTAGGAAATGAATACAAAATATTACCATTCAAGGGTACATACAAGCGGTTAAGAGGGGACCGATCACACCTGGTTCGTGCGAGTATATACCCAGTACCGGACTTAAGGAATACTTTTTTAGGGGTTCATTTTACACGGGGTGCCGATGATAAAGTTCATGCAGGCCCCACAGCCATTCCGGCTTTTGGCAGGGAGAATTATGGTTTCTTTGATGATATTTCCCTCGAAACTCTTTCTATAATATTCCGTGACGGAATTCTCTTTTTTGAAAATCAATCGTTCAGAACTACAGCATTAGCGGAAGTAAGGAAGTATTCAAAGCGTTTCTTCTTTAATGAAGCCAGGGGTCTTATTAATGATCTTCAATTAAGCGACCTTGAGGACACTGATAAGG
>JALLOG010000442.1 GCA_027717645.1 Desulfobacterota bacterium AH_259_B03_O07
GTGGATGAAATTTTTGTTATTGACAATTCTGTAGTCATGTCATGGTGTTTTAAAGATGAATCAAACAACTACGGTGATATTGTTTTGGACAATCTACAGAAATCAACTGCAGTCGTTCCTCCTGTTTGGCCATTGGAAGTCGCGAATGTATTGTTGGTAGCTGAACGCAGGAAACGTCTTAGCGAAGCTGATACTATAAGGTTTGTAACTCTATTAAATCAGCTGCCTATTACCGTGGAGGAAGGGCAATCGGAAAAGATGATGTTGGAAATCCTGGCATTGGCACGAGAGCACAAACTCTCCAGTTATGATGCTTCTTATCTTGATCTTGCAATGAGAAAAGGACTCTCAATCGCTACTTTAGACAGGGGCTTAAGAGCAGCAGCCAAAAAAACTAAGGTACAAATATTTAAACATTGAGCATAAACATATTTCTCAGTTTTTCAATTTGTCATCATCTCCATCTGTCATGCCCGAATGCTCCCCGCTAAATACATGCGGGGACAAGGTTTATCGGGGATCCAGGGTTTAATATTTTATTTTCTTTGTCTTGATACATACTTCGATAAACTCACCATGAAACGAGAAACAACCCTTCGACCCTTCGATGCAGCTCAGGGTTCAGGACAA
>JALLOG010000443.1 GCA_027717645.1 Desulfobacterota bacterium AH_259_B03_O07
CTCCTGTGCCTTGCACGCCGCTGCAAATAAATTTCGCCTATCCGTAGCACGGCCAATGTCTTCCCTCCATTTCTCAGTTCCCTGAATAGTATCGGGTTCTACACCTCCAAGGATTGCTTCCACCTGCTTTTCCTTCTGACTCTTGAATGATTCAGGTTTCCCTTCAAACAGTAAGCCTTGAAGTGTTGATTCTGCTTTTTGAAGTTGGGCTTTGATCTCTTGCCATTTTTCAAATTCGGATTTGTACCCACCAAATTTCATTAAACTAAATTCTTTCATTGCACTACCTCCTAATATTATTTTGGGAAAGCGCCCTTTAAAAGGGGGTATAGAAACCAGAAAATCGGGGCGCCCTCCCACTTTTTTTTACATCTCTTCAAAATTGGACAGGCCTGTCCAATTTTCCTTTTTCAATCTTTTCATATTCCTCCTTTACCCATTTGTAAAATATTATCATTCACTTATCACTGAATGTATCTATTTAATTTTTGTTCTCTCATGTTCACCTAAAGATTCTGTCACGCGTGACACAATCCTTCGGGGAAATTCATTATTTTTTCTTTCTTCTTCTTAAAACGCTCTGCTTCAAGATGGCTCATTAAATCCCTATATGTGCTGTCTCTTGCC
>JALLOG010000444.1 GCA_027717645.1 Desulfobacterota bacterium AH_259_B03_O07
AATGGTCAGAGGGGGTGGAGTGGGTCATCGGATCACTGATATTGGATTATCTGGTTATCCCCGAGAGGTGGGGTTGATAATATCTTTTAGATTATTGGTTTTTCCTGAATATTAGCGAATTATAGTTAATCTATAGATGTATTAGAAATTAACCGATTCTATTATATTTAATGTTATGAAAAAAATAGTAGTTACTCTAATTCTTTTATTCCATCTAGTTCCTTCAGCTTATTCACAGACAGCTCAGACCTACATAGATTCAGGAAGTAAAAAACATAGACAAGGTGATTATAGGGGAGCTTTACAAGACTACACCAGAGCTATAGAGCTTAATCCTAATTACGCAGATGCATATTATAGTAGAGGTTCTGCAAAAGCTGAACTAAGAGACTACAAGGGAGAAATACAGGACTACACTAAGGCTATAGAGCTTAATCCCAATTATGCAGATGCATACTATAATAGAGGGGTTGCAAAAGGTAACCTCAGAGACTACAAAGGAGCTATACAGGACTACACTAAGACTATAGAGCTTAATCCTAATTACGCAATTGCATACAATAATAGAGGGGTTGCAAAAGGTAACTTAGGAGACTACAAGGAAGCTATACAAGATTTTAATAAAGC
>JALLOG010000445.1 GCA_027717645.1 Desulfobacterota bacterium AH_259_B03_O07
AAATAAAAGTTTAATTTAGTTTGAATAAATATTGCTAAATTTTGTCCTCGAAATATCTAACATTTACAGCAATGACAGACAAGAGGAAACCCTGTAGCAAGCTACAGGGAATTCACTAGTTAAATCTTTTTGATTATCGAATTCACGATCGTATATGAATTGTTAGCCACAATTGGGGAAAATTTATTAAAGTCTTTAAGCGCCGTACCATCCGCTTTATCAGCAGTATAATCACTGATAAAAAGAGGTTGGAGCAATTAATTATTTTTGGGGCTCGATGATGGCCTTGATAGAATCTCTTGATTCTGCAAGCAATTGGAATCCCCTTTTCGTCTCAGCTAGAGGAAGCCTGTGTGTAATCATTTTTTTAACGTTTACAAGTCCAGATCTTACGAATTCTATAGCTAAAGCCAAATCAGAAGGAGCTGCAGCGTAAGAACTTGTGGTTGTTACTCCCTTCCACCAAATCTCATTAAATGGAACTTCAACTATTGTGTCTGGCTCAGAGGGCGCAAAGAAAAGTATTGTGCCTCCTTGCTCTACTAAACCATAGGATTGTTCAATTGCCGTCTTAGCACCGGTACAAACAATTACAAAATCAGCGAGCCTTCCCTCATTTATT
>JALLOG010000446.1 GCA_027717645.1 Desulfobacterota bacterium AH_259_B03_O07
CAATTATCTTCAAGCTGTTTCTTTCCATCCCAAACTATACCAATGGATTCTAACAAATTAATTTTATTTTTAGAAAGCTTACCAATCCTTTTATATTTTCTTTGCTGTGTTAACCATCTGGCTAAACTATTTTGTGTTTTATAACGTGATTTCCTATTTTTAGAAGGTAGTGTTTTGTGCTTCTTTTTAAACGCTAAGACTTCTTCAAATCTTTCTTGCCAAGTTTTATATTTCATTACTTCTCACTCAAAGCAATAAAAAGCCCTAGGCTCTTACGTATCTGGAGGAATTGGCAACCAGCAACCAGTAGTAAGATTTGTTACCTAGGGCTGGGGGATACTACTATACAAAGTATACATCGAATAAGGGTTCAGAGGGTTCATTTTTAGAGAAGCTTATATAACTATAAGTTGAGTCCTAGGCATTTAATAGTTAAGAGTGTTGAAGTTGAAGGAGAAACCTAGGACTCAAGTTTGAGGATCTCGTGATATTTAAAGTATAGCCCCCTTTTTACCTTAGATAAGAACAACAAAATAAAATAATTAGCCTTATGATTATATTGTGGAGTGGGTAGTTATAATTTTACTGATAGTAATTTCTACAGTAGTGCTATATATTTG
>JALLOG010000447.1 GCA_027717645.1 Desulfobacterota bacterium AH_259_B03_O07
GGCATGGAGTAAAGTACGAAAAACCGCTTAGAAGAACACAGGAATATGTTGAAATTATCCGTATGATAATAAGTGGGGAAAGAGTAACTTATGAAGGGGAGATTCTTAAATTAAAGAATTTTCGACTTCAGTTTAGGCCTTACCGGAATAATATTCCAATTTACGTTGCATCAATCGGTCCCAAAAACATTCGCCTTACCGGGGAAATTGCGGACGGGTGGATTCCCTTTCTGGTTCCGATTGAAAGTTTAGAGGATGCTTTAAAGATCCTTGTCTCAGGGTCTCAGGAAAGTGGAAGAGGTTCTGACCAAATCAAAATATGTCCATATCTTCCAGCCTTGGTCTCCGAAGATGTGGACTTGTCAATAAAATTGGTAAAGGAATATATTGCATTTTATGTTGGAAGCATGGGATCTTACTATTATAAATTGATGGGTCGGTATGGATTTGGAAATGAAGCAGAAGCAATCACGAGTGCTATGAAAAAAGGTAGTAAATCGGATGCTATTGAGAGTGTAAGCGACTCGCTGTTAAATTCTGTTTCGATCGCTGGGTCTCCGGATGAAGGTAAAAGAACAATTCACCAATTTAGGAAAGCTGGTGCTGACCTTCCTATCC
>JALLOG010000448.1 GCA_027717645.1 Desulfobacterota bacterium AH_259_B03_O07
AGCCAACCTTACGGAAGCCAACCTTACGGCAGCCAAACTTGTGGTAGCCTACCTTGTGGGAGCCTACCTTGTGGGAGCCGACCTTAGGGGAGCCAACCTTAGGGGAGCCAACCTTGGGGGAGCCAACCTTGTGGGAGCCAACCTTCTGGGAGCCGACCTTGTGGGAGCCGACCTTGTGGAAGCCTACCTTAGGGGAGCCTACCTTAGGGGAGCCAAACTTAGGGGAGCTAAACTTAGGGGAGCTAAACTTAGGGGAGCCGACCTTGGGGGAGCCATAAATTTAACTATTACAAAGCTTTGTAGTGCAGAAACGTTATATAGTGCGAAATTGGACTCAGAATTGTTTGAAGGTGTAAAACAAAAATGTCCACAACTTTTAGAGAAACCAAAGGAGGAAGGATGAATTGTATGTCAATAAACGCTGCATTGTTGACATAGAAATATGGAGGGTAAAAGAGGGTTTAATCCTTATTGTAATACATTGCAGTTATAAAAATATAAAAATAGGGGACGTCCATAAATAAGTAAATAACTCATTATGTGAGCCTGTAATCCAGATTTTTTGCAAGCTGTTCGCCACGGCTGACTGCATAACCAATAGCCGGTTGCGTC
>JALLOG010000449.1 GCA_027717645.1 Desulfobacterota bacterium AH_259_B03_O07
TAAATCCCAGCTACTCTTGTTCCTTCCCACTGGTGAAATTCTAATCCACCCAAGGTAGAACCTGACGCAGAACTCAGACCAGAGAATCTTATTACATCAGCACCATTTGCAACAGGATCAGTTTCAGATTGGGTCTTGGCAATAGTTAAAATATCTGTTGGGGAGGTGGTTCCGATGCCGACGTTGCCTCCACCATTTTTAATATATATACCTTGCATTACGTCATTATCGACATATAGAGCTAAATCATTTCCAGTAGAAACACTTTTTACAGCCCAATAATCACTGGTCTGCTTTCGTATTTGGAATGAATTGCCAGTAAATTCTGTGATACCATCATCAAGGTTAATTTCTCCCGTACTCTCGTTCCCTCCACCAGAAATACGTAACACCCCATTATTCAAATGGAGTTTTTGTGTTGGACTCCTCGTCCCAATCCCCACAAATCCTCCATCTGTTGCAAGGAATACTGTTCCTGTGGCAGTAAGCCCCCCTGTTGTGGTTGTCGCTGATGTGAGAATGTTTCCTTGAACTGAAAGAATTTCTGCGGGTGAGGTGGTTCCTCCTACAAAAAGGGTGGAGGTTGCAACAAGAGCTTTGACTGTTGTTG
>JALLOG010000044.1 GCA_027717645.1 Desulfobacterota bacterium AH_259_B03_O07
TTCCGGAATTGATTTTGGCAATTTTTTGAATGCCCATTTAAAATCGAAAAGACTGCCCCCGGAATATCTAACATCTACAATTGCGAGCGGAGCGAAGCAATCTCCTTTTTTGAAGATACCCTTCGGCTGGTTGCAGTGAGCTTCATTGCATAGAACTTTTGTTTTCTATTATGTCTAAGAAATTATAGATGCTGTTTATGAGGTCATGATCTCCCGAAGATTTAAGGTTTCACATGTTCTTTATATTATGGCAATACAGATTCAGCATCCATTTCTAGCGCCGAGGAGAAATGGCGACTGAACATTACTTTTGTAAGTGCTAAGGTACGCCCCTCCGCACCAATAAAAGGCGTGTGGAAATGTACTCGAAAGCAAAGACAGGCGAGAGCTCCTAGTCTCAAATCGCGTACAGCATCTTCCCAAGGATATATCTCAACCCCCTCAGTTAATAGCATATCGTACCAACGGCGTAGAACTTCGAATTGATGACCCTTACGTTCAGAGGGTAACTCACTGCCTCCGATAAGAAAGGCTACGTCGAAAGCGCCCATACTGCGAATAGTGGTCTGCCAATCCAAAATCAGGACAGCTTCATCAGAATTTGGATTTCCAAATAATAAATTATCTTCTTTGAGATTAGAGTGAACTATGGTTTTTGGTCGTTTGGAGATTTCTTCCTCCAGCCAAGATATGGAAGGTCCGAGTTTCTCACCAACTTTAAGGGCTTGCGGATCCACAAAAGAACCAAAGTGTTTAACAAAAGAATCCCATTTCTCTACATAATCAACAAATATTCCATTTGTTGTGGGCATCCATTTTAGGGCATCCAACGCAGAATTATTCCAGTATTTAGACTGCAGTCTTGCTAAGGCTTCAACAGTAGATAAGACCAGGTTTCCCCCCATACCTATTACCTAATCACCGGGTGTGAATGAGCTTAAATCTTCCATGACTATCGAATAGGCAGGCGGTTCATCAACTGAAAAATATAGAATCGGGAGACGAATTGGAGCATTTCTTGCGACTTCTTTATAAAAGCGAATCTCGCGTTGAAATGCATGTAATTGATAACCAATATCTTGTTGTGCTTTCGATTCAGGCTCTATCTTAACAACAACGGACTTCGGTGCATTCCACTCAACTTTGTCGTACTCTATATTCACTCTTACGGCACTGCTCAAGAAACCCTTACCGCTTCCCAATATTTCTCTCTTAAGATTTTTGATAGATGCTTTTTTTATTACACCACCTGCCCTGAGTGCATATGTTAACCACTCCGGGGTAATCTCATTAGGATGAATGGGATGATGAATTTTCACGTTACAAATTTTAGTGATTTATTTGGCTCTTATAATCCTCATGATGCATAATTTGGGATTAAAAGGGAGAATCATAATTTATGGGTGTTTTGTTGATATTTTATCCCACTTTATGCATTAACTTCCTATTTTCACACCATACCACAAACCGTATTTCCGCTTCAATGGATGATCTCATGACCAAGCATGTCTTGGGTAGAACTGTGTTTTGGCATCCTTTACCTTCATATTATCTCGAATTATGAATGAATCCGTCTCCACGATCATTAAAGGGGCATCTTCAAGTGGGAAAAATGCCCTCGCTTCTGTCTCATCACGATGTATCCCAAGCGAAGACATTCTTAGATATACCTACATTAGACAAAAACCACTTCCGCACGCACAAGGGGACTTATCTCACAAGATACTATATTTATCGTATATTAGTCCAGCCTGGCCGCATTTAACTCAATGACATTCCCATCTGGATCGGTTAAGTATATCTGCGGCCAGGGAGTCGGATTCACCGGATAATCCCGAAATGGGATATCTTTCGCCTTAAGATGTTCTATAGTCTCTCGATAACTCCTTACGCGAAGGGCGAAATGGCCATCCATTCCGTCTACCTCAGTCGAGCCACGTAACGTCTTCGCATCTGGTTTCTGGATCAAGTGTAACTGTCGGTTCCCTAAGCTGAACCAAGCCCCGGGGAAATTAAAGTCAGGCCTTTCAATCTCTTCCAGCGCTAATATTGACTTGTAGAATTCTCTGGAGCGCTCGACGTCGGTCACACTAATAGCTACGTGCTGAAGGTCCTCAATCTTCAACATACTTTCGCCCCCTATTTGTATTTAGAAGCCAAATGCCTGTTTACAATTAAGACAAAAATTTAAATCAGTTATTAATTTGAATCAACCCATTTTACGCATTAAACCTTTTATTCTCACTCTATCACACATAATTAACCCCTGCAAACGAAAATCCAGTCTAAAGACACTCATTGCCTTGCACAAACCCGTCGTTGCCTTTACCTGTGGATGGAAATTCAAATGGTTTCCACTCCGTTCTTGTTACTTGAGCAAATCTCATCTTGCACTTTTTAGGTGACCTCCTTATGGTGTTAATTTACAGTGCTTTATACACGTAAGTATCTACAAATTCAAGGAAAAAGGGGATATATCACAATCATTGCATCCTTCTTAACGCATAATTGGGGATTATTAGTAAACAAATTTTAAGTTCGTGACCTTACACTTGACCACAGGTCGTGACGCTCCCCAGTTCTTTTATATTGATGAAATTATCCCTCTACTCTTTTCGCCGCAATTAAACAGCATATCCAGCGTTGATAGATTTGATATAAATTCTCCCCAAAGTTGAGGGTAAACGGGTGGGTCAAAGCTCGGAAATTTGATTTTGATTCCAGATTGATTCATTTTTGCAATGTCGAGATATTTTTTAACAACCGGAAATGTAAGGTAGTTATCCGCCTGTAACTCTTTACAGATTTTAATGAGTAAATCTGTCCCTATACCCTTTAATCCCAGATCTGACTGGAGATACAATTCTGTTTTCAACGAAAGCGCGTCCCAAATAAATTTAATGTTTTGCATATTTAAGTCGATTAAAAAGTGATTATTCTCACGATAAATCGATTCCAAAATCGGTAGGTATTCCTTTAAATATGGCGCATTAGCATAATGTTGTTGAACGCTGAGTAAGTGCTTTCTCCGCCAGTCTGATTCATTGCATATTTCTACATTCCGTATTATCTGAAGCCCTAGTCCCTTTTTTCTAATGGGGACTGTCAGCCACAGCTCACCCTGTTTGTTTTTTAGACGATTTCGGTTAACCCAGCCTCGACCACGAGGAAATTGTACGTCATCGAGTAAAACCATGCAATTTGCCTTCAAGGCCTTAAAGAAAAACCCTGGCCATGGTAAAAAGCTAGGCTGGTGAGTAGATACAATCATGATTTGAAATTATTGATTCTCTTGAACGTAGTAAAATCTCTGCTGCCAGCAGATCATTCTGTTTTGAACACTTAATATATATGTTATCAGATAAAATTAGGAATGTTTTTTTTAGTACTTAAGTGAAAGGAGTGTGTATCCTAACTTGAATATTGAGGGTAGAACAAAAAATGTCCCATGAGATTTTAAATTTTTGGACTATTCCAGGTAATCCACCGACAAATCCTGACTGTTTTGTGCTGTTGTCCTATGCGTTGAAGGATCGGTCCATGCCAACTAAACCAACAAGATCTTTGATTGAATTGGCATATAGATGGTGGCTGAAATTCCCCAATGCGAAATTAATTATGTCATCCGGTGACAATCAAAGGCTTGGAATTCCCAACTCTAAAGTTATGGCTGATTATGCATTGAAACTGGGTATTCCATCCGGCGTAATTATTGAAGAAGATCGCTCACGAAATACTAAAACAAGGAATTTGATATGGATGAGTATAAGGAGATAATTGAAGAACTTAAGATGAAGCGTGATGAGCTTGAAGGGCGGCTTAACAGAGTGGAGAAATCGCTTAGGAAGACTCACGACAAGGACTCAGAAGAGCAGGCCATAGAGCGTGCACATGAAGAAGTAGTAGAGGGATTAGAGGAGGGTATACGGCGCGAATTAGACCAAGGTTTTCTTCTCGTCGATTTAAAAATGATTGACGATGTATCTTAAAGCTATGTAGCAGATATGATTTTCGATGTTACATGGAATGATCCTCGGCTTTCTAAATGTTTACTTGGTAGATCTCTAAACGACTGTGAAATCGATCTGGAAGACATTTGGTTTCCTAAAGTTTATCGATGTTAATGTAGTCAAAGGTCGGATAAACTATGCATTTAATACAAGGTAAAGCTAAGTCCCGAATTAAGAACCCTCGTCGAGTTTGTATAGGAGCTATAAGTAAGAACACCCTTCATAAAGAAATTGGCAAACTTAACGAAAATGAGAAAGATCAATTTTGTCATTTGAGGGATCAAATTATCTGGGCTGGGAAAAATGGTTATTATATTGTAATGACCACTGATGATCGGATCCCTTATAAAGTAGAATGTTGGATGATCAAAAAAACTTCTATGCCTTTTCTCCCAGCAAAATTTAGAAAAAAGATATATCAGGTTTTCTGATCTAAAGGATAATCCAGACAACGGATGAGCGCTCTTTGGATTAATACAAAGCTTGAAAGCACAAGGTAAAACGGAGGATGTGCTGGAAGTGCAAGATCGATTTCAAGAGGCATGGAAAAATGCCGACATCTCTCTTACTTCGTCAAGGTTCTGAGGAAGTTGTTTTGTAATATAATTCGTACAATTAATGAATAATAGGTTTTCCCAAATAAATGTAAAATAAATCCTGTCATATTGAGGTGTAATATGAGATTAAACTTGCCTGACTATGTTGTTCTTATAGTAGAGGATTTAGATATAACCTTAAATTTTTACACAGAAGTATTGGGGCTCAAACTTAAACATCGCTCCGGTGATTATGCACAAATGGATACAGGAGCGACCCGTCTTGGATTTTACACAAGGAGTGCAATGGCAAAAACACTCGGGAAAACGCTCAGACCACCGACTGATGATGCACCTGGTTTCGAGATAGGTTTTAAGGTGGCAGACGTTGATGCAGCATATAATGAACTTGTAAAAAAAGGTGCTTCTCCTATGGTGGCGCCGACAACTCGTCACTGGGGCCAGCGTAGCGCTTATGTTAGTGATCCAGATGGACACCTAATAGAACTTGCCCAAGATCTTGGAGCCAAAAAAGGATCATGATTGGCCTTCAAAAAATTGCCAAAATCAATTTCGAAAGCGTTAAAAAAAGAATTAACCGAATCAAAGGATATGAAGATTCGGCATCAGTTAATAAAAGCTAAATATTTTTAGCTGTAGGAATTGATTTAATAAATCCTAATTTTTTTACAGCCCTATCCTGAGCTTCGTCGAAGGGTTGTTACTTTGTATCAAGACAAAGTAAAATAATTTAAAATTTACAAATTATGTCCCCGAATTACGTAACATATACAACAATGACAGAGAATGCTATCGCGATCGGTGGCGATCTCATGATTGTTGAGATTGCTTCAGTAGTATACTCATTGCAATGTCAGTTCTTTTCAAACACGAAAGACACCCATTCTTACCTAGTGAAAAACAACGTGGGCTGCTATCAGTGACATAGCTAACAATACACCAAATTTTGCGACTGAATGATCGGAAACTACCAATAGTCCTTTCGAGGGGAAATTCCAACCACTTCTCATAACAGTAGGAATAGCTATTGTCATAAAGCTTATCACAATCACCCAGGCTGTTCGTATGAAATAGTTCAACTCTGGAAATATGCTCTTAAATAAATAGGTCATTAACACACTGAAAAACATAGCAAAGAGAACCAGTCGCCTCGAAGGATTAATTAGGAAAACTGCTGCGGATACTATTACTACAAAACTGTTTTTTACGTAATAAGACATTTCATTGAACCAGTGAGTGAGAGGGAAGGTAGGGTTGCCGAACTTGATGTAAACCACTATAAAACCGAATAGGGTACCGGTGATGAGAGCTGCTATGATTGAGTGCTTACCAGATCGTACCACCTCTATTTCTGAAGCATTAGGACTTAGGTAACGCTTGTATATATCAATTGACCAAAGTGTGGATACGGAATTATATATAGAATCCAACGTACTCATGAGGGATGCAAATAGGGCGGTCAATACTAAGCCCCGAATACCTGTTGGTAAAAAGTTGTTTACAAGGGTTATAAATGTCAAGTCAGGATCTTTTAAAGGATTATCCCTAAGAATTCCCGCAAGGGCTATACCGGGAACGATGATAATTAGAGCCATCAGATATTTTAGCGCCCCTCCAACTAAGAGGCCGATCTGGGCGTTTCTTAAGTCTTTAGCAGCAAGTGCGCGCTGGAGGATAACCTGATTCGCTCCCCAATAATTCAGATTTAACAGCAACATACCAAATATACCGACCCACGGTAGTGTTTCATGATCTCTCGGAAGATGCAGGTGCATGAGGTGGCCGGTCGTATCCCAGAGGTTTGACCAACCGCCCAAATGCTTAATTGATACTGTAAGGATAATTATTCCGCCAATTACTAATAGGCAAAACTGTACTACATCTGTTCGTACTACGGCTCTTAGACCACCTAAATAGGTATATATTGCTGAGAAAGCACCCGTTAGAACGATCAGTATGTAGAGTCTTGATGTTACATCTATATCTAAAATATTAAACAACTCCCCGAAGACTCCATGGATCGCGTATGCTGCCCAAAAAAGTGCAGTTCCAAGGTAGAGGCAGGAGTAAAGTATGATCATAAGGATTGAGTAGGAGAGTGCCACTTTTGGACCCAGCTTCGCCTCAAAGAATTGTGTGATTGTTATTAATCTCATCCGGAGGTAAAGAGGGACAAATATAAAGGCAGCGACCAAGATACCGAAGATTGCATTTATTTCAAGGTTTGCCTGAGCCAATCCAAAGATATAGGCCGACCCTGCCATTGCAATAAAGTGATTTGCTTGTATGTTGGTTGCTATAGTTGATACTGCTATGTATGGCCATTTGAGCGCGCGGGAGCTTAGAAAATATTCGTCAACACCGGCGTCCTTTTTAACTCTTCCCCGTACTCCGATAACCATAATAATGACTAGGTATAAGAGAATTATTGAGAGGTCTAGTATCATTGACTAATTATTCTAAGTTATTATTCACGTCAAATTAATTTGGAAGAATTGTTAAATAGCAAAGACCTTGTTGTATGCTCTAATTTAAAGTTTATTGATAAAAGATAAGAAGGACAAGCTTAAGATGTTAAAAAGAATATTCTAACGATAAAGTAGGAAGTTCTTAAGGAAATAACATGTATTATTTAAAAAGATAGATAAATATATGCCTAGAATAAACTCTCTTAAATTTGCCTATGGATTCAAAGGATTTTAAAGGGGTATTAATCTCAATCATTCTGGATTCTTATCAATTACCTCAGATTAAGTGAATGGAGGAAGTATTTGTTGAGATGAGCTTATTTTTGTGATATGATTGGCAAAAAAAGGAGTTATGCATAAAATGGGATTAACTAATTCCATTAAACAAGCTTTGATTAAAGTATCCATATATTATCTTTTTAGTTTCTCTTTCCTGCTCCTAATACTCTCACTAGTCGGGCAAGGGTGTTCAGCGCCAAAACGCCTTGAAGCAGTGCCATCTGAACTTCAGGATAAAGCAAATATCCCTGGGATGCCTGACGTTAGGTACTTCGCCGATGAAGATCCTTCTGACTTCTTTCGTGATGGTGTAGAAGCCTTTTACAGGGAACAAGCATTCTTAGCCAAATCGGGGCACAAGGGGCCATTGCCGGTCGCCGAATTTCTTGCAATATCGGGTGGTGGTGACAACGGTGCCTTCGGAGCAGGACTACTCATCGGCTGGACTGCCGCAGGAAACAGACCCCAGTTCAAAGCCGTCACCGGTATCAGCACAGGTGCACTGATCGCTCCATTCGCGTTCCTCGGACCAGCCTATGACCCTCAGCTAAAAGAGGTGTTCACGAATGTTTCGCCGAAAGACATACTAAAGCGTCGAAGTATTATTAGTGCCATATTCAAAGACGCAATGGCGGATAATACACCGCTTTTCGAATTGATGAAGAAGTACATTAACCAGGATATGTTAGCCGCTATAGCGGCGGAGTATGAAAAGGGTAGGCTTCTGCTTGTTGCCACGACCGATCTTGACGCCCGACGAGCTGTAATTTGGAACATGGGAAAGATTGCTGCCAGTGGTCATCCCAATGCTCTGGAACTCTTCCAGCGCATCCTTTTAGCTTCGGCTGCCATACCTGGCGTTTTCCCTCCAACGCTCATAGACGTTGAGGCTAATGGGAAATCATATCAGGAGATGCATGTAGATGGTGGCGCGATGGAACAAGTTTTTATGTATCCACCTTCATTGGGACTGAAGATGCGTGCGATTGCAAAGGCAAAGGGTATATCTCGTGAAAGAAGACTCTATATAATCCGTAACGCAAGGCTAGACCCAGACTGGGCTCAAACTGAGCGCCGGACGATGAGCATAGCGGGTCGCGCGATTTCCTCATTAATCCAAAGTCAAGGCATCGGTGATCTATATATTATTTATCTCACCGCAGAAAGAGACGGAATCGATTATAACCTCGCCTATATACCGGAAAGTTTCAAAGCTCTCCACAAGGAGGATTTTGACACGGAGTACATGCGTCAGTTGTTTGACTTGGGCAATAAGCTTGCTGTCAATGGTTATCCATGGGTTAAGTACCCTCCAGGGTATTTAGAAACTGAGAAAGAGCAAATGATAAAAATTGACAATCCGAAATAAAAGCAACTTACCATATATTTCCCACATGATTTTGTTTTGGCTATGTGCTATCTACTTCTTTGCATTCCTTCGAAGCTTTGGACTGATCAGACTTGATGAAAGTGGTTCGTTGGTTCCTGCCGAACTCCGTCCTTGGCGAGTAACAATATGGGTCATTTGGAGTAAATGACAGTAGGGAAGATTATACAAAAATTGATTTATTATATAGTGCATGTTGTGTTTGTAGCGCAACGGTTTGCAATATAACACCTTATATAGGATACTATACTGCATTTTTGCAACCTAATTAATAGTTTTAGGCGCCGTAGGTGCGAATCCGGTACGGGCTATGGGCGGCTCCTTCTGGTGCGGTTGATGTCGTCGCCAAGCAACGCCATCACCCCACAGGAGTTGGGGCCCGCTTCCAGTTCCAAGTAAGAATACCTCGGACTCAAGGCAGGCCGCGGTTCGGTTGGGAGATCGCAAGGAATGAGTAGGCTCATTATGACAGCCATGGCTCTGGTGGTGACGCTTGTGTGCTGCACGCAGATGGCTGCCGCCAACCCCATTGTCGGCTCCGAGAGCGACCCTCCCCGAACAGGATCGAGCGAGGCGTTTCTGCTCGCGCCTCCGAAGGAAGCAGGTCCCGTCGTGGTTGGGGCCCGCTTTGAGTTACATGACATCAATGAGATCAACGACGCGACGGAAACGTTCGAGTTTGCAGGCGTACTCATGCTCAAGTGGCATGACCCACGCCAGGCCTTCGACCCCGCTGTTGTGGGAGTGGATGAAAAAATCTTCCAGGGCGGCTACCAGTTCAACGAGCTCTCGACTGGCTGGTATCCGCAGGTGGTTCTCGTCAACGAATCCGGCTTGTACCAGAAGAGCGGGGTCGTACTGCGTGTACAGCCGGACGGAACCTCGACCCTGATCGAGACGCTGAACGCTGCCGCGGAGTCGGAAGTCAACTTGATTCGATTCCCGCTCGACGGGCATCGCCTGGAAGCCGTCTTTGAAGTCCTGGGCTTCGACAAGGATGAGGTCTTGCTGCAAGTGGAATCGGATGGGGCCAGTTCCTTGGCCAGCGAAGTTCGGGTTCCTCAATGGACCGTCACGGGAGTCAGTGCGTCTGTCCGGGATCGCCCTGCATCCTACGCCGGACGCCGGGGGGTTTCGTCAGCATTCGTCGTGAGCGTGGATGTGCAGCGACGGCCCTTCTATACAGTGCGACTGGTCAGCTTCCCCCTCTTTGTGATCGTCCTGCTCTCTTTCTCGGTATTCTGGATGGACCGGTCGTCGCTCGGCGATCGGCTCAGTGTCTCGTTCATCGGGATCCTGACCGCCGTCGCCTTCATGCTCGTGACGAGTGAGCACCTGCCCCAGACCTCGCAGTTCACGTTGATGCACGGGTTCCTGAACCTCAGCTTCATTACCATGTGCGCGACCGTCGTAATCAACCTGGTGGTGGGTGCGCTGGACAAGCGGGGAGAGTCCGAGCTTGGAGATCGCATCGATCGCGGTTGTCGATGGGTATTCCCGCTCGCGTATTTCGGACTCCTCCTCGTCATGCTCGGGGTGGCGATCCTGTTCTACTAGCCATGGACCTATCCGGGTGTTCCTGGGAATGCAGTCGAGCGAGATCGTGTTCGTCCGGAGGTGTTTTCTCGCCCAGACATGAATTTTATAATTCGTTATAGTAAGATAAAAAGAAAGGGGTATTTAGAATGTTCATAAAACAGCCTAGAGTCGAGTCTCTTTACAATCTACTTACTTTTTCATTAACTTTTTTGATTACATTTATCCTAGCATCCTCCGGCGTCGAACTCGGACAGCTCGCATTTATCGGCCTGGTTTTCGGCGCCCTGACAGCGGCTCGGCGGATCAAACTAGCTTCGGTCATTGGGCACCGCGCACTTCCAGCCGCAACTTATGCAATTGGCATTCTGGCGGCGTTCTGGTTTTTCGAGCGCCTGGCAGGGTTCTGGATGTGAGGGCCGATAGGAGAAACCAGAAGATAATGAAGTTTGGAAAAACTCAAAAAACAAGGGGGAACAGATAATGAAGATGTTAACAAAGGGATTAACAATGCTTACGTTGCTTTTTTTAGCCCCCCTTCTCGCTATTCCGAGCCATTCTCAGCAGACCAGCGTAACTGGTCCGAATAAGAGTGAAGAGCGGGCAATGGCCGTGCTGAAGCGGACGGCCGATTTTCTTTCGCAAGCACAGCGCTTCAGTGTCACGGAGGACATCGGCTTCGATGCTGTGCAGGACTCCGGGCAGAAAATCGAGTTTGGGGAAACTAGGAACATTGTGCTCAGCCGCCCCGATCATCTCCGGATCGACGAGACAAAGCGCGATGGGTCAAAGAGCGGATTAGTCTTCAACGGCAAAGACATTACAGTATTTCACGTGAAAGAAAATGTCTATGCGACGGAAGCCAAGCCTGGTACCGTGGACGAAGCCATTTCGTATTTTGTCAATGACCTTGGCATGCGGGTGCCTCTGGCCGAGTTGCTTGACAGCAACCTGCCCAAGATGTTGCCGGAACGGGTGCGTGAAGCCGCCTACGTCGAGCAATCGTCTATTGCGGGTGTCCCCTGTGATCACATCGCCTTACGCGGGGACCAGGCAGACATGCAACTTTGGATTGCGCAAGGCGATAAACCGCTACCGCAGCGGGTGGTGATTACCTATAGGCGAGAGGATGGACGGCCGCAGTTCTGGGCCAATTTTAAAGAGTGGAATCTTGCACCGAAGGTGCCCGATTCGCTGTTTACGTTTAGCCCACCCAAGGGTGCGGTGAAGATCGCTTTTTCCCCACGGCAGATGATGCAGCCTGGGGAACAAAAAACAAAGGGAGGTAAATAGTTATGAGATCGAAAAAATGGGTACAGTTTGCACTATGGAATGGCATATTTCTGATGTGTCTGTTTGCGGCCACATACGTTGAGGCCAGGGGTTTTGGAGGCGGTGGCCGGGGAGGCGGATTTTCCCGGGACAGTGGCGCTAGTGGCGGGAGTTTCGGCGGGAGGGGAGGTTCTCGCGACTGGGGGGGTGGAGGCGGTGGAGGCTTTTCTCAGCGCGGGGCCGCCAGTAGCGGGAATTGGCAATCCGATCGCTCAAGCATTCAGTCAAGCCGACAGAGCTACGGGCAGCAAGCACAGGAAAGCCGGCAAAGCTACGGCGAGCAGGCGCAAGAAAGCAGGCAAAGCTACGGGCAGCAGGCACAGGAAAGTCGACAGAACTACGCTTCCGACTACGATGATTACCATTATCACGGTGGTGGATATTACTATCCTCCCCCAAGCTATGGCTCTGGTGGGGCCTATGCGGCTGGTGTCGTCACTGGCGCGGCCATTGGTACGACTATGTCGGCTTCCTCGTTCAATGCGCAGTCGGCATCCATGACCCCGGTGGTTGTGAACGGCGTCACCTACTATCGATCTGGCTCGACGTGGTATCAACCTGTGTATCAGGGGGGTCAGGTTATCTATGTGGTGGTGCAGCCACCTCAATAGGGCATTTCGCGTTATCGTGAGATAGAGACCACCCCCAGCTCGTCGGGGACGTGGAGGGGGTAAGCGCTTCTGCGATGCCGTGCTTCGATGCAGCTTCGCAAGAAGAAAAAATTAGAGTGGCGAGGTAAGGACTAGGAGTCCAACTGGCTTTCAGCGCCGGATGACGGGAGTCTTATTTGCTGATGGCGCTATACTGGCCGAGGCAGGTGGCGCCCGAGGGCAAGCGGTAACAGCCGGTAGTGCAGCAGGTTGAATAGGTTTTTTCCTGAGTCAGGGGCTACGGATGCTAACTGTGAACAATGATCAAATGAGATTAAAGAAAGATGATTAAGATAACGGATTTAGATTTATAGGTGTTAATAAGCGAACAGAATTACATAACATTTAGAATTAAAGGAGGTTGACATGAAGAAAAGACCATTCACCCGTTTTCGGCTACCCGGTCTAACGTCTTTATTCCTGGGGGCTGCACTCATAATCTTGGGGGCTTCGCCGGCATTCGCCTAGAAGAATCCTGACCGGAACGTTTATTATGGCGAACAGCATCTGTATACAACCTTATCATGATCCTCCATGGCGAAAGCTGTTTTAAGCCCCAAAACCACGGTTTCCACGGCAAAAAGGGTATCTTTATATTGGTTTTAAAGAAAATCGCAGTATAGGTGCTTATTCCTAGGCGTACGAGCTATGTATTTAGGTTGGAAATGATGGTTTTTGTAGGTTTAAGTGGTAATCAGCCCTAAAAGACTCTTTAGCTTACATGCACTTATGGCCAGGAAGCGCTAGATTATATAATAATCCAACTTAAACTGAACTTGACAAAAAGGGAGCAGTATATATGAAGAAGTTCTGAAATTAAAATATAGTAAAATGTGTATAACTTGGAAGGAAAGAAATGAAATAATCTTTTTCTAGAATATAAGATCCTCAACAATATCCGCGGGATGTTCTATGTGTTTCTTTTCTTCTTCCACTTCCTCTGAATCATCTATATATACCTCTTCTTCAATTACCCAATCATCTTCCTCTTCAAACGCATCATCATCCCTCGTACAGCCCATGAATCCAAGACCAAGTACAAGAATAGTGATCATTAAAAAATTCTTCATTTTATTCCACCCCTTTTTAATTATTTATTTCGTCTATGATATTTGCTGATCTGAAAAAAGATCTTGTGAATATATTATTTTATATATCTATATCACAAAGTATACTGTCAAATTGACCTGATTAGACTCGATAGTTTTGTGAATATTAAAAAAATTCAACATTTTATGTTTTAGGAAAGAGTCATGATTAAACGCTATAAGGTAATTTTTATTATTCGACTTATTCTTTTATCTATTGGATTTTGTATTATTTCCGATTTTGCTAACCAGTTTTCTAATGCCTCAACTTTGGAGAAAAGCGATTTTGCTACAATAGTATTACCAATTTCCGTTTATATTTTAGATGATGAAGATGGTGATCTTTCTAGCACTCGTACCGCAGATCAGTTAAGCGACGTATTTGAGAAGGTAAATCGCATTTGGACGCAGGCTGGAATCAAAATTGATGTTCAGCAAATAAGCCGATTAGTTTTACCGTCATCGTATTTAGAAAACATTGCTAAAGGAAACTATAAACCATTTTTAAATGGTTTTAATCAAGAGTTCAGTGTACCTGAACCTTCACTATTGGATGCATTTTATGCTAAGAGAATTGGTGGAGTAAATGGTAGAGCCATATTTTTGCTTCGAATGTTTTTTGTCACCGACTATCCCTCTGTACACCATGAACGTGTTACATCCCATGAAATAGGTCATATACTTGGATTGTCTCATGCTATGTATGATAGAGGAAGATTAATGTACTCTGGAACAAATGGAACAACTTTAACAAAGGACGAAATTGAAATTGCCCGTCAGCATGCCGTGCTTCTTTTGGAAAGTTTCTCAGGAAAATAATATTTTTAGGGTTGGGTCTTTTCTTCCTGTTTTTATTATAGTAGAATTTATTTCATGGCTCGACCACTCAGAATAGAATACCGCAGGGCGACATACTATATTACGTCAAGAGGAAATGCTAAACAGAAAATTGTTCGTGATGATAATGACCGCTCTATATTTTTAGAAACGCTGGGTTTTGTTATAGAAAGATTTAGTTGGATCTGTCATGCATATTGTCTGATGGATAATCATTACCATTTATTGATTGAAACTCCCAAACCAAACCTGTCCAAAGGGATGCGACAGTTTAACGGTATATATACTCAGAATTTTAATAGAAGTCATGGAAGAGCCGGTCATGTGTTCCAAGGTAGATTTAAAGCAATATTAGTGGATAAGGATAATTATTTGTTGGAACTTTGTAGATATATTGTTTTGAATCCTGTTCGTTTAAGAAGGTTTAAATCATCAAGAGCCTATAAGTGGAGTAGCTACAATGCAACGGCCGGAATAGCAAAACCTCCTGATTTCTTAACAACCGATTGGATATACTCCCAATTCTATAGACGAAAAAAGACAGCACAGGAAAGGTACAGAAAATTTGTAAAAGAGGGAGTTGGAAAGGCTAGTCCCTTGAAAAATGTCAGGGGACAGGTTCTACTTGGAGACGAAAAGTTTTTAAAAAAACTGATGCCTTTATTAAAGGACAGGATAAAGGAAAGGGGGATAAAGAGGGAGTTAGATTTAAAGCGACCTTCACTGGATCAGTTGTTTAAGACGACTAATTTGAGTAAAGCTAGAAGAGATAAAAAAATCAAAGAAGCACACATCAAGCACGGATATACCCTAACGGAAATAGCTGACAAGGTTAATTTGCATTACAGCACTTTGAGTAGGATTATTAATAAAGATTAGCCTACATCAATTATATATTTATTGAGTATTCGACACAGATACTGATATTAATAATTCTTTTTGTAAAAATTATTTGTTTTCCTTGTACTCCTCTTCTTTAACTTGAAAATACCCTGTAGCTTGCCACAGGGTATACACTGTATTGTCATTGCTGTAGATGTTAGATATTTTGGGGACAGTCTTTTCGATTTTAAATGGGCATTCAAAAAATTGCCAAAATCAATTCCGGAAGCGTTAAAAAAAGATTTAGGGTTGGGGTAGAATTAAATATTTTTAGCTGTAGGAATTGATTTAATAAATCCTAATTTTTTGACAGCCCTTGATTTTTGTTTCTTTGTATCAAGACAAAGAAAAGAAAATATTAAATATATGGATCCCCGATTTAAAGGATGTCCCAGTTTCTTTAATCGGGGAACTGGGCATGACAGATGAAAATATTCCCGGAAACTTTAACATCTGCGAGCGGAGCGAAGCGAAGCAATCTGACACAAAGTGTCATTACGAATCTAGTGAGGGAACTAATAAAGATTGCTTCGTCGTTACACTCCTCGCAAGGGCTTTCCCCAAATTTGAAGACAGCCTGCAGCTTGCTGCAGGGACCTTCATTCAATAATTTCTTTTCAGTGAAACTCAAGGATGAATTTAAAGAAAATCACTTAAGAATTTATCCTATACTTGGACTAATTCTCTCTCTAATAAGTCCTATGTTTCTCTTGGTTGAATTATTTTTTGAAGGTTATAATTAATGGTTTCTAGTCTAAGAATATATTCATTCTTTTATTAGCACTTTGAAACTTAATACTTGAAATTACATCTTTAAGTAAGTGTGTAACAAAAACTGTGAGAAGGTTTAGGAAATTAATGTGAAGTACGAAATAGATGATTTCGAAACAGAAGTGATTGAAAGAAGTTATGAAATTCCGGTGCTTGTAGATTTTTGGGCAGATTGGTGTGGCCCGTGTAGGGTTCTTGGTCCAATACTAGAAAAGTTGGCGTCCGAAAACAAGGATAGATGGGCTTTCGCACAACTAGATACGGATAAACATCCTCAACTTTCCGCTAATTATGGCATTCAAAGTATTCCTAACGTAAAGCTTTTCGTTGATGGTGAGGTAAAAGATGAATTTATTGGAGCATTGCCCGAAGACATGATTATGAGCTGGCTAAGTAAAGCACTTCCCAGTAAATACCTTGAAGGGCTTAAGGAAGCAAGTGATTTAATATCAGAAAAAAGGATTTCAGAAGCACAAAAATTGCTGGACGAAATTCTTGAAACAGAACCAAGTAATGAATTGGCAATTTCATTGTTGGCAAAGATTTATATATTTACGGATCCGAATAAGGCGATTCAACTATTAAACCAGAGTAAGGAAAGTTCTGAATATATCGAGATCGCAGATGCAATAAGAACATTTGCTGAGTTATTTCAAAATCTAGAAGATTCTAAGTCTCTGCCGGGAAGTACAGTAAAGGATCAATATTTAAGTGCGATAAAGGACTTACGCCTACAAAAGTTTGAGGATGCGTTAAAGGGATTTATCAATGTTATAACGAAAGACCGGTATTATGGAGATGACGGATCGAGAAAGGCGTGTATATCAATTTTTAAGTTTTTAGGTGAAGATCACGAAATTACTAAAAAGTACCGACCGGCTTTTACCAGTGCATTATATGTGTGATTGTTAAAGATATAAATATATCGTCGATATAATATCTTTTCTTTACTAATCTGAACAAATTCTAGACTTATAGTAGTCAAATACTATAAGACATATAATTAAGGATGTAGTAGCTTGCATCATAAACATCAAGAGATTGCGAAAATTATGTTTAGCTTATTAATGCCCCATTAAAATCGATCATTTAAGTTAATTGCTCAAATTGTAATGTTAAAAAATAACATCGGGTCTGATAGAGGTTTGGACAATAAGGTATTATAATGAAATAGTTTATTATAAATATTGAAAAATATTAAGGAGGGAATAAAATGGCGTATGATTTTGAGGGGAGTCTCTTAGAGGTATGTACGTGTAATATTCTCTGTCCTTGCTGGGTTGCCGAGGACCCGGATGGTGATGGTACTTGTGATGCAGCATGGGGGTACCGAGTTGATAAGGGTACTATAGAGGGTGTGGACGTCTCAGGTGTAGTTTTCGGAACTATGAACCATATCCCAGGTAATGTCCTGGATGGCAATTGGCGTGTCGTCTTTTTTATTGACGAAAAAGCTACAGAGGAGCAAGAGGAAGCCGTTTTGAACGCGTTTACCGGTAAACTAGGCGGTCCTTTGGGGGATTTAGCAAATCTAGTCAGTGAGGTCATTGCCGTAGAGCGGGTGCCGATTACCTTTGATTTAGTGGAGGGTAAGGGAAAGCTAATAATCGGGGAATATGTTGAAGCCGAGATGGAGCCATTCCGGGGACCTGGTGGAAAGACTACTACTTTAGTTGATAGCGCTTTTACGACCATTCCTGGGTCACCAGCCTGGTTAAGCAAGGCATCGAATTTCCAGCGAAAAAGCTCTAAGTATGGGCTTAAGGACCTAGACATCCAGAACCACAACGCTATACAGGGAGACTTTCGCTTTACAGGATAGGTGCTACAGGTCATTCTGCCTAGGCTTCCCATGGTTAACGATTTGCGACAGTAGTACTAATAGAAGTTTCGCAAGCTTTATTCAGTTTGTGAGGTTGACATAGATGTCAATATTTAGAAGTGCAGCTCCTCCCGCGGTCGAACGTACTATCTTATTATGCTCTATTTTACTGCTTGCTTTAGCCGCGTGGTTTGCTTTGTGGCTCTCCAGTGACTCATCTTATGGTTTTCTGCATACCCATCATTTGGGTCATCATGGAGTGTCTTCGAGTTCAGTCATGTTGCTCTTTGTCTTGGGCTGGGCTGTTATGACTATAGCTATGATGTTGCCCACAACTCTGCCAATTATTGCTACCTTCCACAAGATAACGGGTAACCGTGGCGACCGCCTTTTATTGGTAGCATTAGTAATCCTTGGCTATCTCTTAACATGGGTTTTGTTTGGAGCCTTGGTATATCTTGTGTATTTGTCATTGGAGTGGTCAATGAATTACATACCATTGCTAAAAGATAACATGTGGATTGGAGTTCCTTCACTGCTAATTTTGGCTGGGGTTTTTCAATTCACTTCGGTTAAGTACCGATGTTTAGATAAATGCAGATCACCATTCAGTTTTGTAATCGAGCATTGGCAGGGTCACCATGATCGATGGAATGCTTTCCGGCTTGGCGTGGATAACGGTGTCTTCTGTGTGGGATGCTGCTGGGCTCTCATGCTGTTAATGTTCATAGTCGGAGTCGGAAGTCTTGGTTGGATGTTTATTTTGGCCGCAATAATGGCGATAGAAAAGAATGTCTCTTGGGGTCGGCGGATAAGTACCCCTCTTGGCATTTTATTAATCGTTTGGGGATTTGCTCTCCTAGCCCTTTCCTGAGAGCATGATCACAACTGTTTTTCCCAGGAATTCTCTTTAGGAAATTCAAAGAGGATTAATAAAAGGGAAAATACTCGAAAATCAGGTTATTCGCTAAAACAACTCTATTAATTAAAACTGTATCTTAAAATATAGAAATGGTGGTAATACAACGCCCTTTGTTTTCTTATCTTTACTTGACATAACTAGAGGAAGTTCTTCAGCCTTCAATGACGGCGATCTATATACAAGGTCAAGACTCTTCTCTAAATTTAATTCACTTTTAATCAATAAAGAAATATCTTTTGAGTCATTTTCCAATTCCGAGGCTCCAGAACTTTCATGAATTGAGTTTTTAGAAGCTCCATTATTCATAATATTCGTGTTATTTGAGTTTCTTTCGAAATTACTATTGATTTTTTCATCAGTATTAATGAGTTTTGAAACGGATGATTTGTGAGTTTCGGCTTTTGCTAATAGCTTTGACTCCTCCATTTCATTACTTTGAGCAAGGGAACCGAATGAAACCATTAGCATTGTTAAAACTGATATAGCGATTAATCTTTTCATTTTTCCCCTCCAATTATATGATTAGATACAAATTTTGACATTTGGATGCAGACTTTTTTAATCACGAGAATGCATGCTATCCCACCTTAGATTATTTAGATGGGATAGCATGCCATTGCTTATGATCATTTCCTTTCTATGTGAACATCAACATTCGTGCCCTTAGAGGTTACGTCCAAAACAGGCGAAAGCTTGCTTATTGCCTTTAGCCTTTCAATATTTTCAGCATCGGTCTTGACCTTAAAATTTACCCGGATATTCTGATAGCCTCTTCTGACATCATCCGAGATTCCCAGAAAGCCCCTTAGATCAATATCTCCTTCCAATTCCGACTCCAACTCTTCTATCTTGATACCGCGAACAGCTGCATGATATACCATGGTAGTAGTAACGCAGGCTGCTAGTGCGTTGAGAAGGTGTTCCACAGGATTAGCGCCTTTGTCTTCCCCGGCGAGTATAGGGGGTTCGTCGGCATCCATCTCTAACGGTTTGAGATGTGAATTTTCTTGATTTACTCCGAAAAAATTACCAACGGTAGAATGGTTATGTCCACCATTGATCCACTTGTTGCTAAGTCGAAACTTGAAATTAGCAAGGTCGGGATTTTCTGTGAAGGCGTTGACCGCATTTACAACCTCCTCGACATTCACACCATTTACGAATTTATCTTCAGTCTTCTTTATGACTGTTTGTACTGACATCTTAATTACCTCCTTAAAAATTTATTTTCCATTCCTTTTGGTACAATTACCGTGCCAAACCACTAGATGTAATAAAGTTATCAATAGTATGAGCATGTTATGAGTAAAAAGGACGGTCTTTGAGTTTTACGAGATTTCGTAATATACGAGATCTCAAGAGGGGAAATTGCGAAATTTAGTAAAAGTCCTTTGGAAATCCTAATTTCGAAATCCGAAGCTCGAAACAATTTCAAAGAGTAAAAAACTTATTTTTCTAAAATCAGACGTTCAATTCTGCTAATAAATTTGTTTTAGAATTATTTCGGATTTCGATAATCTGATTTCGAATTTTAAACAAATGATATAAAATTACAGAAAGTAGACTCTAATCTTTTCTTGGTTTTTTAATACCTAGTGCTTTAATGCGCGAGCTTAAGGTTGAAGGTGGTATACCCAGTAATTGAGCAGCCCCATTTTCACCTGAAACTCGCCAATCAGTTTTTTCTAAAGCGAGTATGATGTTGTTCCTTTCTATATTTTGTAGCTCCTTCATTGTTTTAACTGAGTTATTTTTGTTTTCATCAGATCCAGTAAGATGAATAGATGACGGTCTAGCAGTGTCCGGTAGGACACTTTCCAAGTTAAGCTTCCCAGCACTTGAGGTTATTACTGCTCGCTCAATTACGTTTTGTAACTCTCTTATGTTTCCAGGCCAATCATATGATATTAAACGACGGATGCTTTCCTCGGAAGCTAGTTCGACGTCACGGCCAATTCTTTGGGAGAAATGTTTCACGAAGGAATTAGCCAATAATGCTATATCATCTTTCCGCTCTCTTAGGGAGGGTACGATAATTGGAAATACGTTAAGCCTATAGAAGAGATCCTCGCGAAATCTCCCTTTTTGCACCTCCTGATGAAGATCTCGGTTCGTTGCTGCAATTATGCGCACATCAACTTTTACGGTTTTAGAACTACCGACTGGTTCAAACTCTCCCTCTTGCAAAATGCGCAGAAGCTTAACTTGTAGGTCTAAGGGGAGCTCACCTATTTCGTCAAGAAATATTGCTCCTCCGTCTGCTAGCGAGAAACGACCTTCACGCTTCTTCGTAGCTCCGGTGAAAGCACCTTGCTCGTGGCCAAAGAATTCACTTTCGATAAGTGAAGCTGGTATTGCAGCACAATTGACTTTTATCAGTGGTTTGTCACGCCGAGGACTAGAAGCATGGATTGCTCTCGCAATTAGTTCTTTACCAGTTCCGGTCTCTCCTAAGATTAGGACAGTTGTATCTGTATCTGCCACTTGTTCCAATTCACGAAATACATTTAGTAGCGATTTGCTTTTGCCTATTATCTCATCAAAATTATGAAGCTCCTTAATCTCTTCTTTTAAATATTTAGTTTCCTTTGTAAGCGAACTTATTTTCTTTTCCGCCTCTATTCGTGCATTAACGTTCCTAAGAATAATTGTGTAATGAGTTTTGCCACGTATTTCGAAACAGGAGAGAGTAGCTTCTGCTTTAAACCCTTCATCATCAAAAGTTTTCGACTCTAGACCACCAGGAATCCAGAGATGGCTCTGGCCTTCAGGTTTGGTGTCAAGCTGTTTGATTAAGTTAATGAGCTTTTCATGGCTGCTCTGAGATAGTAAAAGTTTAAATTCTTTGCCAATTATATATTCGTTAGGGCAATTAAATACCTTCTCAGCTGCCGAGTTCATAAGAACTATTTTAAGATCGTGGTCTAATTCAATGATCGCATCCATTGCGCTGTCGACTAAAAGACTAAGCTTTTCCTCGCGTTCGCGAAGCTCCGATTCAACCCGAAGGCGTTGCATCTCTGTGGCTGCTCTGTTTGCAAAAATTCGAATTAGGGCCTGAGCCCTCCGATTTTCTGGCATAGGTCTGTTATCGAGGACGGCGAGGTGACCCAGAATTCCACCATCAGTGTCTAAGAGGGGTACACCTATATAACTAATGGCTCCGAGTGGTTCAAGGTCGGGATCGTCGGGATACAACTCCATAACCTTATCAGGTATGTGAATAAGCCGAGTATTTTCAATGACTTTCCCACAAGGTGTCCCACTGATGTCGTATTCATAGTCTTTTATCCATTTACCGCCAAACCAGAAAGCGATTGAGCGAAGCCTGTAAAGGTCCTCGAGATATTCTGTGACCCAGGCGCCCCGAGTATTCATTACAGTCGCTAGATTTTCTACAAGAGCTTCAAAGAAACGTTCTCCGGTCTCGGTAGAAGTCCCTTCCACGATCGAGCGCAGGGCTGCGTCTTCGTCAAAACCTCTTGATGGATTCTTTTTAGATTTGGACATTTCAATTAGGTACTTTTGTATCTGTTGAATATAAATACGAATCCTTAAACACGTAGTTATGTATTAAATTCCATTTAAAATGCAAAAATATGTTACTTTTTCAGCTAATGTTATAGAATAAAATTACCTTTTTGATATTGCAATTCAATTTTTGAAAATAGAGTCATACGTTTTTTTTCAATTAATTTTTGGAGGTGATTTATGCCGGAACAAATTTCTAAATATCCTGAAGTGACGCTTAAGGTGCTAAAGGGTGCCGGAGCGCTTTGTGGTGAAGGTGCAGAACAGAGAATTCTGAATAAATGCCCACCTGAACGTTTCTGTTCGCTGAAGACGGGCGAAATATGTGTATACGGAATAAGTGAAATCCCACAGATGACGCAAGTTACTACTGAGGAGATTGCTAGCGTAGTCTGTCCTAATCACAAACAATCTTCTTTATTTCCATCCACATTTTCAGTGTCTGAAGTTATGCCAATTGGTTTGTTCTTTTCGCTAGGCCTTCTGATTGGGCTTTTCTGGAGAAAAACCAATAAGTCACTTAATTAAAACATTAATAGTGACAAACAAAAATTATTTTTGTCACCATCGTCGATCTATGATAGATATTGTATTGTATGCAATTCCAAAATTAAGGAGGGGTAAAATGAGTAGGATTAAGATGATTTGGGTTTCGAGAGTAAGTATTATTACTGCTGTATTCTTGCTTATAAATATTCAAATATCATATTCATCCGACTCGAAGAAAGAAGTGGTTCAAGCGGCCGAACAGTTTTATGCAGCACTGAATTCCATGTTTAAAGGCGATTTAGATCCCATGATAGAAGTTTGGTCACATGCGGATGACGTTACATATATGGGTCCGGCGGGTGGACTTTTGGTCGGATGGGAAGAAGTCCGAAAATCTTGGGGAGAGCAGGCTAAACTGAAATTGGGTGGTAAGGTTGAACCGGAAGATATGCATGTCATAGCGGGTGATAAAATTGGGATAACTGTTAATTTTGAACGAGGAACAAGTTACATCAACGGGAAGCCAGAAAAAGTAAATATTCGAGCTACTAATGTTTTTAGACGTGAGAACGGAAAATGGAAGATGATAGGACATCACACAGACATTCTTCCTTGGCTTAAAAAGGCACAGGGTGGAGAATAGTAACCATACCGCGGTACTGAATTGTTCGTAAGGAAGTGCAGAAACCAGATCTTTACTTACGACATTAAGGTTTAAGGACTTCTAACACTTCTCATGTCATACCCGATTGCTAACCCCGCTTAAGACATGCGGGTACATGCTCTATCAGGTATCCACAATGATCCTCTAGGAGCGGCTTCCAGCCGCTGTTTTTTCTATCCTTCCAAACTATATCCTGCGTAGGAACGAAGTAAGTGTTATTGTCATCTCTGTAGATGTTACGTAATTCGTGGACAGAATTTTCGATATTCAAAATTATTTCCCTTTTCATTAATTCTTTTATTACCTGGCCTTCCAAAAATTGCGTTAAGAAAATCGGGAACGAGGACGTTAAAAAAAATTTGCGGGTTGTGGTTGAATTCAAATTTTTTAGTCGGAGTGTATGATTTTTAGCTAAATTTTTGGGCAGCCTTGATTTTTGTTTCTCGTTTCATGCTGAGTTTATCGAAGTATGTATCAAGACAAAGAAAG
>JALLOG010000450.1 GCA_027717645.1 Desulfobacterota bacterium AH_259_B03_O07
GAATGAAGGTAGTTCATATTGTAACAATCAATCCACCTATCAAGTTCTAGTCTAAGCTAATAGACACTTTCCGGTTAGTAGGTACAGAACTTGATTTATACTTTTAAAGCTAAAGGGTAATTGCTATGAGCTACTAACATTTACCGTGACTTGATAGCCTAACTATGTTTAAAGCGAGGCCTTTTAGAGTTAAAAGTTAAATAAAGTGTTAAAAGTTATGAGTGAGGATTGAAGAAGAAGAAATGGGGAACAAAAAGTAATAATTAACAACCTAAAATCTAAAAGGGGTGTATAATTAAGAGAAATGAGTACTAACGAAATTCGAGCTATCAAACAATCTATGTCAGATGGATATTACCAAGGGTATGGTAAGCACCCCAGAGAGAGCGAGATTGAGGTTTGTCTGAGGTTTTTTGAGCAAGTTGATATTGTCAGGACAAAAGAACCTGAGAATATCAATCACTTAGAGATGCAATTGCTTGGTGTGTTCTACGCTGTAATGGACAGACAGCTTTTGATTTCTGGTTACGATATAGAGCAAGGGCCTCAATTCATAACTAATGAGATTGTGAAGCATTAGGCATAAAGTATTTGCAGAATTTGCG
>JALLOG010000451.1 GCA_027717645.1 Desulfobacterota bacterium AH_259_B03_O07
GTTAATTATCAATGACCTGAACACCATATATTGTGCTATTGCCTAATCTTACCAGTTGGGCTGTTAACAATAAAATGTTTGAATTTGTCAATCATTTAATGGAATTAGCTCATAATTGTAGATAATTTAACTATTAAGTGGCATTAGTAAACATGACGGTTGTATCAAACATAATCACTTAATCCTGATAAATGAGGGTAAATTAAGCCACTAAAAAATAGTAAGTAATTTAGGCGAGTTACGAATTTCGAGAGTTTACACAATATAGCATATCAGACCCTGATAACTAACACTACATCTTGTGATTAATCATCCAGGTCGATGTCGATGATCTGAACCCCGTTAGGCTTAGTCTTTTTTCTTAGTTCTTTTATATCTTCAGGCATTACTTTAGGATCTCCACCAAAGCAAGCGAAAAAGCCTGTTATTTTGTGGTCTACTTCTACTTTATTCTTAACATCACCTAAGAGCTCAGCTACAAGCTTTTGCTGGCCTAACGCTCCTGAGATAGCCTTATTTGTGATACTGGAGTAGACCTGATAGGCATTATTTTTAATAGGGTCTAGCCTATGGTTGTAGAGATATAAATCCAAGTCTTTATT
>JALLOG010000452.1 GCA_027717645.1 Desulfobacterota bacterium AH_259_B03_O07
ATCATAAATAGTACTTACCACTTTTTTTGTGTGATATACTAGTCATGACCCTAATTTTATAAAACAGATGACCTAAAAACCATCATTTTTTCATGTGTCATCTCATGCATTGAATATGGTATTCCGCCAATCCCAAGCCCGGATTCCTTTGCCCCCCTAAAAGGCATCCAGTCAACACGGAAAGCAGAGTGGTCATTTACCATAACAGCAGTGGCATTTATTCTTTTAACAGTATCAAGTGCTGCATCAATATTTTTTGTAAAAATTGCAGCCTGAAATGATAGAGGAATACTGTTAGCCATTGAAATAGCATCATCCCTATCTTTATAAGAATATACAGCTATCACTGGGCCAAATATCTCTAGCTGTGACAACTTAACATTTAGAGGAGGATCAACAATTATAGTAGGTTCATAACAGGTCCCGCCTATCTTCTTCCCACCAAAAATCATTTTTCCGCCTTTTCTTACTGCTTCTCTCACCCAGCCATTAACTCTATCAACCTCTCTAGGTAAAATAAGCGGGCCAATATCAGTATTTTCATCCAATGGATTACCTACTTTCATTTTCTTAGCAAGACTTTTCAAACCACCAGCAACC
>JALLOG010000453.1 GCA_027717645.1 Desulfobacterota bacterium AH_259_B03_O07
ATATATTTTGTATCTGATTAAGAGACGGGTTAATGATGGTTTTAACCTATTGTAATCATTGACAAATACACATAAATATGTTATTATATATCTTACGCATTTTAACTCAAGCAATTCTCCGATTAACTGTTCTTAGATGAAACCAACTATTTGTACAATTCAAGAGACCCCGCGTTTATTCTTTTAGCGTACCCGACCTGCAAAAGGCGGTTTTTTTAGTTTCTCAATGTCGGGATCTCCCGACATTAACCTTTCTCTTGCCAATGCACAAAACGTACTATACTCCACACAAATCTTCTTTTATGGAAGGTTTTCCCACTTATCATGCAACCGGTCGAAGTCAACCACATCTGGAAATACAGGAAGGGAGCGCGTATGGGCCAAAAGCGATTGGCTCACCTTCTTAACCATGCAAATCACTCGCAGGTTTCCTCCTGGGAGCGGGGAGCGTCAATGCCAACTGTACAAAATCTCTTTAAGCTCGCCCATATTCTGCAAGTCCCTGCAGAAACCCTCTACACAGACCTCTATCGCCGGTGCGCAAAAGAAGTAGATGAGCGGGGAAAATCCCTCCCCCAGAAAAGAGCAAAGGTCGAACAC
>JALLOG010000454.1 GCA_027717645.1 Desulfobacterota bacterium AH_259_B03_O07
CATCAGGAGACATGACATGGCTTTTCCCTCCCGCAGCACCCTGTGCGCCGCCGCGCTTTGCCTGGTCCTGGGCAGCCCGGCCGCGCAGGCCGAATTCCCCGAACGCGCCATCACCATGGTGGTGCCCACCGCAGCCGGCGGCGGCAATGACACCCTGGCCCGCGTGATCGGGCAGAAGATGGGCGAACTGCTGGGCCAGACCGTCATCGTGGTCAACAAGCCCGGCGCGCAGGGCGCCATCGCCGCCGACTACGTGGCGCGCCAGCCGGCCGACGGCTACACGCTGATGCTTGGCTACATCGGCACGCACGGCATCAATCCGGCGCTGCAGAAGCTGTACGTGCCGGGGCGCTATGTGCCGGCGCGCGAGGAACGCGCCAGCCGACCGGAGTCGGCGCCTGCCGCCATGGCGGCATAGGCTGCGATCAAGAATGCCGTACCCGGGAGCCGCCCTCGGCCGCCGGCACCGAAACATGAAGGTGGCGGCCCGAGCCGCCTCCGACCCGAGACACAGCGGTCCGCAGAGACCGCCCATAGAACCATCAGGAGACATGACATGGCTTTTCCCTCCCGCAGCACCCTGTGCGCCGCCGCG
>JALLOG010000455.1 GCA_027717645.1 Desulfobacterota bacterium AH_259_B03_O07
CTGCTTTCTCAATCTGCCTTATGCGCTCTCGTGTAAGATCAAACATCATCCCGACCTCATTTAGTGTGCATGCAGTTTCTTGATCTATTCCAAACCTCAACCTGACTATCTTCTCTTCTCTGGGATTAAGGAGGGTTAAAGCACCTTTTATTTCCACTTTAAGAGTTTCTTTATCCGTTAGAGAATCCGGGGCTGGTGACACCTCATCAACTATAAAATTAAGAAAGGTTGTTTTTTTTCCATCTAGAATGGAAGAGTCTAGACTAATAATATCTTTCTCAGCATTCAAAAGCCTCTGTACATAATTGACAGAAATTTCTAATTTCTCTGCAATTTCTTTAGGAGTAGGCCTTCTTCCCATCTTCTTATGGAGGATTGAAATTACCCTGTATACCTTGCTTGTTAGCTCTAGTAAATACACGGGCACCTTAATGGTCTTTATCTGATCCTGTTGAGCCCTGGACATTGCTTGGTTTATCCACCACCAAGCATATGTGGAAAATTTATAACCCTTAGTATGATCAAACTTTTCTACAGCTCTCATTAAACCCAAATTACCTTCTTGAATAAGATCTAGTAGTGGCAGTCCTCTAC
>JALLOG010000456.1 GCA_027717645.1 Desulfobacterota bacterium AH_259_B03_O07
ATTTTCTTCATATAGGATGCGATATTTTCGCTCAAATTCTTTAAGCTTGTCATTTAACAACGCGTTTTCGAATCGTACAGAATCAAGTTCATAATTTAAACGATTCATGTTTTCACCATGCTCATTTACGGAATGTTTCGTTGCTTTATATGATTTTCCCATGTTATTGCGCTATTAATTATTTAAATGACCCATTTAAATAATATTGAAAAAATCAATCCGTTAGTACATTATGTCTTTTTACTATTAAAAATACGTATTTAAAATTAATCCCCCTTTTTACTATTATAATACAAAGTTAAATACGAATGAAATCCTATATTATGTAAGTTTAATTCAAATTGTGTAACTTTGTAGCAATCTATCTAATAAGAGTCAATCAAAGTAGCGGGGAAAAAATCCGATGATTGGAATGACTTGGACCTGGATTCAAATTTCGATACAGGTGGTATTTATTACAAGTATTTGATATACATTCGCATGTAACAATAGTTGATATGTTAAAATGTATAATAATCAATAAGGAAAATCCTTGCCCCCTGAAATCCTATCAATCATTTTCTGGACCTGTTTTCTACCTAAGCG
>JALLOG010000457.1 GCA_027717645.1 Desulfobacterota bacterium AH_259_B03_O07
GTCACATCCAGTGCGGTGGTTGGTTCATCCGCTATAAGGAGCTGAGGATGGCAGGCGAGGGCCATTGCTATCATGATCCGCTGACACATTCCACCGCTTAATTCATGTGGATAGCTCGAGACTCTTTTTTCAGGTGCAGGTATTTGAACAAGTTTTAGAAGTTCGATGACTCGCTCTTTTTCTTCATTTTTTGAGATATTTAAGTGAGTTCTTAGGGATTCACCTATTTGATCACCAACTTTAAAAACAGGGTTTAGAGAGCTAATTGGCTCCTGGAAAATCATTGATATTCTATTACCCCGAATGGGTCTTATGTCTCTTTCAGATAGCTCTAACAAATTTTCACCGTCAAATAGAATCTCTCCATTTGTGATTTTTCCCGGAGGATCAGGAATGAGCTGCATTATTGAAAGAGCTGTTACAGTTTTTCCGCACCCGCTCTCCCCTACTACTCCAACAATCTTTCCCTCTGGAATTTTGAGGGTAACTCCACTTACGACCTCAACTTGGTTTCTTCCTGAACCAAAGGATACATTAAGATTGTTTATCTCGAGGACGTTATTCATAGTACATTAGGTAATCTA
>JALLOG010000458.1 GCA_027717645.1 Desulfobacterota bacterium AH_259_B03_O07
AAGCAATTTAACTATGTAACCGAAAGTTGTTGTGGTTCTGCAATTAAAGATGTAACCATATTTGGTTTTAGTTTCTTTTTTATTGTTAGTTTTTGTGATCCATTTTTTTGTTGATAAACCTTAAAAAGCTTGTTTAATTTATCATCAATTTCTCTTTTTAGCTGAGCTGGATTCAAATCTAAATATATCTTCCTCAACTCCTGCTTTACCTTTTGTGCAACCTCCTTAGATTCCATTACCCTCTGATGTGGGGTCTTGGGATCGTCATACTTGCGATGTATCCTTCCACCAGTTCTATGTTTTGAAATTAGCTTGATCACTGGTTGAAAAAAGTTCTTATAAACTCTAAGTTCATTCCTGTATAGATCATTGAGAATCTTTAATTCCTTCGTGTTGTCGTATCTGAAATAACCAACAAACTTCTTAACATGAGTCCAGTTCTTCTGTTCCACAAAACAATTATCATTCTTCTTATTCGGCCGTGACCTGGAAAACCCCAGATCCTCTTTGTTGGTATACCTCAAAAGGTGCCAATTTATAAATTCTGTGCCGTTGTCAGAGTGGATTTCTTTAAAATCAAAAG
>JALLOG010000459.1 GCA_027717645.1 Desulfobacterota bacterium AH_259_B03_O07
TCTGTTAATGTATACCCGGCTCCCGGTTGACCATAACTTAATCGAGAAAAAGCGATAAAAATTATGAAGAAAATATTTATCTTAAATAATACAAATCGCATTGGATTCCCCTCCCAAATTTATGTTTTTTAATTAATCCCATTTTATGCATTAACCTCTTCTGTTCCCACAATATAAGAATAATAAGCTCATGTCAAGAAAACTTTCCTCTCTGACCACATATTTCCTTGAAAACAAACCTTTTTTCCTTCAAGCAGAGCCTTCCCCCTACAATACTGCCAGGGTTTATGTTAAGAGAAAGACCTATAAAATTGTTTGGAAAGGGAGTTAACAATAATCGCAGGGATGGATACCATTCTTCATAATTCCAACTTAAACCAAGCTTCACAAAAGGGGAGCAGTACAATTAATATATAGATATATAGGATTAGTCTTAGATACTTGAACTATTCTAAATAAATAATATATTCTAGTTCAAAGTGTGAATACATATATTGATAGTTGAATCTGGTATTCAACTACCCCCTCCACATCTACCATAGTGGGTGCCTAGATGTATCTATATTGTTTAACCATCC
>JALLOG010000045.1 GCA_027717645.1 Desulfobacterota bacterium AH_259_B03_O07
ATTCTTAGATGAGGCAACGATTCTTCTTCAAATAGATTTCTGATGAGTCAATGCGGGGCTTGAATTTCGCTTTTGAATCTGATAAACTAATTTTCACCTTACACCTTCGGTGGTTTTAAGGGCTTGAATTTCGCTTTTGAATCTGATAAACTAATTTTCACCTTACACCTGGGGAGGACTAGAAATAACATTTGTATAAGCTGTCACGGAGGACCCCTGATAACAGGAGTGTTTTTCTTGAGGCGTGGTATATTTGTTGACATAGGTTAAGCATACTTTATATTCGAGAAGCAAAAGATTTTAAAAGTGATCTTATTAGGAGGATAAATCATTATGAATACTCTGACGAAAGGGGGGGACTCAGGCTTGCTAAAACCATCGCAATTTTCTGAGAAAGAACCTATCGCCATCATTGGTATTGGTTGCCGTTTTCCTGGTGATTCAAACAGTCCAGAGGAATTCTGGAAGGTGCTCTCTGAAGGCGTGAATACAATAACACCTGTGCCCCAAGATCGCTGGCATATTCGCCATTTTTATGATCCCGATCCTGCTAAGCCCGGAAAGACCTATGTCCGCTCTGGTGGTTTTATCAAGGATATTGATAAATTTGATGAGGGTTTCTTTGGAATTTCTCCAAGAGAGGTTTCCCGGATGGATCCCCAACATAGATTGCTGATGGAGGTGTCTTACGAAGCGCTTGAGGATGCTGGGCTTGCATTGGAGGGAATTGCTGGGTCAATCACCGGGGTGTTCATCGGAATATCCACCTGCGATTACGGCGCGATGCAGGCGAGCGAACGGAATTCCATTAATGCCTATACCAACCTCGGCTTGGGTACCTGTATTGCGGCAAATCGAATCTCCTACTTTTTTGACTTTCACGGGCCTAGCTTCGCAGTCGATACCGCATGCTCCTCATCTCTTGTTGCTCTGCATCTTGCTTGTCAAAGCATCTGGCACGGGGAGTGTGAAATGGCGCTGACAGGGGGCGCAAACGCAATACTAAGGCCTGAAGGAACTATTGGTTTTAGCAAAGCTTCGATGCTTTCTCCAGACGGATGTTGCAAGAGCTTTGACGCAAGTGCGGACGGATATGTTCGCGCCGAGGGCGCGGGCGTTGTCCTCTTAAAGCCTTTGTCCGAGGCTCTTGCGAATGATGACCCCGTTTATGCGGTTATCCACGGGACAGCCATAAACCAAGATGGTCGCACGAGCGGTATTGCGTTTCCGAATGGTGAGGCTCAGGAGTCGATACTTAAAGAGTTGTATAAGCAGGCGGGCATATTGCCCGAGCAGGTGCATTATGTAGAAACGCATGGAACCGGCACCCCTGTGGGGGATCCGATTGAACTAAATGCTATTGGAAACGCGTTTAGCAAGAACCATCAACCTGGAAACGAATTAGTGATAGGAACTGTAAAAACCAATATTGGACACCTCGAAGCCGCATCAGGTGTAGCGGGTTTGATAAAGGTGGCGCTTTCTCTTAAGTATGGCAAGATTCCGGCAAATCTCCATTTCGAGACACCGAACGCAGAAATTGATTTTGAGAGTTTGAAAATTCGCATTCCCCTTGCTATGGAGCCTTGGCCCAAAAAGGGAAGAGACACCTACTTTGCCGGCGTAAATTCCTTTGGCTTTGGCGGAACTAATGCTCATGCAATTTTAGGACCAGCCCCCGAAGCCCCTGCTGTTCGACCAATAGTAGAGACGCCGTTAAATGTAGGCCCTTTTATTCTTCCAATCTCCGCCCGAGGTTCGGGAGCTCTTCAGGCGTTAGCGGGTTCGTATATAAACCTCTTAAAGGGTTCTGCTTCCAGTGGGGACTTCTCGTTATCTGATATATGTTATAGCGCCAGTTTGCGGAGGGGGCATCATGATCATAGATTGGCCATTGTAGCGGAAAATAGAGAAGGGTTGATAGAGCACCTTGAGGCATTTTCATCGGGTGAAACCCGTTTGGGTATGTCTTCAGACCAATGTATCCCTAGTAAATCCCATAAAATCGCTTTTATTTTTTCGGGTATGGGCCCTCAGTGGTGGGCGATGGGACGGGAGCTTCTAAGAGAAGAGCCTGTATACCGAGGGGTCATAGAAAAGTGCGATGAGCTTTTAAGACAACACACCGACTGGTCGCTATTGGATGAACTAACCGCTGATGAAGCACATTCCAGAATAAGTGAAACCCGGATCGCACAGCCCGCAATTTTTTCGTTGCAGGTGGCACTCGCCTATCTCTGGCGTTCATGGGGTGTCGAGCCCGATGCGGTATTAGGCCACAGTGTTGGTGAAATTGCCGCCGCCCACATTGCGGGGGCGTTGAATCTGGAAGACGCCGTTAGGGTCATTTTCAATAGAAGCCGGCTTCAACAACGCACGGCTGGTGAAGGTATGATGCTTGCGGTCGGCGTAACCTTGCAGGAGGCAGGGAGTCTAATCAATGGATACGAGAGGGACGTTTCCATAGGAGCCGTTAACAGTCCAACCGATGTCACATTATCGGGAGATGCCGACGCCCTTAGGGAAATTGCAGAATCTTTAGAGCAAAAGGAGGTTTTCTGCAAATTCCTTCAGGTTGAGGTGCCTTATCACAGTCCAAAGATGGACCGGTTACTTGCAGAGTTGCTTGAGTCTTTGACAATGACTCGCCCCCAATCGGTTAAAATTCCCATGTTATCCACGGTCACCGGCCAGCTGGTCGAGGGGTCGGAATTAGACGGCACCTACTGGTGTAGAAATATTAGAGACACGGTTCTTTTTGCAGGTGCGGTTGATGAGCTTATTCAAGCGGATTATGACGTCTTTCTTGAGTTAGCACCGCATCCCGTTTTGTCCGCCTCAATCTCTAAGTGTCTTTCTCAGCCAAAGAAAGAAGGAAAGGTGATCCATTCGCTTCGTCGTGAGGAACCGGAGCGTATCGTTATGTGGGGTTCTTTTGGGATGCTTTATACACTAGGATACCCGGTTGATTGGACCGTGCCCTTTCCAAATGGAGGACGTTTCGTAAGACTTCCCGCATATCCGTGGCAGAAAGAGCGTCACTGGAATGAATCCGAAAAGTCGCAGCGGGAAAGATTGGGTATAAGGGCTCATCCCCTCTTGGGAAATCCGGTAGATTCTGTTGATGCGGCCTGGACTGCAGAGCTTGATAAGGGAGGGCTTCCTTATCTTGCTGACCATCGCGTTCAGGATTCCATTATGTATCCGGCGTCGGCATTCGTAGAAATGGCACTTGCCGCCGCTAGGGAGTCGTTCGGTCAAGGAGCCTGCATTCTAGAAGAGATATTTTTCCAAAGGCCTATCATACTCACTGATAGAGAAAGGCTGGAGTCTCAGCTGGTCCTGAATACAAGGAAATCATCTTTCGACATCTATAGTCATACCGACAGTCATACCGACGGCGCTGGAGTCGAGTCCTGGGTTCGTCACGCAACCGGAAAAGTTCGCGGCCTTCAGAACGGCTATACCCCGAAGCAGGTTAGGCTTAAGCAGATACGCCGCCGGTGCATCAATGAGCTTTCGAAAAGCGATTTTTATAAAGAATTCCTTGACGCAGGAATTCAATACGGCCCTTATTTTCAAGGAGTCGAGCGTGTCTGGTATGCCAAGAGGGAGGCACTCGGCGAAATACAAATTCATGCAGACCTGGAAACGGAATTATGTGAGTATCTCCTGCACCCCGCCCTTCTCGATTCGTGTTTTCAGGTAATACTAGGAGGCATGGCTGCTGAGCCTGAGCAAAAGAATGAATTAAAAGGAGTGTATCTGCCTGTATACATAGAAAGCGTGAGGGTTTACGGTTCCCCCGGCCATAAATTATACAGCCATGTTATTTTAGAGGAGTGGGACTCGGATCATCTAAAAGCGAACATTGAGTTGCTTGATGATGCCGGGAACACAATTGCAGAAATTCAGGGATTCCGCTGTCAGTTCGTGCCTAATAAAGCTGAGAAGACGGATAACTATCTTTACGAATATGACTGGAGATTGAGCGTCAGGGATGATCGAGCTTTAGTAAACCGATCGGCCGATTATTTGGCTTCTCCCCTCAAAATAGAAAATCGTCTCAAATCTGAAGCAAGGCACTTAAGCGTTGAGCTTGACAGGAAAGAATACTATGAATTGTTTGTGCCGAAAATTAGATTTTTGGTTAAAGCGTTTATCGTTAATGCTTTCCAAAGAATCGGCTGGAAGTTTTCCGCGCGCCGGACGGTTTCTTTGGATTCTCTTTTAAAAAATTTGCGAGTGGTTCCACGACATCGAAAGCTTTTTGAAAGTCTACTTCAAATGCTTGGAGAGGACGGAACTCTAAAGAAGATAGATGGAAGATGGAAGTTTACAAATATTCCCAAGATAGAAGATCCTGAAGAGATATGGAAATCGCTTTGGCCTGAGTTTCCCGCCTATCAAGCGGAACTCACTCTTTTGAGGCAGTGCGGAGAAGCCTTAGCAGGTGTTCTTAGGGGCAAAGTTGATCCGATGGAGGGAGTTTTTCCTGAAGGGTCTTTGACGACTTTGGAGCATCTCGATCAGGACTCGCCAACCTATCGTATCTTTAATCTACTGGTTCAAAAAGCTGTAGCCATAGCTATTGAGAATTTGCCCGAGGGACGAGCGGTTCGGATACTTGAAATTGGGGGTGGGACGGGGGGACTAGCATCTTATGTGTTGAGAAAGCTTCCTGCGGATAAGACGGAATACGTATTTACCGATGTCAGCGAAGACTTTCTCGCTCATGCCGAGCAAAAGTTCCGCGATCACCCATTTGTACGATACCAAATTTTGGACATCGAGAAGGATCCAATTGAGCAGGGACTTCGGGAGCATTCATTTGATATGATTCTAGTATCGGGGATTAGATATGCTTCGCCAGATCTCGATGAGAGATTGGATCGCATTAAACGACTCCTCTCATCCGAGGGTCTTCTTGTTTTGTTGGGGAGGCCGCATGTTGCTGAACGAGAAATTCTAATCTTCAGCCTGCTCAAGGGTTTGTGGTTATTGGATGATGATTTATGGGAAAAGGATCCCTGGATTTCTCTAGGGCAATGGCAAAGCCTGCTACAAGCGGCGGGATTCACGGAGACTGGCAGCATTACAGATACTGTTAAACGGGATTCAGATCTCACGGGCGTTATTATGGCGAGGGGGCCAACTGTGCGGGTGGAAACAAACGTTGAAAAAACCACTTTGAATGGCCCTGAGGATAAAGGAAGCTGGCTGGTTTTTGCTGACAAAAAGGGGGTTGGAAAGAATCTCGCACAGCGACTGAAAGAGACGGGAGATAACCCCATTCTTATCTCAGCCGGTGAAACTTATAGGCGTGATAAAGCAAACCATTTTCTAGTTCGTCCGGGTAACTTGGAAGACATGCAGCGAGTAGTTAAAGAAACTATAAATGACCAGACTGAATGCAGAGGCGTAGTACATCTATGGAGCCTTGATATGACACCTGGGGAAGAAACGAATCTCTCCTCTTTGGAGGAGGCGACGGATTTGGGTTGCATAAGCGTTCTACACCTGGTTCAAGTTTTAACAGGAGCTAATTGGAGCGATTCTTCCCGTATATCTCTTGTGACGAGCGGGGCTGAGAAGGTACAGGACTCGGACAGATCATGCTCTGTTGCTCAGGCTTCTCTCTGGGGATTTGCTAGGGCAATAATGAATGAACACCCAAGTCTTCACACTAAAATTGTTGATTTAAGTACTGATATTTCCCCTCGAGAGATTCAATCTCTATTTCAAGAGTTAAGCCCGGAGGATGATGAGGATGAAATCGCCCTTCGAGGTGAGGCGCGTTATGTACACAGATTGACTCGAATGTCGCTCGAGGGTATCCACCGGGAGATGAAGGGAAAAATTTCGTCTAAAAACGGTCATTCCTTTAGTTTGGAAATAAACACGCCCGGCATATTGGATCATCTTGCGTTGAAGTCGATCAAACGCGTAAGACCCGGTCCCGGAAAGGTTGAGGTCGAGATTCAAGCCGCTGCCCTAAATTTTAAAGATATTATGTTAGCTATGGGACTCTTGCCGGATGAGGCTTTAGAAGGAGGATATACAGGGAAATCGTTTGGCATGGAAGGCGCAGGAAAGATTGTCGCCATAGGCAGAGGGGTGGAGGGATTTAAGATAGGGGACGAAGTTATTGTTTGCGGCCCTGGCGTTATGAGGACACATCTAATCATTGATGCCAGCTTTGTGGTTAAAAAGCCAAGGCATCTGAGTTTTGAAGATGCCGCTACAATCCCGATCGTTTTTTTAACTACCTATTATTCACTTTACAACATGGGGCAAATGCAAAGGGGCGATAGGGTCTTGATACATGCGGCAACTGGTGGTGTAGGACTTGCTGCCTTACAGCTCTGTCAAAGAGCAGGGGCCGAAGTATTTGCTACTGCCGGGAGCCCCCAAAAACGAGACCTGCTTAAAGCTCTCGGCGTTCGGCATGTTATGGATTCACGATCCCTATCGTTTGCAGATGAAGTAATGGAATACACAAACGGAGATGGCGTGAATATCGTTCTCAATTCGCTTTCTGGAGAGGCTATACTTAAGAGCATTTCCGTTCTCAGCTCCTATGGGCGCTTTATTGAGATCGGCAAGCGGGACATTTACGAAAACAGCAAGTTGGACATGCGACCTTTCAGAAACAACTTATCGTTTTTCGCCGTAGACCTCGATCGCCTGTGTGCCGAGCGCCCTGATTTTGGAAGAAAGCTTCTTAGAGAAGTAATGCAGCTTTTTGAAGACCAGTCGCTTCATCCTATTCCTTATAGGGTTTTCTCAATATCAGAAGTGAGTAGTGCTTTTCGCTATATGGCGCAGGCTAAGCACATAGGCAAGGTAGTAATTTCGTTTCGTGACAAGCGTGACAAGGAGGTAGTTGTTGCCCCACGACATCCAAAGCCTTTCTCTGCTCGCGAAGATGGAACTTACCTAATTACGGGTGGACTTGGAGGATTTGGATTAGCGACCGCTAGGTGGCTCGTGGATCGCGGCGCAAAGAATCTTGTGCTAATGGGAAGAAGAGGCGCATTTACTCAAGAAGCTATTTCTGCTGTAAGAATCATGAAAAAGGCTGGCGTGAATATCATGGTTGCCAAAGCGGATGTTACGCGGAAAGAGCATATTGCAAGGGTCCTTAGAGATATTCGCAGGAGGATGCCGCCGCTACGAGGCGTCATACATGCAGCAATGGTTCTTGATGATGGCATTCTTCTTCAATTAGATAAAGGGCGTATGAGTAAGGTCATGGCGCCAAAAATCATAGGAGCTTGGAACCTCCATACTGAGACCTTGGACGTTCCTCTCGATTTCTTTGTCCTATTCTCCTCTTTCACTTCTCTTATAGGAAATGCCGGGCAGGGGAATTATGTGGCTGCAAACTCCTTTCTTGACGCTCTCGCTCAATATCGTCACGCAAATGGACTTCCTGGTCTTAGTATCAACTGGGGCGCCATTGGGGATGTCGGATACATTGCCGAGAATCGCGAAGTCGGCCTGATGCTTGAGAATATAGGCGTTAAGTCATTTACTTCTGAAAAGTGCTTGAGGATTTTAGGAGAATTGCTGGGACATGGAGCAGTCCAGACGGGAGTAGCCCATCTCGACTGGCAGCAATTAGCTAGAATGTCAGTTATTAAGTCTACTCCGCGATTATCCAATCTCGTAGAGGCAAGGCTTTCAAACGATGGCGATGGGTCAGGAGCCGCTCTCCTCGATACGATCATGACTTTAGTACCGGAGGAGCGTATCCCGTTCCTTGAGTCCTTTATTTGCGAGCGGTTGGCAAGGGTACTGGGAACCTCTCCCTCAAAGCTTGACGTTAACCAACCCGTTGTAGGCATGGGAATTGATTCTTTAATGGCGGTAGAGCTAGGGAATCAGATTGAAAATGATCTTGGCGTCAGCGTGCCTACCGTGAAGTTTCTGGAGGGGCTTAGCATAGCCGGCCTTTCTTCTTACGTAATTGAGAAATTACACTCGAAGCATGATCCTCAGGCTAAAGTAACTGAAGTAGTCACTGAAGTAGCCGAAGAAGGGATACAGGATATTCTCGAAAAAATCGAGGAGATCACTGAAGAGGAGGCGAAGGAAATGCTCGGCCAGTTGGAGGATATCGAGGATAGTAAGTCTATAGAGAGCAGAGAGGAGTCTAGCTTGTAATGTCAAAAAAACCGTCATTAACGGACGAAGAAGTTCTTAAACGTGTATCAGGCCTATCCCGCGAAAAGCGTAAGCTGTTTGAGTTGATGGTAGAGAAAAGAGGAAAACAGCAACCGCATCCGATGTCTAAGAAGGGGGATGGTGAAGATAAGAATCCATCTTTTGCCCCTACCGGATCTCCATTGGTAGAGATTCAGCCAAATGGTTCAAAACAACCCTTATTCTTTGTGCATCCTATTAGTGGAGCCGTTTCATGCTACGTCAGTTTGTCTCGTCGTCTCGGCAAGGATCAGCCCTTTTATGCTATACAAATGCCCGATATCGATGGGCAACCCCTCAGTAGAATTGAAGATATGGCAGATCAATACATCTCTTCTATTCAAACAGTCCAGAAAAAGGGACCTTATGTTCTTGGGGGTTGGTCTATGGGAGGAATGGTAGCGTTTGAGATGGCTCAGAAACTGAAGTCTCGTGCTGAGAAGGTATCACTGCTGTCTTTAATAGACATACAGGATATCGCTCTTGACAATCCGGAACCGGAGGGCGTAGGGCATTTTTTTACTAGTTTAGTCTACGACCTGGGTCTACCTTTGAATAATAACGAGACCTTAACCCTAAATTACATCTTAAAACTCGAGTCGGATAAAAAATCGAAAAACTTTATGGATCTATTAAAAGATGATAGTGCGGATAATGGTGTAAAAGAGTTACTGATGAAATTTGCCGGGCACTTTGGCCTTACAATTGACCAAGTCATGTTCTTGTTGAACCGATATTATCAACTTGGACCAGCTAAATTATTAGACAATATTGGGGAGTACGTTGAGTTTGTTAGCAAGGAATCTATTAAGGTTGAGTCTTCACAGTTTCAGGGTCGTTTGCAAGTCTTTTTTAACAATTATCTCGCGTCGAGAGGCTATAAACCCAAAGTTTACCGAAACCCAGCTGTTCTCTTTATGCCTAGTGAGCCGATTGGGAGCAACTATCGAGAACCGATATCAGCTTGGAAGAAATTTTTTGCAGGAGGAATGGAAATTCACAAGGTTCCCGGCAATCACTACACACTTATGGTTGGGCCTAATGTAAGGATTCTTGGTGAAAAGTTGAGAGAATGTCTTGAGCAGGCGAATAGTAAATAGTAACAGCTTGTGGGGCAAGTTATTTCCCATCCCGAGCTTGCAAAAAAAACTTGCCTAGCGGATTTCATCTATTAGCAAGCCATGATTATGAACATAAGAATGAGGTGTGGCATCGTTTGGATGCCACTAGAAGGGATAGATTGACTTCCTCCGGGACGTAGTTTGAAATGTAAATTCATTTATGTGCACTCCGATTACGTGGTGTTGTTGAAATTCATAACGTGAAATCTTTATCTCCAGAGAACACCGTGGAAACGCTTCCAGAGGTTTCTATACATAAATACCGCTTGTTCTGGTATCTTTCTTATGCCTATTTTCAAAACAAGCATTTTTTTAATTCCCTAATAGCCAGGTTAAAAGCGCTTTTGTCCGCACGTGAAGACCGTAAATTCAAAAAAAGCTGGGAGCATATAGAACTCAAATATCCTATCTTTATAATCGGGCCGCACCGTTCCGGGACCACGATTCTTCAGCAGATGCTCTGCCTACATTCAGAAATTGCAACTCCGAGAACTTATTCCGACATGTTTGATATGTCGCCGATTCTCTCGAAAAAATACTATCGTCGATTTGCCCGCCAGCGGGGGCATCGAAGGATAGATAGAATTATCACAGGTTTTGATTCCCCTCAGGAGGCACAGGGACTCATCTTTCGCTATTTTGACAAACAAAGAACCCGATATAATCCAGCAAATTTGGATGACATAAAACATTACATGCGAAAACTCTTATTTCTAGAAGAGAAGACGCGCTTCCTCTGGAAGACCCCTTATTTTACGATTCGAGTGCCAGAGGTTTTTGCCATGTTTCCAGACGCAAAATTCATCTATCTGTATAGAGACCCTGTTTCCTGTGTTGATTCGAAGCTCAAATTTATCGAGGTTTGGCGGGAAATTTCGGAATCTCCATCTTTTATCTATAGGCACTTAGTGGGTAAACACGAAAGTTTTGAGCTAGCCGGAGCGGGCTATTTCTGGGAGCGACTAAATCGGATGGTGAATCTTAAATATTTGCCTCCGGACCCTTTTGAATTGGCTAGAGACCACTTAGAATGGATTGAGCGAGCTCTAATGGATTTAAATAACCTGAGAACTTCCAACACCCCCTGTTTTCTCGACTACTCAAGCCTTATTAGGGAACCCGTAGCTTCTTTAGGAAAACTCTTTAAATTCCTTGATCTAACCGATGAAAGCGAGGCAATAATTGCAAAGCTTGAGAAGCTCGGCATGCCGCTAAGGATGCCGGAGGCCAAGCTTAAGTATATTCCTGAGGATAAAATCTCTGTTATTCAGCAACTGTGTCAAGAAAAGATGCAACGGGGCTTAAGCGGAGTGGAATGGAAAGATTGGTATGTTATAGATTCTAGAGAAAACAATTATGGAGCGACACATTACAGTTCTTATTAATCAGCTACTTGGTCAAAATGCTTCAATACGTCTTCCGTTAAGATGCTCTCGTTTCGAAATAGGACGCTTACAGATATTAAATCATACATTCGGCTTGATACATTAGAAGTCAAGATATATGCCCTTTTGTACGTGTACTCCACAGATCAAACAACTAACGGTATCGACTTCATAACAAATGATTGAGATAAATATTGTTACTTATTTCCCCTAATATTGTTTCTTAATCAATATGAGAGAAATGTGTAACTACGAACCGAGAGTTTATCCAGGTAGTATAGTTCTCACACGAGCCAAAGGCTAATTGATTAGACTCATAATTGGTGAGACTCTCGCTTATAGCAATTTAGAGATAATTGGTGTGAAGTTCATTTTGTTTCGTGCGATCATTATACTATGTTTAATAGAACTGATGTGAAACTATAAAGCCGAAAAGCTAAACTCATACCTCAAGAATCCAAAAGGCTTTGGAATTTAATTCGAACTATACTCAATTTTATCGGAGAAAAAGATGAGCGTAGATGAAAATGATGACAAGACAATTTATAAGGTGATAGTTAATCACGAAGAACAGTGCTCCATATAGCCATCAGATAGAGATAATCCTTTGGACTGAAAGGATGTGGGAAAGGTAGGACCTAAGTCAGAGTGCTTAGCCTACATGAAGGAAGTATGGACTGACATGAGGCCTTTAAGCCTCAGGAAAAAGATGGAAGAGATGGAAAAGGAGAAGAAAGTAAAAGCAAGCGCCGACTCGAAAAGGAAAGTTAATAGAAGTAATTTGATCAGTAGTTGGTTTAATTTTATCAAACAACATTGGATTAGTGAACGTATCTAAGCCGAAGTGGCATTCACCAACTAAGCAATTAATTATCAAGGACGATGAAGTACACGTCTGGCTTACAGAACTGAATGTAAAACCTTCTGTTCTAGAAAATCTCAAGAATACCCTTTCTACGGACGAGCTAGAAAGGGCTAATCGCTTCCATTTTGAAAAAGACCGACATCATTTCATTGCTGCAAGAGGTATACTTCGAGTCATTCTCGGCCGTTATCTTGATATGAAACCACGCGAACTAAATTTCACTTACAATACCCATGGAAAGCCAAGGGTTTTAAATGAAATTGCCTCCCCCGAAGTGAACTTCAATTTATCCCATTCACATGGGCTTGCACTATACGCCGTTACATTAGGTAGGGAGATTGGAATTGATATTGAAAGAGTCAGGACGAATTTGTCTTTCGAGAGGTTAGCGAAACGATTCTTCTCGTCCCTGGAGTTTCAAATGCTCAGCTCATTGCCTCCTTCCGAGCGTATTGAAGGATTTTTTAATTGTTGGACGCGTAAAGAGGCTTATATAAAGGCTATGGGAGAAGGACTTTCTATCCCTCTGAATCAGTTTCACGTAACACTTAAGCCAGGAGAAAGGGCTAGAATTGTCAGTATTAAAGGAGACTCAAATTTAGCCTCTGGTTGGTCATTGCATTCGTTAACACCAGCCCCCGGATACGCGGGAGCCCTAGCAGTGCACGGAAGAACCGTACGAATCAAATATTGGATGTGGTCAGAGTAGACGATCTTTTTTAGAGTGTTAAATGAATAACCCTGCAGCAAGCTGAAAGGTATCAGCACATAAAGAAACCGTCTCTTCAGTTTCTGCGAGGAGACCTTCAGGTCTCAATACTACGGTCTTCCTATTTAGTATAGAGGAGTAGATGAGATGAGGCAAACTCTAATTTCAATTGCTTATTTGAATTCTGCGCTTTTTTTCAAGATATAGAATCTTAGGTGCGGGGTTGGAAAACCCCGCCTATCAAGAATAGGCGTTATTTCATACTCAACGATAGCCGCGACTTTCGAGTCGCGGAATACGTACGCTCCATTGCAAAGGAGGCTAGGGTGGATTTCTCATTCGTGGATGGCTACCGGTCTTGCTGCTTGATTAGGAGATGGACTGAAATCGCTCTTAATCCCCCCTTCGACTAGCTCAGGAGTAAACCCCTAAAAAGGGAGACTTCTAGAAAAAGAAAAAAAAGAAAAATGCAAATAATAATAATTATGATTATTCTAGTAAATAACCCCGTGGCAAAGCCACGGGGCATTTTTTAAAAATCAAAAACTAACTGCTTATGCTCATGGTATTCTACATTACGATTGTCTGATTAAATTATGCGAAAAATCTTTACGATTTTATGGAAAGACATAGTTACTGAATTAAGAACAAAAGAATTACTATCTGCTATGTTTACCTTTTCACTTATTATCCTTCTAATCTTTAATTTCGCCTTTAGCTTTTCTTCAGAGTACTTAAAGTTTGCAACTCCAGCTATTCTTTGGGTTACCTTTACATTTGCCGGAATCCTGGGACTTGGTCGTTCTTTTGCGATAGAAAAAGAAGGAAATTCAATTTTGGGACTGCTCCTGACACCAGTTGATAGGAGTCTGTTATATTTCGGAAAACTGATTAGTAATCTGGTCTTTGTTTTTATTGTTGAGTTGATTACTCTTGCTCTTTTCGTTTTATTCTTTAATTACAGCATATTCCATGCAATATTGCCATTATCATTTGTGATAATTCTAGGCACATTAGGCTTCGTTTCCGTGGGTACCCTATTTTCCGCCATTGCAATAAACACAAAACTACGTGAGGTCCTATTGCCAATACTTCTTTTTCCAATTATTATCCCGGTTATAGTTAGCTCAGTAAAATTAACGGCTTCAGTCCTTGAAGGCAATTCAGTTTTTTCTGCTGGGTCAGCTATACACATTCTCGTTTCATTCGATATAATCTTTATTGCTGCATGTGCCATTATTTTTGAGTATGTTCTAGAAGAGTCTTAAGGGGTTTAATCAATCTACTAATGAGAATTCTCTTGGGTTTAACGTTTTTCTCTATGATTGCTTCTATTTACTCAGTCTTTATTTATGCTCCTACTGAGCAAATTATGGGGCATGTTCAGAGAATCTTTTACTTCCATATGGGAACGGTATGGGTGGCTACGATTGCATTTATAATGGTGTTTATTTCGAGCATACAGTATCTAAGGAAAGAAAGCAGAAGATGGGATAAATTAGCCTACTCCTCGGCTGAATTGGGTGTATTATTTATTACACTTACGATAATAACAGGAAGTATCTGGGCAAAACCTGTCTGGGGAACTTGGTGGACATGGGATCCACAACTAACGACTACATTTATCCTATGGATTCTTTATATTGTCTATATGATACTTCGATCCGCTGCAGGTGATGATGCTAAGAAGGCTAAATTTGCTGCCGTTTTTGGCATAATAGCCTTCTTGGATTTACCTTTGGTTTATATCTCTGCAAGGATGATGCGTGGTATTTCCCCGGTTGTGTTTGGACCTGGTGGTGGTGGGATTGCTCCCGAAATGATGATTGCTTTATTGGTGACCCTACTAGCTTTTACACTATTATTTATAGTACTCTTAAAACAAAGGATAGATATTGAGGATTTAAAAGATAGAATTTCTAGTATAAGACTCGAGGAGGGAATATAATTAAATGGTCTACCTTTTCTGGGCACAATTAATATTTTGGGTTATACTCTGTATCTATACTTATGACCTTATCAGGAAGAATCAGAGTTTAAACAAGCGATTAGAGGTTATTCAATCATCCCTAAATACTCAAACTGCAGAGCAAGTTTCTTTAGAGAATCGGGAGGCGAAACAATAAATGCTTAAAGGAAGGTATAAATTAATAATAGCTATCGGAGTAATTGCATTAGGCATAACCTATCTTGTATATGGTAGCGTTAAAGACACGATGGTCTATTATCTCACTGTTCAAGAACTTAAGGATAGGGTCCCATCTGTATACAAGGAAAGGGTGAGGGTATCTGGTACGGTAGTTCCAGGATCAATAAGAAATGAGGTTGACGGTTTCCTTGAATTTAAGATAGCAGAAGGTGATGATTCAATAGATGTAAAATATAAAGGAGTCATACCAGATACTTTTAATGATGGTGTTGAAGCAGTAGTTGAAGGCCTATATACACCGTCAAATGTTTTTAACGCTAACGTTCTCCTAGCTAAATGTCCCACCAAGTATGAATCAACTGATTCATTAAGAAAAGCCGAGAGTTCATGATATGTCAGAAACGGGTAGCATCTCTATTTTCTTAGCTTTTATAATATCAATTTATACAGTTATTGCGTCAATTGTTGGGGCTAAAACTCAAAAGAGGGATTTAATCCGTAGTGCGGAAAACGGCGCTCTCGCAGTAACTCTTCTCCTAATCATTGCGACTGTTTCACTGATTCACGCTCTAGTTAACCTCGATTTTAGTCTAAAATATGTAGCTTTAAACACCAGCAGCGACTTACCTATTATTTACAGGATCACTGCCTTATGGGCAGGTCAGGCGGGTTCTCTTCTTCTTTGGTGTTTGGTCCTTTCCATCTACTCCGCGCTTGTGGTTATTCTGAACAGAAGGAAATCTAGGCAGATTATGCCCTATGTTCTAGCTAGCCTATCTTCCGTAGCCACGTTTTTTATCTTGTTGATTGCATTTGTAGAAAGCCCTTTTGAAAAGCTTCCCTTCGTAGCTGCAGAGGGAAGGGGACTTAATCCAATACTTCAAAACGCATATATGGCAATTCACCCCCTGACATTATATTTGGGTTATGTTGGGCTAACGGTGCCCTTTGCATTTGGAATGGGTGCACTGCTAAGTGGAAAGCTTGACGACGAATGGATAAGGAACTCAAGGAAGTGGGCTCTTATTGCATGGACATTTCTGGCTTTTGGACTTCTGCTCGGTGCAAGATGGGCTTATTTAGAACTTGGCTGGGGTGGGTACTGGGCATGGGATCCTGTGGAAAATGCTGCATTTATGCCTTGGCTGGCTTGTACTGCGTTTATACATTCAGTCATGATTCAGGAAAAGAGGGGAATGCTAAAAAAGTGGAACATGATTCTGATCATACTAACCTTTTTCCTTGCTATTTTTGGCACCTTCATCACACGTAGCGGTATAATCTCCTCAGTTCATTCCTTTGCTCAATCAGACATAGGTCCATTTTTTCTGGGTTTTATAGGATTTATTCTTCTTTTCTCCTTTGGAATTTTTATTCTAAGACTTGATGATCTAAAAAGTGAAAATCGTTTTGATTCCTTCCTGTCAAGAGAAAGCGCATTCATATTTAATAATGTCCTATTCCTTAGTGCTGCGCTTACCGTTTTCCTTGGCACCATCTTTCCAATAATATCCGAATTAATTAAAGGGGAAAAGATTATGGTAGGAGCACCTTATTTCAACAGAGTTAATGTTCCAATAGGGTTAGTTTTAATCCTTCTTATGGGTATTGGACCTTTAATATCATGGAGGAAAGCTTCTAGGGGAAGATTTCTTAAGAATTTTAGTATACCAATAATAGTAGGGATTCTAACCGTTATTATTCTATTATTTTTCGGTATAGAGCGAAAAGTTGCCCTTATTTCATTCGGTCTATGTTCCTTTGTTACAGCTACTGTATTAATTGAATTTTATAGAGGAGTAACAGTCCGCAGCAGAAGGGGTGAGACTTACCTTTTAGCTTTTATTCGCTTAATTTCTAAAAATCGTAGAAGGTATGGGGGATACATCGTCCATATTGGTGTCGTGCTTATAGTGATAGGGGTAACAGCATCATCTGTATTTGTAACTCAGAGTGAAGAAGTATTAAGGAAAGGAGAGTCGATGAATATAGGCAAATATACGATTCGATTTGATGATCTGAATCAATACACCACTCAAGCCAAGCATGGTACCGCCGCTAGTCTCACTGTTTTTGATGGAGATAAAAAGATTGGAACGATGGTTCCGGAAAAAAACATATATAAGTATGAAGGGAACCGAGAAATCAATCAAGAGACAGAAGTTGCCATAATGTCGTCATTTACAAATGATCTATATTTGACCCTTACAAACTTTGATGAAGGTCGTGCAAGCTTTAGGATTCTGATAAATCCCATGGTCTCATGGATATGGGCTGGTGGTGTCGTTCTTTTATTCGGCGCCATAATTACGGTATGGCCTTCTCCAAAAAGCAGGAAGCAAGAAGTGCTCGAGAGGTATATTTTTCGATCTCCAGATGGTATAGCAGAAGTTAAGTGATTTCCTTCTAAATATACGAAATCAAATACAAAATTCTTCGAGACCAAACTAAGGCATAAAATTGGCAATAATAATCGTTTTAGCAATAGCAATAATTATTTCTATTTTCATAGTGATTCCCTTTTTTAGTAGGAGTCATTTAGACAATTCAAATCATGAAGAAGAGACTAATCTAAGGGATGAACCTCTGGTAAGTAAATGGAAAAAGCTTAATTCGGAAAAGGAGACCCTTTACGATGCATTAAAAGATATTGAGTTTGATTACGGATTGGGGAAACTATCGAAAGACGATTATGAAGACCTTACAAAAACCTATAGGGTTAAGGCCGCATCGGTACTTAAACAGCTAGACGATATAAATCAAAATTCGAATATATCAAGTGTTGAAGAAGAAATAGAAAAAGAGATAAGTGAAAGAAGACAATTTAAAAAAGAAAGGGACAACAGAGAAAGTAGGACTGGCGACGTTATAGATAGTGAAGTTAATCGAAAAATAAAATTAAACTGTTCAAAATGTCGAAAAGAATGCAGTCCTGAAGACAAATTTTGCTCAGATTGCGGCAATAAATTAATCGATAATGAATTTATTAAGGAAACTACTGATAATAAATAACCTTCCACTTTCATTATTATCATTTTTAATAATTAATTTATTATCCCTTTCAATAAATTTTGAATTGCGTGCACAGGATAAGAACATCAGTTCTGAAGGAAAAGAGCTATTTATAAAGAATCGCTGCGTAAATTGTCATACACTGGGGAGGGGAAGATTTGTTGGACCTGATTTGGCTGGAATTAGTAATAAATATAACAAAGATGAAATAAAAAGATGGATTCAGAATCCTCAGCTAATCTATAAAGAAAGGGGTAAAATGCCAATAAACGATGGGTATCCACCGATGCCTCCACTCCAGGTTTCGCCAACGGATGCAGAGGCTATAGCTGATTATCTATTTACTGTTAAAACAGCTTCAGATAAATATGAGGACGGTGGCGATATTAATGGCAGAGTCCTAAATAAAAGCACAGAAATGGCCGCCGAAGGAGTTGAATTAATTCTCAAGGCCTATATTGGGGATAGAGTAACAGATGAAAGGAAGATAATCTCGGATGTTGATGGAAATTTTGGATTTAGGGATCTTTCCTGGGACCGAAGTTATACAATCTCACTCAATTATAAGGGGGCAGAATATGTAACAGATAAGATGGTTTTTTCCCCCGATGAAGATTCAAAGGCAATAGAATTACCAATATATGAGCCAACGGATAAGGAAAATGTTTTAAGCATTAGAGAAAGTCACATGATTGTAGAAGTCTCCGATGACTCTATATCTGTTGCTGATCTGATTGTTTTTAATAATAAAAGTAAAAAAATCTATATAGGTAAAGATAATATCAATAATGGCGGGAGAGAAACTTTACGAATTAATCTTCCAAGGGATGCAGCAAACATCAGATTTATCCATGGGATCTCACAAGAAAATGTAATTAAAACTAATCTGGGCTTTTCTGATACAAACGGCGTATGGCCTGGCATAAAAAGGGTAGTCTATACATACACACTCCCTTACAAATCAGGAAGTAATGTCATACTGAAAAAGGTAAATTACCCTACTGAAAACTTCCTCCTATTGGTATCTGATTCCGGAGAAAAGGTAATGGTTGATGGACTAATAGGGGGTAATACAGTACAGATAGAAAATGAGAATTTTTTTAGATGGACAGGTGTAGACCTGACTTCTGGTATGGACTTAAAGATAGTCATCAGAAAACCATTGGCCCGTGAAGATTTACTAAAATGGGTAGTTTTAGGTGTTTTGGTATTGATTCTAGGTAGCGGAATATTTTATTCAACTGTGGTGAGAAAGAGAGAATCGAAATCAGTCGATGTTCAAACAAAAGTAGGTGAATTGGAAAGAGAGAGAAGAAATCTCGTTCATGAAATTGCCTTACTGGATGACAGATTTGAAGCCAAAGACCTTGAAGAGGCTGAATATAAAAAGGAACGTTTAGAGAAAAAGAAAAGATTAATTAAAATGATCCAACAAATTCAAAATTCTGCTAATCAGTAATTTTTAAAATAATAAGTAGCTTCATTAAATTCCTTACACATATGGTTTTTAGCATGAAGATAACAACTTTCAGCCACTTTCTTTTTGAAATTTATCTCAAACTCTAGGCTCATAAAGAAGTAAAGAATGGGTCTAATAGCACCGCTTGTTTTTTCAGCTACCTCATTAAATTTCAGAGGCTCTTTCAAGTCTTTAGATTCTGAATATTTTTTTCTACCTTCCCGACACAGCTAAAGACATATTCCACTCTGTTTGACTAGGTGTTAAGTGTGGATTCTGTTCCATATCTATCCCTTGCTCTTCTTTTACTCTACTATTAATTAATGGTTTAGAATAATAGAAGGCTTCTTTAACAGTTCCATTGTATCTATTAAGTCCTTGAAGGAAATAGTGGGTAAAGATACCACCCTGCAAAATGTCAGACTCCCACGACAATTCTCCAGCATCGCTGGCACTGACTAGCACTATTCCCCAGCCGTTTGGCGATTTTGAATCCTGAGGCGGTGTGTTAGAGCTTGATTCTTCCACCACTATACCCTTTGCACCTAATAATCTCTGCGTCATGTATCTCCTGGATATTCCAAATCCTTCATCCCCAAGGGATTTACTACCTGTGGGTAGGAATCCCGCTATTTGGTTATAAGCACCATTGCTATAACAGGCATCTATTATAACTATTAACCTCTTAGCTCTCACGCCTCGGATAAATTCTCTTAGTATGTCTCCCGTAATTGAGGTCTCCCATATCCTTTGACGGGGTTTTACTTCTGAATCATAAGTCACAATATGCACGCCACCAAATTTACCAGGAGGTGTTCCGTGGCTGCTAAAGTATAGAAGTACAAGATCGTCTTCTTTAGCCAGATTCTGTATCTTGTCCAGTGCATTTTCTATAGCAACTCTTGTGGCATACTCATCCCTAAAAAGAATCACGTTTTCTTTTCTGAAGTTTCCACCTCTCCGATTAACCAAGAAGCTATAAAAATCAAGAGCGTCCTTACTGGCATATTTAAGAGGTTCGATACCATTCTTATACTTATTAATTCCAACCACTAAAGCGTATTTCTCAGCTACCGGTCCGGGAGGGATACCACTAAAATCTACTGGGGATACAGCTTTAGGTCCACACCTCCCCCTTATTTGCCCACTTAAAATTCTTTCCAGACACTTCTCCCATTCCTTGACCTTTATGTTTTCAGGAGTTACAGGAGAAACTAATTTAACTCCTACAACCGTCTGGGCTAGAGAAAAGCCAAGGTCTACTTCCCTTTCATCTCTATAAGTCCCCTTGAGCTCCACTCGTCCATATTTATCTCGGTTAACAAACCCCTCATCTATCCCATTTTGTCTAAATAAACGATTGATTTGATTTATATGAGAACAGGCGACTTGAGACTGGCCAAAAGACTTTTGGACAAATATTTCAGTGGTCTGGAATAGAACAAAAAATATCAACAGAGAAAAATAGAAATGAATTCCATAGCATCGCAACTTCGGTTTATTCATTTCAGCCTCCGGAACAACTTTTGTATGATCCCATTATTGTTGTTCCGCTTTTCCGGCTATACCGCTTACCCAGCCTTCAGTTCCATCGTCAAGCCTAATTCTATGCCAGGGATAATTCTCTCCCGGATTCCGAATTGTTTCTAAAATTGGGTATCTCTCCCGGAATCTAATCTGCCCTACAATCTTAAATGTTGTCCCTGCCCCAGACCGAAGGCTTGTTGTTGCTACTGTAGCAACAAAATACTGGTTGATTATACCAGAGGATGAAGTCGCTTCACGAGAAAGAACTTCTTTTGTTCCTTTGGCTGATTGATTTGTCCCCTGTGTAGACTTGTAGGCAACAGTTGTGGCAGGACTACCTATAATAAGTGGCTTTTCCATTTCTGCCCTACTACCAGCATATTCAACTGTCAGTTCCAAAAGATAATTACCATGGGGTGTCATATTGTTTATGTTGATGACACCATCACCTCTACGAGTTCCAGGTTTCATAGTAATCTGGTTTGAACTACTTCCCATTTCTGTATATGTTTCAGCTTTCTGATCATATCCTTTAATTGTTCTTGTCTCAGTAACAGTTATGTCTTGCTGTGGATTAGGAGCCATTACATAATATTGAGCGTTAAATGCTACCTTCTGACCGGGACGAACCGCGGTCGGATACAAAGAGAAATCTGTAATTCTTACAACATCGCCAGATGATGGCTGATAATTAACTTGTTGGCTCGTACTTTTGTAGTCGGATACTTCGGTGTTTCTGTAAGAGGCTATGGCGAAGCAAGCTCCCATAGCGGCAGCTGCGCCTATCGCTCCTCCTACTAATGCTCCCCTCCCTCTCTTTTTCTTATCTATTGCAGCTCCCGCAGCCGCACCAACAATCGCTCCACCAACTCCGCAGTATAAGGTAGCTTTTGTTCTCGGAGACATGGAAGCGCATCCTGCTGAAAGTAGATTTATAGTTAGAAGGCTTACGATCAATCTAAGACTCATGCTTTGCCTTTTTGCTTGTTTATGTAATAGCATGTATTAACCTACCTTTCTTCAATTTAGGTTTTAATTCCCTGCCTTCTAAGGAGTAACAAATTGTTGCTTGAAAATCAGAATCAGTAACAGCTATTTTAGCCTTAGGCCCATCATATGTTACTATTTGATCCTCTCCTTTTTTAGATTTGGCAGCAGTAATTAAACCAGTAGCCACTGCTCCTCCTAAAACACGTAACAAAACAGGTGCACAACCAAGAAACATCATGCAATTAAAAAAAATTGATGTAGTAAGAAAAGTAAATTTATTCCTCTCCATTTTTCTAATTTATGGGTTGTTAAAACCTTAGGGATCTGTGGGGGTGTGATCTTTTTGTTCAGCTTTATCTATACTGAACTAGATGCAAATCTTTTATCACATTAAGATTATAGAGTGCTGCTGTATAAAGGGTGGTATTATCATTATCGGTTATATACCTACACTCAAGGAAGGTAGTAGAGGTAAAAGTTCTTTCTATAGTTACCAGGAAATTGTTTACCCCATCTAAATCAACCCCCGTTTTTTAAAACTTTAATTAATTATAATTCAACTTAAAAGGCAAAGTCAAGAGAGAGAGTACGCTTCAGTGACATACAAAACTCTTTCACACCAAATTATGTCCTTCATCCCCCACTACAAGTGGGGGCTTTCAGATACAATTTAGTAAAAGTTTTTTAGAGGTAATATTAAATCGTAATAGTAAAAATTTTATAAAACGATCAAGTTAATTGGTTTATTCGGTTCTTTGCTCAAGAATCTCCACATGATAAACGTCAATTTCTTCTTCAGAACCCTTGAATTGATTTTACCATAAAAGGAGGTTTTAATTTCTTTTACTCTATTTTTATCCTTTTCTTCCTCTTTTTAATTCATCATATAACGTTAGGCTTATCAAAACACCTTTCAAAATAGCAATAACTTCGAGCCTTCATTCTAATTTAAATTTTGAAGAAAGAACAATTTAAATCACTCAAATTTCAAAATCCATGTTACACCCACTGCTTACCAGATACACACATCTATGGCATTTAAATTTGAAGCTTTGCTTGGAGTTTCTACAACTCTTTTATTTGTCTCGTTCTTTACTATATTCCTATTTCAGTTTAACAGCCGTTATTGGGTGATCAACCTTCTCTATAGGATCTCCAACTTTTATTTAATTGGTTTTTGAAAAAATTGTTTTCAGGGGCTTTTGATATGATCTATGTTTAGTTTGAAACTAATTCATGACAATTAAATATAAATATCAATGTCAAATCACTTCGTGTCAATATAGCTTCCAATCACAACGAAATGCGAGTTGTAAGTCGAAAGTATTTTTTGTTATTATTTTCTGCTAATTGTACGATTCTGATAGGTAAATCCATGAACATTGGTGAATTAAAAGATATTGATTTATTTGCTGAACTCAGTGGTGATCAGATTGCTAACTTCATTATTGGAGAAAAAATTGAATTGAAGCCCGGAGAGATGTTGTTCAAGGAGGGTAATGAGGCAAGTTATTTCTATATAATACTTGAAGGAACCCTGGAAATATATCGCAATATAAAGGGCCAGAAATTGTTCATTAACTCATATTCAAAGGGTATGTCCTGTGGTGAAGTTTCTTTGCTGTCTGGAAATCCTCGTCTTGCAGATGCAGTGGCCGTTACTGATCTCAAGTTATTTAGAATGAATGAAAATAATTTTTGGCATATGCTGAGTGAATGCGAAACTGTCAGAAGAAAAATACTTAATAATATGGCTATCAGATCAAGGGATCTAAATCGTTTGTCCTTTCAAAGAGAGAAACTTGTTTCATTAGGTACAATGGCTGCCGGTTTGGCCCACGAACTTAATAATC
>JALLOG010000460.1 GCA_027717645.1 Desulfobacterota bacterium AH_259_B03_O07
ATTAAGAGCTTTCCATTCCCAACAGGATATTACTTTGCTATCCAATTCTTAGAGGAGGATGGATGATGGATAATCGCAGAGTATTAGATATAGCTTAAGAGAAGCTTGGAACATGGTAAAACTATGTGACTCCTTGTGAATCCTACTATGTGGTAATACAAGGACTGACTCTAATAAGTATACTCTTTAGACTAAGTATATGCTTATACTTAGTATATATCTTATAATGAATCAGATATATATGGATTATAGTACAAGTATTCTCTTATAGGATGGGTATATAATTATAGATATAGAGTAATCTATAGAGTAAAAGAGATATCTATAGAGTATTCTATATATCTAAGAATAATCTATCTTCAACTTAGTTTTTAGTTCTTAGTTATTCACATCTATATATTAATCTATCTTACTCTTAGATATAACTATATGGATATAACTATAGATATAAAATAAAAAAAAGATCTTAGTTGTATCTATATAGATTAATATATAGATATATAGGATTAATCTTAGATACTTGGATTATGTCCCGTTTTTAGTTGGTTAACATAGGAGGAGGCAAAACACATTTAAGC
>JALLOG010000461.1 GCA_027717645.1 Desulfobacterota bacterium AH_259_B03_O07
CGATTAAAACATTCGAGGATGACGGATGAGTAAAGTTCGAGAAAATTTATTATTTCTTTGGATTCTGTCCTCTAATTACGTGACATCTACAGCAATGACAGCTGAGACTATCAGTTTATATTTTGATACCCTACAGCTTGCTGCAGGGAGTTTCATTTCTAGGAAACTTTCTCGATAATGATCATTCCTTTTTCTGATCCAATTCGTTAAATACTTCTTTTGCTGCGAGTAATGCATTTATTGCCGCGGGGAAGCCTGCATACACAGAAGTCTGAATAAATACTTCAAGAACTTCCTCCCTTGTAACACCTGTACTAAGTGCTACTTTAATGTGTGCTTTTAATTCTGGTTCTGCATATCCCAGAGCTGCAAGTGAGGACAATGTAACAAGCTCCCTTGTTCTAAAATCCAGTCCGGGACGATTGTATATATCTCCATATGGAAATTCGATCAAGTAACGGGAGAAGTCTTTCGAAATTTCCTCAAGGTTCTGTATAAATTTCTCTCCTACTTCGCCTGTAATTTCCTTGAAATGTTTTAGCCCTCGTTCATATCTTTCATCACTCATTTTGCTTC
>JALLOG010000462.1 GCA_027717645.1 Desulfobacterota bacterium AH_259_B03_O07
TTAATGTCTCACTGGATGCTAGTGAATTACAGACAAGGATATAACATATTTGGAGTCAGCGGTATCCTTTTTAATCACGAATCTCCTAGGCGGGGTGAAACATTCGTCACAAGAAAAATTACTATGGGTATTGCTATGATACTTTCAGGAAAGCAGGAACATCTCTTTCTCGGAAATTTAGAACCTAAGAGAGATTGGGGATTTGCTCCCGAGTATGTGGCAACGATGTGGAAAATGTTACAAAGAGATAATCCCGAGGATTTCGTAATAGGAACTGGTGAAACTCATTCGGTTCAAGAATTTGTAGAAGAAGCTTTTTCTTATGCAGGACTTGATTGGAGAAACCATGTAAAAATAGATCCTAGATATTTTCGTCCGACAGAAACAGAAAGTCTTAATGCTGATCCGAAAAATGCAAGAGAAAAACTTGGTTGGCAGCCAAAGGTTACATTTAAAGAGCTTATAAAAATAATGATCGACGCAGATATGAGAAAATTAGGCCTTAATCCAATAGGAGAAGGTGATAGAATGTTAAAAGAAAAATTCCGAAAAAGATGGTGGATTGTCGATTAATT
>JALLOG010000463.1 GCA_027717645.1 Desulfobacterota bacterium AH_259_B03_O07
TCCCAAGACTTACATCCGCAGTATCAGGAAGGTTAAGTGCCTTTTTTAATTTGCTCTCGGTTTTTCCTATATCTTCATGTGCACTTGTAAATAGGCAGACTCCTAACCCTTGATCTACAGCAGCCAGGTATGCATTCTGCACTGCTAAAGAGGCTTCTTGGGTTCCTATGACAAACTCATTCATCGGTCCGCGAACACTGGGATTGAAGTCAGGCCCTGTAGCAGTGATTTCATCAATCATCTGATGGCTCCAGCCGTGGCTAGGATTTATAGCCTTGAGCTCATAGAGCTCTACAACAACGTCTTTCCATCCGGCCCATTTTGCACGGTCTACAACAAAATAAAGAATTAGAGTAGCCTGCTGTATTTGGACTTGATTGTACCCTCCCTCCTCGGCGGCCTTTATTATCTCTGGAGAAGCCTTCTTTTTATCTACAACAATACAGCGCCACACAAATACATTACCCCAATGTGAAGCAAGCCTCGCTGCCTCCAAAATTGTCTGTATCTTCTCGTCTTCAACATACTTCCAGGGGTAAAAATATCTAATACTCCTTCTGGTTCCCATGGCCTCT
>JALLOG010000464.1 GCA_027717645.1 Desulfobacterota bacterium AH_259_B03_O07
CTCCTACACCACGCCCCACTCCTACACCACCCCCCACTCCCACACCAACGGTTCAACCTACACCTGTAAACAGAGTAACTATACCAAATGCAAGGAATGGAAAACTTGTCACTATTATATCACCTCTTGGCACTAGACTTTCAGATGTAGATGCATTTCGTAATTTGCAGGGATGCCCGGATGGATTTAATGGTCAATTCTTGAACCTTACTATAGGATCCTTTAAATTCGTGGTTCGTGGACTAGAATTTGGTGCGGCTACAATTGTTGATATGATAGTCTCACCGGGTACTCAAATTAACTCATACTTCAAATTCGGACCGGAGCCGGATAATCCGGAACCACATTGTTATGAATTTTTGTTCGATGGATTTACCGGAGCAGAAATCTTAAGCGATAGGGTTATACTCCATTTTATCGATGGTGAACGAGGTGACGGTGACCTTGTTCCCAATGGGGTAATAGTCGAGCCGGGAGGCCCGGCATTCCTTAGTGATGAACCTATAGAAGTCAGTGGTGGTTGTGCTCTTGTACAAACTGTGGAATCAGGGAGCGGTCTTTTAAA
>JALLOG010000465.1 GCA_027717645.1 Desulfobacterota bacterium AH_259_B03_O07
AAATAAATGAAGAAATTGGAAAAAGGAATCTTGAGATTATAGATTATGAAATTTCAAAATATTTCAGAATGAAGCGGTCGAGAGAGAAAAAAAGGAAGGAACTTGAAAAAATTGACTCTGAAATAGCAACTAACGTACAAACGGGTAAGCCCGTGCGTACCATAGGAGATTTGATCGAGGACGGAGTATTTGTGCTAGATGAGTTATTGAACCGTAAAACGTCAAAAGGCTATGACAAGAGGATAAGAGGATTAATTGAGGTCATGCGCTCAATCCCGAGGCATGATTATTCAATTTTAAAAAAAAGGTTTCAGGACGGAAAGGTTTTAGTTCAAATTCCTGATGAAAGGTTAGCTGGTTCTTTAGTGAGAGTTGCGGGATATAAGCATTGCATTTTATATCTAGCCCCAATTCTGGAAACAAAATCTTATGAGTATGTAAAAAAAATTGCAGGACATGAAGTGGCCCACCTATTTTTACACAGTGATTTCTCTATGAAGAAAAAAGAAAGTGTGTGCGAGGCGGAATCTGATTTGAAGGTGATCGAGTGGGGGTTCTAGCT
>JALLOG010000466.1 GCA_027717645.1 Desulfobacterota bacterium AH_259_B03_O07
TACGTCATCTTCCAATGACTTGGCCTTACGATACAGTTTCCTCTGTAGTGTCCTGATCCTCTTCGGGGTTGATAGCGCCATGGCAATCCCCTGATCCTCCACTCTTCGGTTACTCGAACAAAGCAGGGTCCCTTCCCTCGGGCCAGGTTATGTTGTCCTAGACCCTCTAACGGTACTATGAACCCCTCCGACTCCCGCTATGGCCAGATGCGTTTTCGGTTCTACCTTATACACATCTGTTGTCGGTTCTGCACCAACTCCATTGCGGGCCTCCCGCACTGCACTGTTTATCTTCCGCAACATGCCGCCCCTGCTACCCCGGAAGATCCCGTGGATCGCTTTCGTTATCCTAATCCCACAAACATCGGCCTTCCCCTTCTGACCACAGGGTCGGCATCTCCAGTTAAGTCACGAGGCTACCTGTAGGTTCGCTTACGCTACGGCCTGCTGCTTTGCCCATGGGAAACTCACAACCCCTGATCACTCAGGGGCTGCTTCCCGGTACTAAAAAGGTGAACGAACAACTCCTTTCACGGGACTTTAACCCGCTAGTTAAA
>JALLOG010000467.1 GCA_027717645.1 Desulfobacterota bacterium AH_259_B03_O07
GAAAGTGCGTTTTAAGAGAGAGAGTGATATTTGTTCATTACGGTTCCAGGGCAAGAGCGACATGCATCTGGCTAGAAAACAGTAACCTGTGAGAACCATAGCCCAGGTTCCTACAAATGGAATCCAGTACAAAAAACGAAGAGGTTCCCATAAGGCAACTACCATCCAGATAAGGTAAGCAATACGTACCTGAACTGGAAAAGATGTAATGCTGTTATCACGGATTGAATAATGAAATACTTGAACTGCTGATAATGCTATCAAAATATAAAACGCAGGGAACCACACAAATAAACCAATCGTTAACAGAACAGAAGAAGCCAACCAATACCACCAGCTTATTCTACGATACATTATCATTTTCTTTGCCCCTATAATAAACCCATTTTATGCGTAAACCTTTTCTTTTCGCATTATTTCGCAAAAAGAAGGTCATGTCAACAAATCTTTCCTCTCTGACCACATACTTCGCTGAAAACAAACCTTTTTTCGTTCAAGCATATGACCTCCCCCTATAACACTGCCATAGTTTATGTTAGAGAAAGACCTA
>JALLOG010000468.1 GCA_027717645.1 Desulfobacterota bacterium AH_259_B03_O07
GGTCAGGAGCACGTAAAGAGGGCTTTAGAGGTAGCTGAGCTCGAGCACAAAATCAGGGACGTCTTCAACATCCGTAGAGGGCACGCGGCTTTTCGGAAGAATAGAGCAAGTTATAAACAGGCCTGCAGTGCACTTGATGCTATTGGAGACACGGCACTAGCAATTACGGATTACTTGGCTTATGAGGAACCATCTGAGACTGGAATAAACTATATTTTCGTTTACGGAGTGTTACAAGCTATATACTTGCAACAAGATGCCACGAAACATTTGGCACGTAGTCTTGGGCTCCCGTTTGATTTGCCTAAGGATCTTAAGAAGATCCGAAAGTTAAGGAACGACAGCATAGGTCATCCTACTCAAAGAGATATAAACAAGAAAAAGGGAATTTATTCCTTTCACTTTATTAGCAGAGCTATGCTTTCTAAGGAGGGCTTCAAGCTACTTTCAACGTATTCCAACAAGGAATCATATGACGCAGAGGATGTGAATCTCATAGAGGTAATTAAGATCCAGTGCCAGTCTGCGGAGCAACTGCTCGAAAAAAT
>JALLOG010000469.1 GCA_027717645.1 Desulfobacterota bacterium AH_259_B03_O07
CTATTAGAGCAAGAATAATAGGAATAACCAGATTAATAACAGCTGTACTATAAGATGCATCTCCGTTATCAGCCTCTAAACTTAGTTATGACGCACCCAAGGTCAGCGAGGTTCGTAAAGTTATCCCCATTACAATCCCCATTGCCGGGTGCTGGAGTACCTCTGAATGCATTAATTATTACGCCCAAGTCAGCTAAATTTACAAAGCCGTCATTATTCGCATCTCCTGGTGTTGGTGGTGTCGGGGCTGGTGTAGCACTTGGAGCCGGTAATGTTGGTGTTGGCGTTACTGTGGGTGTTGGAGCCGGTGATGTTGGAGTTGGAGTTGGCGTTGGCGTGGGTGTTGGTGGTATTGGTGTTGGTGGTATTGGTGTTGTTGTTGGTGTTGTTGTTGTTGTTGGTGTTGGTGTTGGTGTTGTTGTTGGTGTTGGTGTTGTTGTTGGTGTTGGTGTTGGTGTCGTTGTTGGTGTTGGTGTCGTTGTTGGTGTTGGTGCCGCTTTTGGTCTAGGTCTTTGTGAGAATGGACCAACTGGGTTGATA
>JALLOG010000046.1 GCA_027717645.1 Desulfobacterota bacterium AH_259_B03_O07
GTCATAGTATAGAAGATAAACGAGGAACTGAAACCTCCAGTCATCTCCTCTTCTGTCGTATGTTGCAATAGGATATATGAAATCAAATTGGCTAGAATCTCTTTCTTTATCATTAACAACATAAAAAAAGGGCCGAAAACCATATTCTGATCTCACATCATTTTTTTTTGAGATTATAAACGGACCAAGAGCATCTACTTCCTTACTATTAGTTTTAGGATCTTTCTCAATGGTAATCAATGGCCCAAGGCTATAGTCTTTCCCAGAGTGGCAAGCGGCGCAAATTACGCTCGAAAACAAGATTGAAAAGGTGTAAAAAAGGCGTAGATGTTTATCGATTTTAGGCATTTGCCACAGTATTCATCTAATAGTGTGTGCCAAATATAAATGACGGATTTTATAAATACATTCTAGGTACTCTTTTTCCAGTTATGGAGAGAATTTCATAGGATATTGTATCGGCCCATCTAGCCACATCGTCAACACTAACCCTCTCATCTCCAAATAGAGTCACTTCGTCATCTACCTTAACACCCGACATATCGGTTACATCAATCATTGTGAGATCCATACAAACCCTACCCACTACAGGTGCTACATGGCCATTGATTAATACCTTTGCTCGGTTGGAAAGAGTCCTCATGTAACCATCTGCATAACCAATTGGAAGTGTAGCAATAACTGTTGATCTTTTAGTAATAAACGATCCCCCATAACTTACAGGTACACCTGCCGAAATTTTTCTTAATTGTATAATCTTTGTCTTTAATTTCATAACCGGCTTTAGCTCAGATTTCTGCCTAATCCCAGAACCATAAAGCATAATTCCCGGCCGAACAAGGTTCATATGAGATTCAGGAAATCTCTGTATGGCTGCACTGTTCGCTAAGTGTAAAAACTTTGGATTTATACCTGCCTTTCTTATTAAAGACTGAAATTTCTTAAATACGGAAATCTGTTCAAATGTAAACTCGCTAACCTCCATATCAGCACTCGCAAAGTGAGTAAATAATCCTTCCATTTCTAAATTCTTGAAATCCAAAGCACAATTCAAAAACTCGGATATCTCATTAAGCGTTAATCCGAGCCTACTCATGCCTGTATCAATCTTTAAATGATATTTTAGTTTCTTACCCAATTTCTTAGCACTATCATTGAGAGTAGAAGCATTTGAAATAGAAAATATGGTAGGTGTTAAATCATTTTTCAGAACTGATTCGGATTCATTTGGGTAAATTCCTGTAAGCAACAATATTGGAGATTTAATGCCGGATTCTCTGAGTTCAAGGGCTTCTTCAACCGTTGCTACTCCGAGCATTTGAGGATCATAGGAATCTTTCAATGCTTTACTTATTTTTATCGCACCATGACCATAGGCATCCGCTTTAACTATGGGCATGATTCCAACGTTAGCACCAATTAATTTTTTAGTTTGAGAAAAATTATACTTTAGGGAATTTAAATCTATCTCAGCCCGTGTTGGTCTCATAAGGATTAAGTATATAACTTCGAATTACTCTTAAATCAAGACGAATCTAGTTAATACTGATAAATATGTCTCTCGCGTCTTTAGAGGTAAGTTTTGATACCGTTGTAACACGATCACTGAATTTACTCAATGTTTTAGCGGTTTCTCTTCCGGTTAAATCTACTAGAACTGAAAAAACTTGGAAATTGATTCTAGCCTTTTCTTGGAGAAATACCTGCAACCAATCCTCACCAACATCACTCTCCCCATCAGTTATGAAAACAATATCCCCTTTCTTAAACTTGGATTCACTAAGAAGCTCTAAAGCCCTGTCGAGCGGATTCTCGAAATCGGTTCCACCACCCGGGAAATAATGAGCAAGTTCTATTATATCTTCATCTCTCATACCTCTTTTTTCCCTCACCCTTGACTCAAAATGTTTGAGAGGGTCTCCCTTTGAAGAATAAACAATAACCTCGAACCTTCTATTTTCTCTCTTCGCAATTTCTAGAAGACTTAAACATAATGCCTTCGACCATATTTCTTTATCACCTTCCATAGATGAGCTTCCATCTAGGCATACAATTAAAGGCCCCCTCCCCTTTTCGTCCTTAAGATAATATTGAAGAAGTTTTCCCTCGATTAATCTCTTAAGAAAATCTTTTTTTAGAATCTTGCATCTAAGGGTCGAAAGTTCAGATGGAATTATATGCCCCAAATCGTCACCCAAAGATACATCATAGACTTCAGTACCCCTTTTTGACCAAATTTTTCTTCTCGAATTTAGCATCTCATCTCTTAGCTTACCGACTAATTGAGTCAGCTTTTTTAACTTTTCACTTTTTGACAATTTATATGCAAGATCAAGTTTTTCGCCAATAGTTTTATTCTTATCTATCCCAATTGAAGTTCCCCAGCTATTTATATCATTTTCTGACTCTTCTATCACGCTTATTGATTGATTTAATGACGATCTGATTTGTTTTTGCATCTGCAAATCATATCTTTCAATTCTTTCCTTTTGCTCTTGAAGTAGGCCCAAAAGATCTTCCTCGTTGTAATTTAGCTTCTGCTTTGCCTTTTTCCTCGCATCCTTCAAAGAGTCTTTTATTGGATCTGTAATCTTATCGCTTCTTTCTATATTTTCCCAAGTCTCTGATTGATCCTTTAACTCATCATAATTGTCTTCTGCATTTCTGATCTCCCATTCTTTAATAAGGGTGTTTTTCGAGATACCTTCGTCTGATTTTATCCACCTAATCAAATGCTCACTAAGATCAAGACAAGCCATCGCTGATTTAAAGCCGTCCAGTGCTGTTTCTTCTCTGAGCCTATTGTATTCCTCACTATTAAGAGCCATTTCAACGACCTTTCTTCCTAAAATAGATCTTTTATTCGGTTCATCCAGTGGAATTAAGATGACATTTAACTTGTAAAAACTTGCAAAGAGATCCATCATCAATGTACGAAATTCTGGTAATAGGTTTGAACCACGTTTGATAAGATCCTTAAGCTCTTTTGACTCAGCCTCTAGTTCACTGAACAAATCCCTGTCATAAGAATCTGTTTCTATATTTTGTGATAGTTTTCTCGCGTTCACTCCATTTAAGGTAACACAGGTTAAAATTAAAAAGAAATTCGACTATAAAGGATCCTTATGTCAAGGATACCTAGCTATTCATGAAAACGACCCTAAGTTATAAAACATTTTCAATTAATATGTATCAGAATTAACAATTAGTGAAGTCCCCTGTAGCAAGCTGCAGGGTATCTTCAAATTCAAAAAAAGTCCTTGCAGCCATTGCGACGCTTCTTGGGCCTGTAAATGACATTAGAAACCCGGTCGCAATATACAGCTAATTATCAAGTAAAATTGACACAATTCCTGGGACAATTAAAGTATAGTTTAAAGATAGAGAGGGCACGGAGTAAAAAAACTTTGTAATTTTAATATGTCTTCATAATATGAACAATTCTGTTATTGATCTTGAACAATATAAATTGGATCAAGCTGAGAAAGATTTAAGATCAAAACTTGTGGATTTCTCACATCGTCAAGAGATTCAAACACAGATTGGAGAGGCTTTTTACATATGGAGGAACGATCCGGAAATTGCGGACGATAAATATACAGATCAGGACATCAGCGACGTTACTTTCACTAAGTTTTTCGATTGGTTTTTATATGATTTCAAGTTAATCGATGTTGGAAAAAGTGTGATAGAGCTTTTCTACGAGAATGACAGCAAGAAGCTATCTATTGCGGAGCGATCCATTCTCAGTCATTGGTTAGATAACCTTTACAGTTATTTTGAAATTGAACATATAGACATCGGTGAGGGTTGTCGGATCAAAGATATTTTTACAAATGAAGAATGTTCTGTAAATGATAGTTCCTCTTCTAAGCAGCTAAAAATTACGGATATCGTTGGGGCCAGACCTCTAAAAACTGGGAAAAACAACTATTTTTCTGGCGTAATCTCGGTTTATCCGTATTCATCTAAACCACTTTTTTTAGATTTCTTTAAACGCGAATTCAATGAGTATAAAAAAACATTCGGTAGAAATGCCTCTGAAAAGGAATTCCTAAAAAATTGGGGATTCCTGATTGGTAATTATATAGACAAAATATTAGAGAATCCTCGCTTTTTAACACCGGGAGGAGATAAATTCGTGCTTGCTAGTGCTAATTACAAATTAACTGATACCAAAAAAGTTCTAGCTAAGTTAAAGAGCATAAAAGCTTTACAAGAGGTTGGCAGCGGCACTAAAGAACTTACAGTTTTTATCTGGACACAAACAAACGGGAATAATATTCTTGCCACAATAGAAATCGAAGAGACTAGCCTAAGAATCAATTCACACTCTCTGAACTCACTTAATAAAGCAAAAAATTACATTGAAAATAAGTTAAAAGGTCTGATAAATCATAAGCGTGATTTTACGAAACAGCTAGGATCATTTATTAAAGATAACTCTCAAGGAAAAATCAAACCAAAAAAATTACCAGTAGGCATGAGAAGCAAAAAAGAGATGGATAGTGTACTAAGTGAATATTACAATGATTGGATCGACGAACCTAATAAAGCCCTCAATGATAAATCTCCGAGAGATGCTTTAAAGACAAAACAGGGCAGAAAAAAATTATTAGCCATTTTGGCAGAGTTAGAAAATCTATACAGACATGCAAAGCAAAGAGGCGAACCATACTTTGACATAGAAAGGCTTAGAGATAAATTAAAACTCTAATATATCCTTCCATTATTATTCCTACTATAAAGAAATATTAGTACAAAAATTAGCAAAATTGCGAATGATAATTGAAGTACTATTACGGAACCCAATTTGAGATATGCAAATGAAGGACTCACATACCTGACCAACCAACCAGCTACTATATCACCAAAGGCTGAAATGAATGACGCCAATATTATTATCAATTTCCACATGTTATTAATTTTTGAAAAGAGGATAAGGTGATTCAAGGTGACGAGAATGACAGCCATAGAAAAAAAATGGAAATGAGCCTCTTCCAGCAACCCTAGATAACTCTTGGGTCGCCTGAAACTGTCCTCCGAACCTCGGTAGTACTCGACGATGGAGTCATAACTTAAACCGATTTTAAGATATAAGAGTAGGTTTGTTAACCAGAGGAAGAAAAAGAAAATTAACGTGAAAACAATGATTAATTTTAACAAACTGTTATTCCTGATGTCGTTTGATATAAAAAACTTCATTTTAATTCTTTCCCTTAACTGCAACCTGAAAAACTGCCAACACCCTCCTAATCGATTTTAGCATTGCATCAGAAGTTATAGTTGCCCCAGTTATGTTAGGTATATCCTTTCCTAACCAAAGTGAATCACCAAGTGATTTGCCCTGAAAAAGATCTACCCAATTATCGCTAGGCATATATTCGGGCGGTTCAAAAAATGCCAATATCTCAGTTAGCCTATGAGTACCATCGGGATTAATAACGATAATCACAGTTTGAGTTTTGGTTCTTAGACGATGCGTATCTATTACTGCATAGCCTAATGTTTCATCTCCTTTTTTTCCTTCATAAAATACGTATAGTCTTGATTCCAGCCTGGCCCTTGCTATCGATTCTATTTCCTTTGCCTGCTCTTTATTAATAAATACGGTTTTTTTACTGATCTTTTCTGCGTTAGGGAATGCCATTTTCAATGCTTCATCTCTTGTCATAAAGACTTTAGAAAAGGCGGCAGAATTGATTAAAACGGTTAGTGAAAATGATAATGGTATGATAGCTCTCAACATATAATTAAATTTATCTGGGTTGAGTGAGGATTGACTTATAGCTTAATATATTAAAACTCCCGCTTAATTTAACCTGATTTAAAAAACATATCCAAGCCCTATATTAAATTCGTTCTTACCAGTGTCGGCGTCGTTATCGTTCCATCTGTAATCAGCCTTAATTACCACTTGAGGCATAGGTTTGTAATTTATGCCAAATGCTATGTTTTGGCGATCAGTTGCAGGATCACTGAAAAAGCCAGTGGGCACGAGACGTTGAGTGTTTAGTTTTTCATATCTGATAAAAGGGGCGAAGTACTGAAGATATTTGCTATTGAAATTAGCCAAACTTAAAGCATTATAAGCACCGACTATGTACCAACCCCATTGTTGACTGCCAACAGATTCATCACCTGTAAAACCATTATCTGCATTAATAAGTGCAGCATCGTCAAGGAAAGTCCACACTAAGAGGCTTCTAGCTTCCAATCCGCGGTATTGGAATTGTACATCAGCTTCATACATCTGGAAAAATCCATCAATTTTTTCCCCATTTAACGGTGAATCGGGATTATCAACACTTTGATTCTGTCCTGTGTTTCCGAGAAAAATAGAACCACCGAACTTCAATCCTGGAAACGGATCATATTCTAATCTCCCTATAAATGCTACGTCATTTGCCAACGCCCTGTTTCCCTTCTGCCTTGCGCCTCTATTACTGAATGCAGTAAAACCTCGTGAATCGAGGCTATTAACTACATAGGCCTTATAAGTCAAGCTTCCTGGAACAAATTCACTGAAACTTCCAAAAATCCCTGCTCCATTCTCTCTCCAGGTAGTTGGGATAATAAATGTTTCAACGTCAGGTCTTAATACACCGAAAAACGTTGTAGGCTCATGCACCTCGTTTATGATTCCAAAAGGTGCAAGTAACAACCCACCCCTTAGGTTCACAAAGTCATAAAGCAGAAAGTCCAAATATGCAAATTCAACAGAAACGTCTCCTTGTCCTGAAGCATTGGTTGAGCTAGTAGTCGCATGCTCGAATTCAATTTCTGAATTGAAAATGATTCTATCGTTGAATTTATATCCAAAATAAAGAACCGCCCTCAAAGCATCCAGAGTATTATTTCCATCTTCCCTGAATTGTCCTGTGAATTCACCGTATCCCCCAATTGAAAGTCCCTGATTTGTTTGATAAACCTTAGAGGCTGCCGGTCCCATACCAAAGACTTGTTCATAAGTGGGCTCTTCAATTACAGCCGCTGATTTTATATTGTCAATTTCCTCGGCAAGGACGTTCAATTTCTCCTCTATCTCTTCTAATTTTGCATTTCCTTCCTTTTCCGATTTCAGTTTTTGGACCTCGTCTGTTACAGCTTTAAGCTTTTCCTCAAGTTCTTTTATCCTTTGTTCCTGTGAGGTTTCCTCAGCAAACAGATTTACTGTCAACACAACATTTGTAATGTTGAAACAGTTAACTAACAGAGTTAATATGATGATCAAGCCTAATTTATAGAAAATGTGTTATGAACCCCTCTGCATAAAATTGAGAATCATTATCAAAATCAAATTACAATACACTACATTACATAATTGTCAATAAACCACGATAGTATGTGATAGACCTAATTAATGACAAGTCTGGTATGCAATACCAATCCCTACTCTATCATTTAGAATGAATATGGGAACTCTTAATAATCTGTCATTTTAATCTATAATTATATACACTTGGAGCTTATCGCGAACTCGGCAAATCATCATTATAGGTGAAGAAATTGAGTGAAGATTTAAATCAAAAACTTACAGAAAAAGCATTTCAGGTATTCCAAAATATAGTTAATCCCGTATTTGTTGAGTTGATAGAAGAGTACAACAATGTGAATGGATACGAAGTAGTGATAGTCAATGAAAGTCCTCTAATAATGGGAATTGAGAGAAACAGTTCAATTATGGTTAAGCATCCTGATGGTCTGGAAATGATAATTTGTGTTTATTGGATAGGAGGTCATGACAAACTGGTTGCTGAGAATATAAGGATGGTTACTCTCAATAAGTCATTTAACATCTATGATGTAACAGGGGAAGAGCTCAAAAAACAAATCAAATTTTTAGCCGGTTTAGGAAGCTAAAAGATTGTTTTTATCCAAAATAACAGCTCCTGAATTTTAGAACACGTAAACATCAATTATCTACTTTCAAAAGGACCTTTCCATAGCTCTTCCGCGATTCGATAAATCGATGAGCCTTGGGAGCCTCATCAAAGGGAAACACTTTGCTAATGACAGGTCGGATATCATGCTTTGTAACAAAAGCCTTCATATCATCGTACAGCCCCATCAATAGATTTGGATCTTCATCGAGCAAGTATCCTATATGTGTGGACATAACAGCTATGGATTTTTCTGCCATTTTGCTCACACTAACGCGGGGAATGTCTCGATAAGTCTTAATCCATGAAAGTGGATTCCACTTTTTTAAATCCAGGCTGGCAAAGCCCGCCACTACGATACGGCCAAAGGGCCTCAACAGATTTAAACTCCTATGGAATACTTCACCCCCTACCATTTCTAGAACGACATCTACTCCGTCAGTAGCAGCTCTAATATTTTTAAAGTAGTCTTCATGTCTATAATTAAAACCATCAATGGCTCCCAGTGATTTGATCAAATCTATCTTTTCTTGGCTTCCAACAAAACCGTATACTCGATTACTCACCTTCGATGCTAGTTGAACTGCAGCAGTTCCTACACCTCCAGCAGCTGCGGTGATTAGTACCTTATCTTGAGGTTTCAAATTAGCCATTGAGAAAAGTGATATCCAGGCGGTCATGTAATTAACTAGAAATGAGGCATTCTCTTCCAAGTTGAAATTTTCAAGTGCCGGAACGGCAAGCTCCTCAGATACCACGATTTTCTCAGCATATGTCCCAAACTTTGTGCCTACCATCACGAGTTGCCCGGTACGTTTACTATCAACGCCCTCCCCTACTTCTTCGATAATTCCTGATCCTTCCATTCCCAAAATATAAGGTCGCTTGACAGCCCAACTATATAATCCCCTTCGTGAAAGTATCTCTGCGTAGTTGATACCTATATAGTGCATTCTTACAAGAACTTCTCCCTTTCCGGGGATCGGTGCTTCAACTTCTTCTTGCTTTAAAATCTCTGGCCCGCCGGATTTCCTCAATACAAACACCTTCAAATTAAACTCCAGTTTTGTAAATTTTAATCCGTTTAACCTTGATGATATTCAAAGGTTAAAACGATTTCAAATCCGTTGACAACATTAAAATTTAACAGCAATTTAATTATATTTGCTACGTTATTGCAGATTGATCGCAGTAACAAACAATAATTGTTGACTGATCATTCAAAATAGGTTATAAATTAGGACTAGAATGGCTAGACCTTACGAATTTAGTAGAGAGGAAACCCTCTCAAGAGCTATGGATGTTTTTTGGGAAAACGGATATAAAGCAACCAGTATTCAAGATCTTGTTGACCGCATGGGAATAAAACGCGGCAGCATTTACAACACCTTCGGTGATAAACACTCTTTGTTTATTGCTGCTGTAGAGCACTATGGTGAATCGGTAACTTCCCAAACTATAAAGATCCTTGGTTCACCAGAATCTCCAGTTGCGAACATCAGAAGATTTTTTTACGAAATTATTAATAAATCATCAGCTAGCAAATTAAGAGGGTGTCTGGTCAGTAATACTGTAGTAGAGCTTGCGCCCCACGATAAACAAGCAGCCCAATTAGTTCAAAATATATTGAAGAAAATTGAACTGGCATTCTTAGGATGTTTGAATAGGGCCGTAGAAAAAGGAGAATTGCCAGCTAATAAAGATACAAGGGTCCTATCACGTTTTTTTGCTAGTAGCACCCATGGACTGATAGTAATTGGGAAATCTGCTGCTGGTAAAAAGCAAATGAAAGACATAGTTAAAGTTATTCTTTCAACATTGGAATAAAATCTTTTTTTACCATTATTGAACGTATGTTCAAAAATAAATTATTCAAGGAGGCATTATAATGGCAAAAATTCCTTATGTAGAGAGGGAGGATGCACCTGAGAATATTCAGGGAATGTACGACGCACTCCAAAAGAAGTTTGGGGTGGTTCCAAATGTGATTAAGGCTATGGCGAATAGCCCTGAGCTTATGAGTGGTTTTATGCCGTTTTTGGGAGCAGCACTAGGCCCATCGAAGGTAAGCGGCGACATAAAAGAGCTTGCTATTTTAACCACGTCAAAGCTTAACGGTTGTAGCTACTGTACAGCCCACCACACCGCTGCTGGAAAAAGAGCAGGACTTACTGATGAAAAAATTGCTGCAGCAGATGATCCTGACAGTGATGCCTTAGACGACAAGGAAAAGGCAGTAGTTAGGTATTCAGCAGAATTAGCCAAAAATGTGGCTGCTAGTGATGAAGCATTAAACGAATTAAGAAAACACTTTGATGATGCCGAAATTGCTGAGATAACTTTGGTTGCAGGTGTATTCCATGTATTAACTAGATTTGCGGATACATTTAAAGTCGAGCTTGAAAGGTAGTTTCGTTTGAAAGGATATTTCAAGCTAGTACACGAATAAAGGAGTTTGGTTTTTACATATTAGAAAAATTCTTCTTAGTTATTGAACCAAACCCTATTGCTTAATTGGTTAATTAAGTAATTCGCCACACCTTGCTACAGGGAATTTTCAATTTAAATCTATTATTACTAGTCTTCAGATCTTAATGATTTATTTCGTGTCGGCAATCTAGAATTTATTGAACCTTTTTCCATAGATCGACGAAGCCTGGACCATGAGCTATCATTGTATGATCCCTAAATACTATGGTTACTGGATCAAAGGGAAGCTAAAACTTAATTCGACTACAATCAATCTCAACAGGCTCGCTTTCGCTGGGTCTGGATCATTCATATTGTATCTCTTCACCACTGATTTGGCCTGTTAAGATCCTGAACAATACGTTTTCAGTGTATTCATTTGAATTTAGCTCGTATTTTGCGACCAGCGAATAGGAGTAAACTTTTCCTTCTTCGTTAGTCCACATTACATTAATATTTCTGCTTCAAGTATCTAACCATTATTAATTCTTTCATTTATTATGCCTGTCCAACTTAATTCCTTATTGGTAGGTTTTACTCCTATGTTATCACCCTTTACTATTAATTAATGATTTATAATAAACCTATCAATATATGAAACCTAAACCTTAAAAAAAATGAATCAATTTCTAAAAGAGCCGGGTGTACACAAAAATATCTTTTCTCGAGATGATAGGTGCTATTCGATATATGTACCTGAGGGAATTGCAGAACAAAAGGATCCATCACTTATAATGTTGCTGCACTGGGGAGGGCCAGTATATCCATTTAAGGGATTGGAAATTCTATCAGGTTTGGGAATACCCTCTTTTGCCGGCTTAGAGGCAATCATCGCTTCGCCCGATTGTCCTGCAGGTCGGTGGGATAATTCAACAAGTGAGTCATATGTTATGGAATTGTATAGGTGGCTTCTGGAACAATATGAAATCGAAAATCAAAAGACTTTATTGGCAGGATACAGCCTCGGCGGCATTGGAACATGGTATATAGCAGCAAGGAATCAGAATGAATTTGCAGGAGCATTAATTGTTTCCGCAGTACCTTTAGACGAATCAGTAAATGTAAGATGGCCTATGCCTATTCGTGTAATTCATAGCAAACACGATGAAGTTTTTCGATTTGAAGATACGGTGAAAACTGTTGATTTGCTAAAGAAGAGAAAGGTTTCTATAGACCTTAGAGTTGTGGAAGGCGTAACCCACTACGACACATACGGATTTATTGAGCCTCTTAAAAACTCGGTCCCGTGGATTGAAAATGTATGGAGTCAAAATCATTGAACTAAAGACAATATTATAGGAAGAAAGGTTGCATCTTTTTTCCAAATTCGGTTAGGATAGTGAACCAGTAAATAGTCAAACGGAGGTAGTAATAATGAAAGTCTCAATCATATTAAAGGCATTATTTCTTTCAGTGTTGGTCTTTGTTCTTAGTTTCTACAGCTTAGCATTGGTAAGCAAGGCCGAAGAAAAAACGAAAAATGGAAATCAAGAGGCTGCCATGAAAAAATGGCAGGAATACGCAACTCCTGGAGATAATCATAAGCTCTTAGAGCCATTCGTTGGAAGCTGGGATTATACGGTTAGGTGGTGGATGTCCCCTGAAGCAAAGGCAGAGGAATCTACTGGAACCAGTGATGTAAAATGGATCATAGACGGACGTTTCCTTGAGATAACGGCCATAGGAACCACGAAGGAACAACCTTTTAAGGGTATGGGTATAACAGGATATGATAACGCAGAAAAGAAATATAAGTCTGTTTGGATTGATAATATGGGAACAGGGATGATGGTGGCTAATGGCACTTATGATCCTTCTACAAAAACATTCGTCGAAAAAGGTAAGTTTACTAATCCTGTCCGCGGCGAAGAATCGTACCGAGGTGTCACAAAAATTATTAATGATGACAAGTATACTTATGAGATGTATACCGCCGGCCCCGATGGAAAAGAATTCCGCAACTTAGAAATCGTGTATATCAAAAAGAAATAATTATCAAAATAAAAATCTACCTGTTATCATTGCAAGCACTATACGAGCAATTCCACAACCTTTGATTACCAAAATTTGTCGGATCTGGCACTCAAGTATAGGCTAAGGCTTGAATTAAATGTCAAAAACTTTTCCTTGATAAAAGTTTGGATAAAGAGTAGGCGATATGTACAAAGTTGAAGGCTATGCACTAGTTTATCTAATAACAATTTTACTCATAATTACTATTATCTCAGGAATATTAATTGTCCCATTTCAAAAAGGATTTTCCGTCGAGAGTATTTGTGACTTTCAACATAGGGAGTGCTTTACTAAAAAGGGTTATCCCGCTTGCTATAGTAAGCTTGATATAGATAAATATTATGAGTTTCTTGAAAGAGGAGAAAATCAATTGGCCCAGGGCATAATATCAAATGAGAAAAAGTGCCTAATTCTCAAAGGAAATGAAAAAGCATATATGCGAGGAAAAGGCTCAGGTAAAGTTAAATTTGGCATAAGAGGAAAAGACAGGACCTATTGGGCTCTTAGGGAAGCTTTAGTATCAAAAAATTAAAAAATGCTCAAAATATTGGTCTTAACCAATCTTCTAATTATATATATCATAGGTTGTTCAAATCCTAAACAGATCGAGATAATGCAAGAACAGTCCGTTGGTCAAATACCTTGTGTTGCAAATAAAATTGAAATCATACAACACAATATTAACAAAGCTGATGGTAGCGGAAACTGGATGGCCTTGTGCAATGGTAGGACATATATGTGCAGACGAGGGAGTGGTGATCAAACGAAGACAATTGATCCGGATATTAGCTGTAACGAAATGGAATCACAAATTCCCGAGTAATTAATTATTTCTAATTCCCTCCAATCTCGACAGTAGTGCTTCCTGATTTGATGTCTTTTTTTTGAACGATTTTATTAAAACCATTAGTTTTTATTATTGCAAACCCGTTTAAATACAGAGTTTCTTCAAATACCATTAATAAATCATTCTTATTAATCTCGCCCTTCGGTGTAATTATTGTCACCTGCTTATTTTTAACTGATTCATCCAGAATAAATACCTCACCGGTGATTTCACTAACTTTTTGAACAAAATCAATAAGACCTATTTCGGATTCAAATTGTACCGTTTCCTCTGAAGTTTTTATCTCCGAACCAGAATTTTTATCTTTGGCTGTTATGATCCCAAAAGACGTAAACGTAATCGGGGTTAATACAGAAACAATTATTATGAATAATCTAAGATTACGAAAAAATATTTTATTTTTCATGAAGTTAGTCCTCTTTGTGAAAATGGATATTTATAACAAATATGATAATCCAATAAATCAATGTTTAAAAATTTAAAATGAAAAGTTTCTCGTGGGCCCTGTGCTGAGCTTAACGAATTATTCGAAATGACTCTTAGCTGGATCCCGATAAATGCTTTTGGGAATGACACAAGGAGCTCGATTTCTACTAAAACTACGCGTGAACGGCGTATAAAAAAGGAAAAATTTAATTCATAATGTATATTATGTGATTATTTTTTGAAAAAAATCAAATTATTAAAACATATCAAAAATTGATATACAGACATTAGGTTGAAGTCTATTTGAATTGAATAATATTTCATTCGGAAAAAGGAATAACTTTTTAGTTTTTGAGGAGGTAGCATGTCCACCATGAATGATGATAGCCAGCTTGACCTTAGCGAGAAAGGTAGAAGTAAAGACGGAAGTGCAATCTCCCTAAACCGAAGATTATTCATGCAATTTTTGGCATATGGGAATTGCAGCGATGTAACACCTCTAACGAAAGCATTACAGGATTCTGAAATCGACGGCGCCCTTTATTTGGATATAAATGACCCATATGGCATAGGGCTCCTAACAATTGAAGAAAATCCCGATGCCTTTATCGATAAGATTAGATCAGTACTGTCTAAATCACCCTTTCAAGAACTCACACCCAAACCCGAGTATACAATGCTGGGAAGAACATACTCTTTCGGATACGAGCCTGATTTAGAAACTACGCTTATTAAAGAACCTCGCAGGAGAATTCTCGATACAAAATGGCCTTGGGCAATTTGGTATCCACTTCAAAGGGTTAAGGGATTTGAAACTCTTCCTGAGGAATTACAGCGTTCGGTATTAGGTGAACATGGCAAAGTAGGCTTCAAATTTGGCAAAGCGGGATATGCGAAGGACATTCGACTTGCCTGTCATGGAATAGACAAAAACGACAATGACTTTGTAATCGGTTTATTGGGAAAAGAACTATATCCATTATCCAGTGTTGTTCAGGCAATGCGCAAAACAAAACAAACCGCTAAGTATCTGACTTCGCTAGGTCCGTTTTTTACTGGAAAAGCAATATGGCAAAGTAAATTGTAGAAAAATTTTTCCGTGGAGGTAATGAAATGAAATTTAACACTTTCATCAAATTAATCCTATTTTTATTGCTAATTTCAAGCTTAGGGTTTGCAGAAAATGAAACAAAATCACAGAAGGTAAATTGGGTATCTGGTGTAGTTGAATCGATACAAGAAGGCCAGGAAAACAGCCTTGTCGGCGTGATAATGTCTAATGGTGAGAATTTCAACTTTTCTTCAACCAACGATAAGCTACAAGGGATAAAACTCGGCGATAGCATTTCAGCAAAGGTCGTAGGCGGCTGGGCGGAATCTATAGAGGAGCTTAAAGAAGCTATAAAAGTTACTAAACCGAAAAAGGATTCAAAGGGGCCTCAGTGGGTTTACGGCGAGATTACAGCAATCCGAGAAGGCCAGGAAAACAGCCTTATAAGAGTGAAAATGCCTAATGGTGAGAATTTCAACACTGCTGCTTCTAATGAATTGCTCCAAGGATTTCGTGTAGGCGAATATATTACAGTTAAGGTAGTAAAAGGTTGGGCGGAATCTATCGTAAAATCAGAGAAGAAATAAAACGATCTAGAAGGATGAAGTCTATCTGCAATGATAGGAATTTAATGAATAACTTATTTCCACTTAATGTTACATCCGATGCTTGGCAGCTGATCTTCACTAACGGGCTTACCAACTAATAAATTGTTAAGAACATCTCTGATATCCCTGCCTGTGACTGGCTTTCCGTTTCCAGGCCTTGAATCATCCATCTGACCCCTATAAACGCATTGTAAATCTTTATCAAATATAAAGAAATCAGGTGTACATGTAGCATCATATGCTCTTGCGACGACCTGTGTTTCATCAAACAAGAATGGAAATGGGTAACCCAGCCGATTTGCAACATTCTTCATATTCTTAGGGGAATCCTCAGGATAATTTTCTATATCATTTGAATTTATCGCAATAAATGAAATCCCTTTTGGTATGTAATCATTAGCCAATTCAACTAGACCTGTTTGTACATGCTTTACGTAAGGACAATGATTACAAATAAACATGATTACAGTTGCAATATCAGACTTCAGTTCCTTTAAACTCAGCTCTCTATCACTGATCACATCCCACAACTTAAAATCTGGCGCGGGTGTTTCAAGTGGTATCATGTGTGAAGGTATTAACGCCATTTAGGATCTCCTCTAATCAATTTTTTTATCAACAAAAGCAATTTCACTTTGGTAACCATCGCAGAATTGTTTGGTCTTTGAATTCCCACATCTACAAAGTGTAAGTTTATGTTTAACTTCAAGATGCAACCCCCTTTCATTATTATATTTCTTGAGTCTGTTAACGACAAGTGGTCCACAGTCTAATACATCTATTGAAACTTTTTCCTTCATTTTTAACTCCGTTCTTTTCTATCTACAAAAAGATACAAAAACTATAAAAAATTTCCTAAAACATTCTTTTGAGTCAGTTATTATACATAAAGTTCTTAATTAAACACCCTCTCTTTGGACCCACATTAATCCAGGCTGCACATATTAATTGAAAAGACTATTTCTTTAAAAACAACACTAAAATTCTTTGATTACTCGGTAGATCTTCCAGTTTGGAGTTCCTGAAACTACATATGGCTCAATATCCAAACTCCACTTTTTATGAGCCTCTATTCCGCCAAGCCTCTCCCAGGAGTCATTAAGCTCATTCAAATCGTTTATCCTGACCTCTAACTCAACCGTTGACTCCAAGGCGCCCACTGAACCAGTTACTATTCGTACCTTATCAGCTGTCCATCCAATTTGCGGACCAATTTCTTTAACCCATTTCGTAAGTGAATCAATAAACGTCCCTTTTTGACCAAAGCGTACATCAATTTGCCAACGTGCTATCATCATATCTTCTTTCCTCCTTATGGATTATTACTCATAAACTATATCAAATAGGTGGTTATTATTTTATCAGATTTTATCGTTTTTTGAATTTCCAATAACTTCATTATAGTAATTTTTTAAATTACATTTACAATTTTCTTGATCTGAATTCAGGAAGATATCCATAACAAATTTAAATCTGTAGTTTAGTGATAAATATTGATACATAATGCCAGATACTAAATCTATTTTTAATTCAGTTGCAAAAAACTACGATTTGCTAAACACCCTATTTAGTTTTGGAAGGGACAAGCAGTGGAGAAAAAGACTTGCTCAGGAGATTGATGATTCGGAACTTGTCCTTGACATTGCTACCGGCACAGCCGAGGTAGCAATAGAATTATCAAATAATAGCAATAGAAGGTGTGTTATAGGTATTGATCCCAGTCATGTGATGCTTGAATTAGGACAGAGAAAATTACAATCTATGGGAGTGACTCACAAAATAGATCTAGTTCAAGGTACAGCAGAAATCTTGCCATTTAAAGATAACAAATTCGATGCCATAACCATCGCCTTTGGAATTAGAAATACCTTTGATCCAATGAAATCCTTAATTGAAATGAAAAGGGTTCTAAAACCTATGGGTAAATTGGGCATACTTGAGTTCGCGGTTCCTCAGAACAAAATTTTTGGACCACCATATATGTTCTATTTAGAAAACGTAATGCCTTTGGTGGGTTCGATATTTGGAACAAGAAAAGAATACAAATATCTGGGTGATTCTATTTCAGAATTCCCGAATAGAGAATATTTTGTATCGCTACTACAAGATACCGGATTTGTTTTGCAGAAATCTATTGAACTAATGATAGGTACGGTAATCATCTATATAGGTGTTAAAGAAAAATAACATCTCAGATATGAGAGAGCTTTGAGACTTAGTCCCTCGCAGCCGCCTTGGCACGGGGTCGCGTATCTATGAGTCACCGCGAGCACCTCGACTAGTTCAGTGTAAACTCCGCGAAGCAACCTCACCATCTGTCATGCCGAATGTTACCCGATAGAACTTGTACCCGTTTGTTTTGAACGGGTAACATTCGAGCACAACTTTATCGAGAATCCCATTATGTGTCATCATGATCCAAAGCATGCTGATTTTTGTTTCTTTGTATCAAGACAAAGAAAAGCAAGTCATCGCGAAGGGCCAAGCCCTGTGGCGATCTCCTTTTTAAGATTGCTTCGTCCCCTTCGACGGCGTTTATCTTGAGGCATCGAAGGGCTCAGGATTCCTCGCAATTATGAATTCCTTGCGCTTGCTATTATAATAGGTTGTCAATTTGTTGATGGAAACGTTCAGACAAATATCAAGGCTATAAAATACCTAGTTTTTCAATCTATTCTTATGATTCTCAGAAAAGAGCAAAGTATCCTCGCCGGTGATGAGTCGAGCACCCCTCTTCCATGTAAAGTAATTCCAAGCCCATTGAATTAATACTAGAACCTTGTTGTCAAACTCTATCAGATAACGGATATGGACAAATACCCAGATCAGCCATGCAAAAAACCCACTAAACTGAAATCGGCCGAAGTCCGCGACAGCAGCATTACGACCAATGACAGCCAAATTTCCCTTATTTTGGTATCTGAACGGTGGTATGATTTCACCTTTCATTCTTTTCTTTAATAGATTGGCAACATAAAGACCTTGCTGCATAGCTACCGGCGCTACACCGGGCAATGGATATCCATTCTGATAAGAAAAGTTTGCAAGATCTCCTATGACAAAAATATCAGGAAAACCTTGGACACTAAGATCCTCTTTAACAATCACTCTGCCAACAGAATCTAACTCTGACCCGATTTTTTCTGAAAGAATCATCCCCAATGAAGATGCTTTCACACCTGCCGCCCAAAGAATTGTTCGAGCATAAATTTGTCCTGTCTTTTCACCTTTTTTGATTGTTACTGAGTTTTCACTGATATCCGTCACCATAGTATTTGTTTGCACGGTTACGCCTAACCGTTCCAGTGACTCTTTTGCTTTTATTGATAGTTTTGGGGGATATGTTGGCAATATCCCATCGGTTCCCTCTAACAATAAAATTTCAGATTCAGAAGGTATTATATTCCTAAAATCGTTTTTTAATGTGTCATTGGCAAGTTCTCCTAAAGCACCCGCAAGTTCTACCCCTGTTGGCCCGGCTCCTATGATTACAAACCTCATCCAATCTTTTCTCTTTATAGGATCTTCTTCTCGTTCCGCGCCCTCAAATGCGAGGAAAATACGATGTCGAATGTCAATGGTATCTTCAATTGTCTTGATTCCAGGTGCAACATTAGGCCAAGATTTATGTCCAAAATAATTATATGTAGCACCCGTCGCTATGATTAGGGTATCGTAAAAAAGCTCTCCATCTCTAAATATAACTTTTCTTATTTCAGGCTCTATATCAACTACTTCCGCCTTTATGACATTTATATTTTTATATTTATTCAACACGGACCTGAGGGGAGATGCTATATCACCCGGTGATAGTCCACCAATCGCAATCTGATACAAAAGTGGCTGGAAAAGATGAAAATTTCGTTTATCCACTAGGATTACTCTAACGGTGGAGTTCCCCAACGCTTTCGCGGCATACAATCCACCAAAACCACCCCCAATTATTACGATGTGGTGACCATTCATATCGTTGTTAAATGTCATTTATATAACCCTAATAATTAATCTGCTAATTATTAATTACATTTCAAGGTGTTAATACGAAATGAAGGATTACTAGTAATGTGAAGCAGTCTGCTAAATTTTCCAGAGCTGCTTCGTCGCAGATACCGAAATAAGAAGGGTTTAATTGGCCTTCCAAAAATTGCGTTCAGAAAATCAGGAACGAAGACGTTGAAATCTCTCTAAATCCCTCTTTAAGAAAGAGGGACTTTGTTTAATCTCTTCCTTTTGCAAAGGAGGATGTAGGAGGATTTTCGGTATAGTTTTGGACAGCCTTATCCTGAGCTAAGTTGAAGGGTTGTTTCTTTGTACCTGTGCTAAACCATGTCCTGACGATAGGTTGGGGTCTAATCAGTATCAAGACTAAGAAAGAAAAAATATAAATTATGTATACCCGATCAATATCTTGTTCGGGAAATGCAACAAAGACTTCAACTACTTTCTTTAAATTTGACATTAATAATCCTTATGGAGCGAGCCGCTCTATTATCCAACTTTTACTAGCATCTAGTCGGTATCTCAAACGATCATGAAGTCTGTCCGGTCTTCCTTGCCAGAACTCGATAGTTGAAGGTATAAGGTGGTAACCTACCCAATATGGCGGTCTTGGGATCTGACGATCTGTGTAAACTTTCTCTAATTCACTATAGCGATTATCAAGAAACTCACGATTTTTGATAACCATGCTCTGTTGTGAAACCCATGCTCCGAGGCAGCTTCCTCTAGCTCTACTTTTGAAATATGTTTCGGCTTCCTCCTCAGATACTTCCTCAATAGATCCATCGATACGAATTTGTCTTTCAAGTGCAGACCACCAAAATACTATTGCGGCTCGAGGGTTTTGTGATAAATCCCGTCCTTTAACGCTTTCATTGTTCGTATAAAATACAAAACCATTTTCATCAAAGCCCTTAAGTAACATCATTCTTGCAGAAGGTTTTCCCTCCGTTGTTGCCGTTGCTAAGGTCATAGCATTTGGTTGAGGCGAATTTGCCTTATGTGCTTCCTCATACCATTTCCCAAATTGCTTAAATGGATTAGGGTCTAGATCTTCTTCTTTAAGTTCAAACGACTCATACTTTTTCTCAACGTAAGTTTCGTTTCCGTCAACCATTTTCTGTCTCCATTGGTGAACAAAACATGTAAACGGATCAAAACAAATACTATACAAATTATCTAGATGAACAAATCTATTGTTAGATATTCAAATTTAGGTCAGGTTTAAATTATTAATGATAGAAAGATAAATTATTCACTCTTGTTTCCCCAATAAATGCCTCAAAGCATTCTCCAAATCAGGATATTGAAACTCATATCCTGTTGACAATAATTTTGAGGGCTCAACTCGAGTGCTAGATAATAGTGTTTCATCGGCCATTTCACCAAAGATTGATTTTAATAAAAACGAAGGAATTGAAAATATTGTAGGTCTATTAAGAACTTTTCCTAAAATCTTTGTAAAATCAAGATTCGTAACTGGATCTGGTGATACCACGTTCAGTGGTCCTTCAATCGACTCGTTATTCATAGAATGGTAAATTGCGACAATCGCATCCTCTATTGAAATCCAGCTTATGTATTGGTCGCCACTACCCATCTTTCCTCCTAGACCCAATCGAAATGGTAATAACATCTTCTCGAGAGCACCGCCTTTAGGACTTAAAACGACACCAAATCGAAGGTTTACTACTCGAATTCCCGCCTCTGATGCAGAATCGGTTGCGGCTTCCCATCTCTTTGCAACTTCAGCTAAGAATCCCGTACCAAAGTCGCTTTCTTCAGTAAGTATCTCATCATCGCGATCCCCATAAAAACCTATTGCTGAAGCACAAACTAATACCTTTGGTTTCTTCTTTAATTTAGCTATGGTCTTACAAATAAAGTTTGTGCTATTAACCCTGCTATTTTCAATTTCACGTTTTTTTACAGACGTCCATCTACCTGCAACATTTTCACCACTTAAATGAACCACTTCACCGTATCCCTCAAGTTTAGATGTCTCAATTTCTCCCTTAGCAGGATCCCAAAATACATCGTTTTCTGATAAACCTGATTTAGTTCGTAGCAGTCTAGATACTGAATGACCCCCAGTAGTGAGAAAAGGTATTAATGCAGAGCCAATGAACCCCGTTGATCCAGATATTAAGATCTTCATTTTTTTTTCCTATGTCTAAGGCAAACCAATATCATTAATGATAGTACGATGGCGATAATCAAACAAGTTTTCAAGTTTATTTATTTTGACATTTTAAAAATCAGGGACTGATGTCCATATTTTCAAACACCCCTGCTTTGTCATTCCCGAATTTAGTAATCGGGAATCCACAATTAAAAAATAGTACGTCCCTATTTTTCCTATTTTTCCTTGTCAAACGCAAATTTAGAATCCTATTAGGCATAAGATTATCTAAATAGAAAACCAATTAAATTTTGGAGGTGTATTATGAGTTTACAAAAGGAGTTAGAAGAGCGTTTCAATATGGTTTCCCAAAAGGTTCCACAAGATATATTAAACACTATGCTTGATGTGACCCGTAGGCTAGTTGAAAGCGGAATTGCTGACAATTCGCTTAAAGTTGGAGACAAAGTACCTGATTTTAATTTGCCAAACGCTGTCGGTGAAGAAGTAAGACTCAAGGAATTGCTTGATAAGGGTCCAGTTATTCTAAACTTTTACCGTGGCGGTTGGTGCCCATACTGTAATCTTGAATTGAATGCGTACCAAAAGCGTCTTCCAGAAATCAATGAGTTGGGAGCATCGCTTGTCGCTATATCCCCACAAACACCCGATAATTCATTATCTACTGCTGAAAAAAATGAATTAAAGTTTCAGGTGTTAAGCGATGTCGGCAACAAGGTAGCAAATCAATTTGGACTGGTCTTTAAAGTGCCTTCAGAACTGCAGGAAATATACAACAATTTCGGTATTACCTTGCCAAAATTCAACGGAGATGAGTCCTGGGAACTTCCAATGCCTGGAACATACGTCATAGATAAAGACGGGACGGTTTCATATGCGTTTGCAGATCCTGATTACACAAAACGGGCAGAACCGGATGAAGTTATAGCTAAGTTGGAAGAGATTACTACTAACGAATAAAATATTGAATAAATTTCATAAAAACTTTACTTAGTGGGGGACGCATATATGCGTTCCCTTTAAAAATAGTGTCTGTTGTCCCTATTCTTTCCTATTTTTTAGTAGGGTGCTGAATGTTGTTCATCTTGGAAAGGAGGGATGGATTCATATAATAGTGATGAGCCTACTGCCACTTATCATAGTACAAATACACAGGTCTTTGGCAAGAAAGTAAAAAAGGAATAAGTAATATTGCTGTTTATAATGGGTGTTTATAATGGGTGACCCCAAATCCCTTTTTGATTCTGAAAGATTGTTATTTTTGAAACAACTGCACAACGAGCTCTTCTTTGCTAATATTTAAGTAATTAGATACATCAATTAGTATATTGTTTAATGTCCCTATTTTTTTTGTGATCAGGTATGGTCATTTTGTGTTTGTAACCTTTAATTGATGAGACTAATCTAATATGGCTTCCTGTTTCTCTCGTAATTTCATATCCGTATATTTTTAGAAACTTTGCAAGATCTTTTCCCGAAATATCTCTGGGAATTTTAGGCATATATGAATGTTTCCTCTTTCACAA
>JALLOG010000470.1 GCA_027717645.1 Desulfobacterota bacterium AH_259_B03_O07
CGGAAAACTGCTTAGAATAACAGCAATGGATGAGTTGCCGCAACTTTGGAATATACTTAAAGGTGATATGAGTTTTGTCGGCCCCCGTCCACTCCTACCTGCAGAGATTGAAGTTAGGCAAGGCTCATCAAAAAAAGCAGAACCAATAGAAAACATAAGAAGTTTTTCAAAAAGGCATTCTGTAACACCGGGGCTTACAGGGATTGCCCAAATATTTGCCCCTAGGGACATAATTCGAAAACGCAAATTCAAATATGATTTATTTTATATAAAGCGACAAAGCCTGATGCTAGATATTAAGCTAATCTTGCTATCATTTTGGATCACATTCAGAGGAAAATGGGAATCAAGGTATAAGAAATTTTAAATGGAGTAAATTATTTCATCATATTTAATACCTAATTATTTTAAAAAACTTTTACATCGCGCATAATGCGATTCGAAAATTAATTTATAGCACATAATTACTGAATACTTATTTCTAATCAACATACACTAACAAGCGAGAGAAAAAATGCAAAAGGCGCTGATTACGGG
>JALLOG010000471.1 GCA_027717645.1 Desulfobacterota bacterium AH_259_B03_O07
CCATTTGTCTTAGTCTTTCAAACAGGGGGGTAAAATCCCACTCAGCTTTAGTACCTTTACCCCGTATTAGCAATCCCATCTTTTGTAGTTTTAGACTTTCACGAATCACCGTCCGCTCACTGACTCCTATTAACTTGGCGATCGTTTTACTACTCACGAATGGAGGATCCTTACCAAATTGATACTTTTTCACCGTTACGATGAGCCGAAATTGTCTGTGGGTTACAAGACCCGTTCCACGTTCTATTAATAAATTATCAACCTTTGTGTATCCCGTTTTTAACATTTACCCCTTCCAATTTATTAGCTCTTTGCGATTTTGTTAGTGCATCCGGGTTAGAAAGGTTTTTTATTTTAAGTTATTTCTGATTTTAGACTTCAACCACGCCTCGAGTTTGCTCCTCAATATCAAAACCCGACCCCCCACTTTTGAGACTGGCAATTTTCCCTCAGAACTGAGGCGATATAAATATGCCAAGCTCAAGCCCGTAGCCTGTGCCATCTCTGGAAGTGAAAACGCCAATTTGTCTTCTAT
>JALLOG010000472.1 GCA_027717645.1 Desulfobacterota bacterium AH_259_B03_O07
CTACGTTGCCAGGCTCCTTGGGCATTCTAAGGTGGAGACAACAGGAATGCGTATATCAAACTTATATACTGAAACTCCTTTGCCTTCTAAAAACTTGAGAAGTGCTTTTATCGCCCACAGATGGTTGGCTATTGTGCCTGTAGCGCAGTTTTTTTCTCGTAACGTAAGGATCCATTCGTTAATTCTCTCGCGCGTAATGTCGCTCAATTGAAAAATACCGCACTCACGTGAGAACTGACGTAGATCTTTGAGGTACTTTCTAATTGTAGTGGGGGATCTTCCTTCCCTTATTAAATGATCTCTGAATGCCTCTAGTGCATTTTCCATACAGCACAATCCTCTTCGAGGCCCATCGAAAGGTTCGTGCTTGCATATGATTCCATCTTCTCCTAATGCTAACTTAAAGTCAAGCGACAAGTTCACTCGGCGCTTTTTGTTTCTGCCCATGCCCTCATATCTACCACAATCAGAGGATAAGGAAGAGGAGGGCTAATGATGGAAGACTCCTGCTATAACACCGCACCTTATTATTCC
>JALLOG010000473.1 GCA_027717645.1 Desulfobacterota bacterium AH_259_B03_O07
TGTATAAATACAAAAATTTTATTAAAGAACGGAGGTATTAAAATGTCAAAACCACTAATTTTAATCACGGGGGCAACTGGAAAGACAGGTTCACCTGTCGTTGAGCAACTTATAGAGCGAGGTTACCCAGTTCGCGCCCTTGTCCGCAGATTAGATGAACGCTCGAAACGTTTGTCAGAGCTTGGAGCCGAAGTAGTTCTTGGAGACTTCTTGGATCTTCCTTCGCTTGAAGCTGCAATGAAAGGGGTCAAGCGAGTCTATTTCTGCCATCCACCAGCAGACGGTTTACTGGAGTCCACCATTAACTTGGTACAGGTTGGTAAGGAAGTCGGTTTGGAGACTGTGGTAAACATGTCACAAATCGAAGTTCGCGAAGGCCATAAGAGCCATCTAGCAAACCAGCACTGGCTCGCAGAAAAGGTGCTTAATTGGTCTGGTCTCGGTGTAACACATATGCGACCCACATTCTTTGCAGAGATGTTCCCAATTTTTAATGGTGCGAACATAGCTACCGAAGGAAAGATATATTT
>JALLOG010000474.1 GCA_027717645.1 Desulfobacterota bacterium AH_259_B03_O07
CTCTAACTAAGTATAGTTTTTGTTCATTTCGGTCCCAGATTGCTAGTGCGAACATTCCTATGAATTTATGAACACAATCTATTCCCCATTCCTCATACGCCTTTACTAAAACCTCCGTGTCAGAGTTGCTTTTGAAGGCATAGCTTTTCTTTTCAAGCTCCTCGCGTATCTCTTTAAAATTATAGACCTCTCCATTATAAGTGATCCAAATTGAGCCATCGTCATTGGACATTGGTTGATGTCCCTGAGAGGAAAGATCAAGTATAGAAAGCCTTCTATGCGCTAATCCTACATTATGTTCCTTCTCAATATATAACCCAGCATCATCCGGTCCTCTATGTGATAAAGCATCTCGCATAGATTTCAGAACCGATTCATCGATACTGTTATTGTCACTATAAAATCCTACTATGCCACACACATTTAATTCCTAATTTGATATATTTGCCAAAAGAAATCGATTCGAAGGCTAAGCGAAACTTTATTATACATTTAAAGGTAATTCTAAATAAGCAATTATGAAT
>JALLOG010000475.1 GCA_027717645.1 Desulfobacterota bacterium AH_259_B03_O07
TCGCTTTTTCTCGATTAAGTTATGGTCAACCGGGAGCCGGGTATACATTAACAGAGAATCAAATCAGATTCGCACAATCCCTTAAAGGTGAAGTCCCAGGTGTAATTTTTGCAAAATGGCAATCCCCCCTTAATATCTGGGTAGAAGCAGGCGGTGTAAATCAGGCCAAAGCAAAAGAGATTGCACTGGAAGTTATCCTAGAGGGAAAGAACCTGTTGAACCAAAGCTTTTGTGTTCATGTGCATAATGGAGATTGGAAACAAATAGCAATGTCTTGTTGGTCGTCTCCATAATTTATACTAGAAATAATTTTCTCACGACGATTAAAAAAACGATATAATTTATGAAGCAAAGTTTTTATTGTTTTTTTAAACCGATTATCGAAAGTTAGAAGAAATTAATCATTTTCATAATAAATAAACCCACCTAGACATTAATATGGTCATTTGAATCAATATATATAAGCAATTGTATCATATCTTTTATTCATCAATATTTTTATTGATAGGCGGGTCAGGAAAA
>JALLOG010000476.1 GCA_027717645.1 Desulfobacterota bacterium AH_259_B03_O07
ATTGAAAAAGCAGTCAAAGAGGCGAAGGCTGGAAGGATTGAATTCAAAAATGATAAGGGTGGAGTAGTTCATGCACCGTTTGGGAAGGTATCTTTTGGTCCAGCTAAGTTGAGAGACAATTTTCTTGCTTTCATGGATACGTTATTGAAAATGAAACCACCTTCATCTAAAGGAACTTTTATCAAGAAAATCGTTGTTTCAAATACCATGGGACCAGGAATAAAGGTTGATTTCGGTAATATACGTGAAGAGTTAAAGGGTTTTGAAATAGCCGCTTGATCTATATCTATAATGTTTTACTAATCTTGGGAGTAAGTGATGTTAAGTAAAGCAGTGAAGCAGGAGTTAGTAAAAGAATTTAATGAAAGATTTAAGACTAATCCTTCTCTGATGGTTGTAGAGTATAAAGGGCTTAGCGTAAAACAAATGCAGGGGTTGAGAAACCAGCTCAAAAATGCTAATGCTGATTTGCGTGTCGTAAAGAATAGACTACTTCAAATCGCTTCCCAGGATACTGAAG
>JALLOG010000477.1 GCA_027717645.1 Desulfobacterota bacterium AH_259_B03_O07
TCTCAATAAACTGCTTCCATTTATCAGGGAGTTCATCTTCTTCATATATAGCATCAACTGGGCAAGGATCAACACATGCACCGCAGTCTATACATTCTTCTGGGTGGATAAGAAGTTGATCCGATCCCTCTATTTCATAAATACAGTCTACTGGGCACGCCTCAACACATGATTTGTCCAATGTGTCTATGCATGGTTCTGCGATTATATATGCCATGAAAATACTCCTTAATTAAATTTAATGTTTCAGCTATTACTTTCAGTCCTAAAGAAATTCATTTTCGTCTTTTCCGTATACTATTTATAAGATGCAAACTGCCATTACGATGCTTGCCTTTTACTTAAAAACAAATTTTCATTGCTAATACTTAATATCTTCAAATTGTTTTCTGAATTACAATTTTTACTCACGAAATCTCTCTAGAATTCCGCTCATATTCGATTTTGTAATCTTCTCTAATGCTGCTTTCTCAATCTGCCTTATGCGCTCTCGTGTAAGATCAAACATCATCCCGAC
>JALLOG010000478.1 GCA_027717645.1 Desulfobacterota bacterium AH_259_B03_O07
TTGCAACCCCTCTATTATTGTATGCCTCTGCATATTTTGGATTAAGCTCTATAGCCCTATTGAAGTCCTGTATAGCTCCCCTAGAGTCTTTTAGTTGAAATTTTGCAGCTGCTCTATTATTGTATGCTTGTGGATTATTAGGCTTAAGCTCTATAGCCTTGTTTAAGTCCTGTATTTCTCCCCCGAAGTCTCCTAGCTCGCCTTTTGTAACCCCTCTAAAATAGTATGCCATTGCAAAATTAGGATCAATCTCAATAGCCCTATTGTAGTCCTGTATAGCTCCTTTATAATCCCCTAGCCAAGCTTTTGCTAACCCTCTATTATAGTATGCTTCTGCATATTTAGGATTAAGCTCTGTAGCCCTATTGTAGTCCTGTATTGCTCCTTTATAATCGCCTTGGGCAAATTTTTCAAGACCTTTTACATTGTAAGATTTCGCAGTCTGTGAATAGATTGGCGGAACTAAAGAGAATAAAAGAATTAGTGTAAGTACTATTTTTTTCATAACATTAAAT
>JALLOG010000479.1 GCA_027717645.1 Desulfobacterota bacterium AH_259_B03_O07
GTTATAACTATCCTTATTCAATTTGATCACCTTATTATTCTTTATTAGGTAAGTAATATACCTTCAGCGACTGTGTTTTTTTTCAATCTCCTTTACTCTCTCTATATTTGCTGTCTCTTCTTCCTCTGGGCTTGCGCTAAACCAGGCTTCTAGTATTTCTTTAGCGACTACGGGAGAAGTAATCCGGAGGCTCATTGCAAGTACATTTGCGTCATTCCATTTTCTAGCACCTTCGGCTGTTTTTGCATCTGTGCACAAAGCGGCTCTTACACCAGGCACTTTATTTGCTGCCATACTCACACCAGTACCTGTCCAGCAGAACAGAATTCCTTGTTCACAAGCCTTTTCAGAGACCCTTTCTGCAACCTTTTCTGCCACTTCGGCCCACTGGATAGCTTCTCCGGCAAGTGGACCGTGAAGCTCTAGTTCAACACCTTTTTTCTTTAATTCCTTAATGACGAAATCTGTTAAATGATTACTCTCATCACTTCCAACGGCTATTTTCATTACTTGT
>JALLOG010000047.1 GCA_027717645.1 Desulfobacterota bacterium AH_259_B03_O07
AGCCCTATCCTGAGCTTCGTCGAAGGGTTGTTTCTTTGTATCAAGACAAAGAAAAAAAATAATAAAGCTCCGTGCAGCAAGCTGCGGGGTATCTTCAAAAAAGGAGATTGCTTCGCTCCGCTCGCAATGACAGCTGAGACTCTCACTTTATATTTTGATACTCTGCAGCTTGCCGCAGGGAGTTTTAATTCGTAAAAATCTAAAAAGTTCAAAGAATCTGAACATAATTTGACAGCAGAGGATCACTAACTTATCATATCGCTCAACCTTGAATAAGCTAATAAATATTTTCAAGCTTTATATCCATTAACAATCTGTTCGTGAGAAGGTAAATCTTATGATTACAGCTCTCGCTGGGGGTGTTGGAGCAGCAAAGTTTTTAAAGGGCCTCTCCCGAGTTGTCAAAACGGAGCAACTTACTATTATAGTTAATACAGGGGACGATATAAAGATCTCAGGGCTGCATGTGTCTCCAGATATCGACATCGTAATCTATACGCTGTCTAATGTAGTTGATAGACAAAAAGGGTGGGGATTAAGAGAAGATACTTTTAAATTTCTCGAAGGCCTTGATCGATTTGGCATTGAAACATGGTTCAATATTGGGGATCAAGACCTCGCAACCCACATGTATCGTACACATTTAAGGAATAAAGGGCATACTCCCTCGGAGATTACCTCTAAAATTGCAAGAGCCTTTGGAATTAAAAACATCAAGATATTACCTATGACTGACGAGGATGTTGAAACCTGGATAGTTACGGATAAAGGAGAAATGCACTTTCAGGAATACCTTATCAAAATGGGGATGATACCTCACGTGAGGGGTATAAATATTAAGGGAATCGAAAAGGCACAGCCCGCACCCGGGGTCATAAAGGCTATAGAAGAAGCAACTATAATAATAATTTGCCCTAGTAATCCAATCATCAGCATCGGACCTATACTCAAGGTTTCTAAAGTAAGAGAAACACTAAAAAGATCCAGTGCAAAGGTCGTTGCTATAAGCCCTCTGGTTGGCGGAAAACCCTTAAAGGGTCCTGCTGACAGATTGATGAGGGGTTTAGGACTTGAAGTATCTTCAACGCAAGTGGCCAAATTGTATAAGGATTTTTTAGATGAAATTGTAATCGACGAAAAAGACGCCAATGAAGAACATGCAATTAAATCATTGGGTATTAAACCATTGATTATCGATACAATCATGTCCAATGAAGAAAAGGCTCAGTGTATCGCAGAACAGGTATTGAATTTACAAAATGAGTCTCTGTAATTAGAGGTGAACGATTTACTCGGTTACAATAAAAATATACTTGACAAGGACTATTAATTCATGCGAGTATAATTAGAAGATGATGGGTTTTTGATTTTCTAAAAGAAATAAACCAACATTTATAACTGAGGTAGAAAGTTGATGCTTTCAATACTGGAAGAAACTGTAAACCTATTTCGTTCGGATCAAATAATCAACTCTTTCAAACATAATGGTGTCGAACTTACGCACATTGAACCACCATCTTTAAGGATGGAGAAGATATTCAATGCTGCATTAAGTGGTAATTCGATTAGTAAAGAAGATGCCCTATTTCTAGTCAACATAAATAAGCAGGATATTCCATATTTACTCAATGCATCCTCAAAAGTTAGAGACAAAGGAAAGGGAAATACACTTTCCTATTCAAAAAACGTATTTGTACCTTTGACAAGGCTCTGTAGAGACCACTGCGGTTATTGTACTTTTAAAATTGAGCCAGGAGAGGGAGAACTTTTTATACATCCGGATGAGGTAATTGATATGGCGAGAAAAGGTGCCCATTTAGGATGTACTGAACTCCTCTTCGTTACAGGTGATAAACCTGAGCTGGCTTATTCCGATTATCGTGAAGCGTTGGGAGAACTAGGCTACAAAACAACAGCAGAATATTTGATCGCCATGAGTGAAGAGGGACTAAAGGAAAATATTTTTCCGCACTCAAATCTTGGGTTGTCAACAAGAGAAGAACTTTCGGCCCTAAGAGAAACAAACCCAAGCATGGGACTCATGCTTGAGAACATAAGTCCAAGACTTCTCAAAAAAGGTCAGGCACATTATCGTTCAGCCGACAAAGTTCCGAAACTGCGCATGAAGACGATGGAGGTTGCAGGAGATTTAAGAATCGCCTGGACATCTGGAATTCTTGTAGGTATAGGGGAAACTTGGGAGGAGAGGATTGATTCTCTTTATGCCTTAAAAAATCTTTGGGATGAATATGGCCACATACAAGAGATAATAATACAGAACTTCAGTCCAAAGCATGGGATCAGAATGGAAAAGTATCCACCACCAAGTTTTTTAGACATGCTAAAGACCGTAGCCATATCCAGACTGATTTTTGGAGAAAAGATGAATATCCAAATCCCACCCAATCTCAATTTAGAAACTTATCCTCTTTTTATCTTTGCGGGTGTCAATGACCTTGGTGGGGTATCACCAATCACCATTGATTATGTTAACCCTGAGGCACCTTGGCCACAGATAGAAAAAATGGAACAAGTATGTGATCAATATGGTTTTAATCTAAAAGAGAGATTGCCTGTCTATCCCGAATTCATAAATGATGAATTTTTAAATAAAACGCTTCTGGATAGTGTTAATAGATTCGTCGATATTTCTGGATATGTTATTCCTGAGGAGGTCACAAATGGAACAAATTAATGATGCGATAAAAAGAATAGAAGAAAGCAAAAACCAAGGTTTAGATGCGCTTCTATCAAGAGTAATTGGAAGAACTGCCCGGATTATTGACAAGGCTTTTATGGGAGAAGAAGTTTCTGTAGATGAAGGGGAACATCTATTTGGCATTCAAGATATGGATGAACTTTCAGCACTATCCATAGCGGCGGATGAAATTAGGAGAGAAGATGTAGGAGACTTAGTAACGTATGTGATTAACCGAAACATAAACTTTACAAACATATGCAATGTATATTGTGGCTTTTGTAATTTTATGGCACCTGAGGGTGATGATAGAGCATATTTTCTTACTATGGAAGAGATCGCCGAGAAGACCGTAGAGGCAAGGGAAAATGGAGCTACCGAAGTATGCATGCAGGGTGGTATGCATCCTGATATAGATGGAAATTTCTACGTAGAAATCATAAAAACTGTAAAGAAAGCCGTACCAGACATGCATACACATGCGTTTTCTCCATTTGAGATCTACTATGGAGCTAAAACACTCAACATCAGTGAAGAAGATTTCATAGGGAGACTCAAGGATGTCGGACACAACACATTTCCAGGTACCGCCGCAGAGGTACTTGATGAAGAAGTTAGAACTATAATCGCACCAAGAAAAATTCCAACTCAAACATGGATTGACGTTGTGAAGAAGGCGCATAAAGCCGGCATGAGAACTACCTCGACTATAATGTATGGTCACATGGATAAACCATATCATTGGGCGAGGCATCTAGGCATTTTAAGAGACATACAAAAGGAAACCGGTGGGTTCACAGAATTCGTTCCCTTAAGGTTTATCCCTTGGAACACGAGACTCTTCCAACATTCCAAAGGTAAGGTTAATCCTGGACCTACTGACCTTGACCAACTTAAGATGTATGCCGTATCCAGACTCATGCTTCGTGGTTGGATCAATAATATTCAGGTGTCATGGGTTAAACAGGGACCAGAGTTTGCCCAGTTTTCACTTACGGCAGGGGCAAATGATTTCGGAGGGACCTTGATGGAGGAGCATATCTCAAGGTCTGCGGGAGCCAATCATGGTCAGTATTTCCCACCAGATGAATTTCGTAGGCTCACAAGAGAAATCGGAAGAATACCCGCACAGAGAAATACTACATATGGAATTTTAAAGGTATTTGACGAAGACAAAGAGCAATAATAAAAATATTTAAAACTTAGTAAACATTCTTAATTTAGAAACTCTTAGCCCCCAACAATTTTTAAAAACTCCTCACTCTGTAGAATGTCTTTAGGAGGACCTTCGAAAATTATCTCACCTCTTTCAACGATATAAGACCTATCTGCAACTTTAGAAGCGATTCTAACATTGGACTCTGCCATGAAAATTGTTATCCCCATCTCACGGATACCGTTAAATGCATCCCTAAATCTATTAACTACTATTGGTGCTAGCCCTTCAAAAGATTCATCCAAAAGCAAAAGTGAAGGATTCAGAGCCAAGGCTCTAGTTATAGAAACCATTTTCTTCTCTCCGCCGCTTAAATAAAGCCCTTTTCTATTAAGAAACTTTTTAACTTCAGGGAAGATATCAATTATTTTCTCAAGACTAAAAGAATCATCTCCATCAACCTTACTATTTACCCAAGTTGAAAGATTTATATTTTCTTCAACAGTCAGGTCCGTGAATACCCTCGAATCCTCAGGGGAATATCCCAGACCCAATAAAACTCTCTCACGAGATGAAAGTTTAGTTATATCTTTGTCCTTGAAAGTCATTTTCCCAGACCTGGCCGAATACAATCCAATAATACTTTTAATAATTGAGGACTTACCTGCTCCATTTCTACCCACCAAGCATACGACCTCACCGTCATTTACATCCAATGAAACGGATCTTAATATTTGCGTAGAATCAACAAAAAAATCTAGATTTTCAATTCTCAGTAACATTTTCGCTCAGACCTAAAATATGTTCCCTAACATCTTTATGACTCATTACAACATCCGGCTCCCCTTCAACCATAATTTTGCCTTCATGCATGACAATTACTCTATCAGAATATTTAGCTACGATATCCATATCATGTTCAATAATTAATGCGGAAATTTTTTCGTTCCTAATAGCATATACTATTGTATCCATTACTTTGAATTTATCTTGAGTGGCTACACCACTAGTTGGTTCATCGAGTAATAGGAGCTTTGTTCTGAGTGCATAAGCCATAGCAATATCTAGAACCTTTTTATCGCCTTCTGAAAGCTCTTTGGCCAGTATGTCCTCCTTATGAGATAGATTGAAAACCTTGAGTATCTCAAGTGTGTTTTTTTTAATATCAACGTATTTATCAGAGGGAATGAATAAACTTTTTATTTTCCCATTTTTGGAAAAGAGAGGTGTCCTAACGTTGTCTAACACTTTAGATTCTTCAAAGAGTTGTACAAGCTGAAAGCTACGGCCTATCCCCAATTTAATCCTCATATAAGGAGAAGCACTGGTAATATCCTCTTCTAAAAAATGTATTTTACCGCTATCAGGCCTTATATATCCACTTAATAAATTCACTAATGTCGTCTTTCCAGCTCCATTTGATCCTATTAGCGATACTATTTCGTTTTCACTTATACTAAAGCCAACTCCATCGATTGCCCTTAAATTCCCAAAGGACTTGTTTAAATTCTCTACAGTAAGCATTATGTGCCACCAAGGACTTTTCTTGTTTTTAACTTATTGAATATTGTAACTACTCCCCCAGCCAAACCAGTCGGGAGCAATAGAACCAATAATATAAGAGTAACACCTATTATTCCCATCCAATACTCTGTAAATCCCATCGCATATAATTTCAGAAACGTAAAAACAAAAGCACCAATAATTGGCCCCTCAAAGATAAAGAACCCTCCAAGCAATGTCATATAGACAATCTCCCCTGAAAAAAACCAATGAGATACATCAGGTGTCACATGACCATTTACAAATGTCCAAAGCGACCCACCAATTCCGGCAAATGTGCCTGATATTATAAACGCATAGAATCGATATCTTTTTACTCGAATCCCAATAAGTTCGGCCCTTGTTTCATTATCTCTGATCGCTTGTAAAGCCTTTCCAAAAGGTGAGCTTACAATGACCTTCATAACCATATAACAAATTATGAAAATAACCAGCAGAAAATAGTAGTATGGTCCAGAAAGAAATTCCGGTCTCCTTTTGAATGTTACACCAAAAATCGAAGGTGTTGGAATATATAGTCCGTCAGAACCACCTGTTACGCTATAAAATTTGAACAGCAAAGCAAAGAGTAACATTGAAAGAGCAAGTGTTAAGATGGCAAAGAATATTTTCGTGTGCCTAACACATATGAACCCGAAAATAGCCGACAAGACTAAGGAAGCTATGATAGCTATGGGGATTAAAAATTCAATTGAATAAATTGAGGGCACATACCTTCCCACCATTGCTACAGCATATGCCCCGGCAGCAAAATAAGCACCATGTCCAAAGGAAAGAAGTCCTGTATACCTTAAAAGTAGGTTGAAACCCAGTCCAACAATTGCAAAGGTTATTGCAGATTCGAAGAGGATTAAGTTAAAGGGCGAAAGTATAAATGGAATTATCAATAAAAAAATTAAAACGACTAAATATATTAAGGACCTTTTATTGAATATGAACCGTTTTAAGTTCAACTTTTGATCCTCCCAAAAAGTCCCTCAGGTTTTATAACCAATATTATCGCAGCGATTAAGTACAAAATAGCAAGCTCTATTTCAGGGAATATTACTATACCGAACGATCTTATTTCACCCACTATAAGTGATCCGATAAAAGCACCCTTTAGACTGCCAAGACCTCCAATAACTACAACTACAAATGCAAGTATCAGTGGCTCCATCCCAAACCCTAATAGCACAGGAGTTGTAGGTGCAACCAATGCCCCAGCAAGCCCTGCCAAGGCTGCCCCAAGAACAAATGCCCATGTCCTTAGTCTATTAATCTGCAGCCCTAGTGCTGTAGCCATTTCTATATCAAGTGACATAGCCCTCAACATAATTCCAACCCTTGTCCTTGCTAAAAATAGCCATGTTAATAACTTGACAACTATCGCTATAACTATCACTAAAAGAAAATAAATTGGATAGATATTTCCAGATAAATCAACTTTCCCCAAAATATCAAAAGGTTTTGAAGCATAATAAGCCTCCCCTCCCCAAACTATCTTTATCAAATCCTCAAACAAAAGAAGCGCACCAAATGTTATTAAGAGCTGATATTCAAGTGCACGATTATAAAGGGGGCTTATTAAAGTCCGCTCAAGTAATAACCCCACAAAACCAGCCAATATCGCGCCACCGAGAAGAATAATAAATGAAAGCACATCTGGAGAGTTCCAACCCGCTAATGATGTTATAAGCCAAGCGGCCGTGAAAGCCCCGATCGCATATAATGAGCCATGGGCTAAATTTAATATCCCCATTACCCCTAATATGATGTTGAGACCTAAAGATATTAAGAAAATAGTTGAAGCATAATATAATCCATTCAGTATGTAGATAAACCATTCCATTACGAGTTACCAAATCAACACTAATTCTGAGAATTGTAATCTTATACCATTTCCCTTTATTTGGATATGATAAATTTTTAAATCCATTATTTTGTTATAGTAGAATTTTAAATGGGTAGGAGGAGCACAATTCCTGAAGCCAGTTCAGGATAGGCTAGGCGCGAATAAATCGCGGCTGGAAGCCGCTCCTACATCTTATTTCCTTAAATCGAATTATGAAGTTTTTTCACTAGAAATGGTTTTTGCAAATATCTAGTAAAATTTCAAAACTACCAACTATTTATCCAATCTACAGTCCTGATTCCCACAGGAGGATTCACCACAAAAGTCGGGAATACCTCTATTCGTTCAGGATCAAGAATGGGAAACGGATATTTAGAAGTGAGTTTAGTAAACCCAAAAAGACCATCCTCAATTGCATTATGATCTGCTCTAATTGTAATATTCCCAGAGGGTGTCTGAATCGCCAATCCGGTCATTGCATCAGCAACTTCATCAACTGTAGGCCAACCACCTGTTAGAGAACCAGCTTTCTCAACAGCTGCTTTATAAGAATAGATCGCCTGATATGCATGATAACAAGGGTAAGTAGGATACTTACCGTATTTTTTTTGATATTCGTCTACGAACTGTTTATTTAAAGGCCATTTGTCCTGTGGAGGATAGAGAAAATAGTGAGGACCAGCGCATCCAATAATTTGATTTTCAGGAAAATCCTTTCCAATCTCTTGAGGTATAGGTTCACCCCTCGAATAAGCTACAGTCATTTTATCAAATAAACCGAGACCCAGAGCCTGCTTCGTGAAAGTTACTGCATCACCTCCCCAAAAGGCCGTGTGAACTATATCAGGTGCGGCACCAATTAATGCACTTATATGAGCCGTGTAGTCAGTTGTGAATAAGGGAGGCCACCAGGTACCTACAACTTCAACTTGAGGCATAAGTTTCTTCATAGATTCTTCGAATATTGACCAACTATCCCTACCCCATGCATAATCCGGATTTATCCCGGCAATCCTTTTAATATCAGGAAAATACTTTTTAATCATAAGCGCCAAACCGATGTTATCTAAACCAAGAGTTGCAGCGGTTCTAAAGCCAAGTTCATACTTTGGAACGGGAAAGGGTGAATGACTGCCCTCCATCAACTCCTGTGTGCCACAATCATATGCAACTATTAAATCTCCCAATTCATCTGATAGAGGCAGAACAGCCTTGCAGTCAGCAGATGAAATGTAGCCTAATATAACGTCAACCTTATCGTCGAGAATTAATTTCCTTGCAAGTTTTACTTGAGCATCCACACCACCGGCTTCGTCCTTACTTAGAAGCTCAATTTTTCTTCCCATAATACCACCATCAGCGTTAATCTTTTCGGACAACATTTCAAATGTATTGTTACCAGGTATACCGAAAGGTGCAGCGGCCACTCCTGTTAAAAAACTTACGGCGGCGATTTTTACTGGTTCCTTGGGTATCTCACCCCTCTTCTCTACTACTTTTTCTTCTTCCTCCCTACAACCCGATAACAATGTCCCCGCGCCTATAGCAGCGCCCCCTGCGATCTTTATAAAATCACGCCTGGTCTTTTCCATTTTATATTCTCCTCACTTTAAAATTCTTGTTTTTTGATAATGAAGCCATATTAATATCTTACTTCATTAAAGTCAAAAAAATCTTTAACTATTAACATGCTATTCTTATATGTTTTAAGATAGGATATACTAAAAGCAAATCCAATAAGGAGGTACGGTATGATGGGAAAATATTTATTTAGTATTTTAAGTCTAAATCGCATTGCATTAATAAGCTTTGCGGTTTTGGCTATTTTATCGCTAACAGTGGGGTTGGGTGTAAGTCAGGATAAATGGTGGCCTAGCAAGTATGGTGCTGATGATGTGATTGGAGCAGCCAATGAGATTACCCCGGAAAAGGTGGTAGAGGCAGCCAGGCTTATCAAGAAGGGTAAGATTTACGACTTGCAGTTAACTCTTGTACCGGAGGGACCAGCTTTCCCACCGCGTTATTATCAGTTCCAGCTTATGTACAATAATATTCATCCATCCAGGTGGCTGGGTTCAAATCAGTTCGCATGGTCGGATGAGATAATTGCCGGTAATTTGGGAACGTTTACTCAGGTGGATTGTCTTGGACATGCTGGAATTGGGGAAATTTTTTATAATGGTAGAAAATGGGGAGAAATTGCAACACCAGCTGGACTTACTTCAAATAGCTGTGAAATGTCTCCTCAGGAGATGACTCGTGGCGTGCTCATAGACATTGCAGCCTATAAGGGAGTCCCTGTTTTATCGGACGATTATGTGATTACCGTTAAAGATATACAAGGGGCCCTTAAAAAACAGGGTAACATGGAAGTCAGACCTGGTGATATAGTTGTCTTTCACACAGGATGGATACAGTCATATTGGTTAAAGGACAACAAAAGATATATTAGCTCTGAACCGGGACCGAGTACTGCAGCTGCCCAGTGGTTAGTTGATAAGCGGGTTACAGGAGTTGGAGCTGATAACTGGGGTGTAGAAGCCTTTCCTGTTAAAGGCTCAGATGAAATGTTCACATTACATCAGGAACTAATAACCAAAAACGGTATTTACATACTCGAGAATGTAGTATCTGAACACCTGGCAAAAGACAAAGTCTATGAATTTGCATTTGTAATGACGTTCTTGAAGGCAAGAGGCGCGGGTCAAACCTGGGGGACTTTTATTGGAGTAAATTAATTTCTATCTCCAATAACTTCACCATTTGTTACAAAAATAAAGCACAGGTTTCGTTTCTCCATGGGGCCACTTATGTAATTAAGGTGGCTTCTGAAAACGAGCTCAAACACTTCTTTTATAAAACAGTATAATTGTATTGTATACTAAAAGCACGATTTAAACCACGAATTCTAATCAAGACATTTAGTTCAATTGAGTAAACAATAAATTTAGAATAAGTCTTATGGAGCGACTGATACCTACAGAGACCATAATTGCTTTAGAAACAGTACCTCTTCGTTATGGATTGGGTGCAACAGAAGAATTGGGGTTTGAGTTGCGCCGAATGGGCATAAAAAAAGCGCTGCTTGTAACAGATTCAAACTTGTTTGAATTCGGTCTACCAGACAAAGTTAAAGAAATAGCAGTAGATGCTGACGTCAAGATTGAAATCTTCGATAGAGTCCAAATTGAGCCTACTGACAAATCATTTGAAGAAGCCATTGAGGCAGCTAAGTCTAATGACTGGGATAGTCTAATCTCTGTTGGGGGCGGAAGCGTTATCGATACCGCAAAGGCAATGAATCTTTACAGCACGCACCCAGCACCTCTTATGGACTATATAAACAAGCCAGTTGGAAAAGGAAAGCCTCCCCCAGGTCCCCTAAGACCACATATCGCAATACCAACCACTTCGGGTACTGGAAGCGAAACAACACCAGCTGCTATTTTAGACATTGTAAAAATGAAAGTGAAGACAGGGATCTCCCACCGTTATCTCCGTCCCAGTTTAGCTATTGTTGATCCACTAAACACTCTCACGCAACCAGCTGAGGTAACTGCATCAGTTGGTTGTGATGTCTTAACTCATGCCATAGAATCATTTACCAGCAAACCATATGACAGCCGCATCCGCCCTTCATCACCTGCAGAACGTCCAGTATATATCGGAGCCAATCCAATTGCAGATCTATGGAGTGAGCAGGCAATTTCATGGTGTGCAAAATACCTGCGAAGAGCTGTATTTAACTCTCATGACATAGAAGCACGATCATATATGGCCCTCGCATCCACATTTGCAGGAATTGGGTTCGGAACTGCAGGAGTACATGTTCCGCACGCTATGTCCTATACTGTGGCTGGTATGGTAAGAGACTTTAAACCTGCCGGGTACAATGTTAATGAACCACTTGTTCCTCATGGAATATCTGTTGTAGTTAATGCTCCTGCTTGTTTCCGTTTTACCGCTTCAGCATGGCCTGAGCGTCACGCAAGAGCAGCAGAGCTATTAGGAATAAATACTGGAAACATGTCTCAGATGGAAGCAGCTTATTCATTAGCCGATGCCGTGACTGGTTTGATGCGAGATTTGAGTATCCCAAATGGTACTTCCGCTTTAGGTTATAATGAAAGAGATATACCAAAACTAGTAGATGGTGCAATCAAACAGCAAAGGCTTTTGGTTAATTCGCCACGTCCAGTTGGAAAGTCTGAATTAGAACAACTTTTCAGTGAAGCCCTTCGGTATTGGTAAGCTATGTCATTTTGTCAGATTACATTAGGCTTTTAATAAGATTTTATCACCACAGTTATACTAAATAACCAGTCAGCTGTATATTTTATTGTAAAAATAATTTAAATTTACTTAAAAGGTATAAATTTTATTCAAGTAGGAGCACCATCTTGGTGCGACAAAGTCGTACCTAAAAGGAGCTCCTACATTTACATGCGAGTCTATTATTAGAAATGATTATAAGTTAACAATAGGTATAAGATTCATGCAGAATGATTCTATTTATCGAGATCTAGAAGAAACCCTTAAAGCAAAGGTTAATGGTGAAGTACGGTTCGATAGTTTTAGTCGGATTCTCTACAGTACGGACGCCAGTAATTACCAGGTAGAACCCGTAGGAGTTGTTATACCTAGATCGACTGAGGACGTAATAAAAACAATTGAAATTTCTAAACAATATAACGTTTCTATTCTTCCAAGAGGGGGGGGTACGAGCCTAGCTGGACAGGCTGTTGGCCATGCATTAGTACTCGACTTCTCAAAGTACTTGAATCACATGATTGCCATCGATCCAGATTTAAAGACAGTGACAGTTGAACCAGGAATCTATCTAGATCAACTAAACCAGCATCTCAAAAAACATAATTTAATGTTCGGTCCAGACCCCTCTACGGCAAATGTAGCCACGGTAGGAGGAGTTGTTGGCAACAACGCCACTGGTGCGCATTCCATACTTTTCGGAATGGCTGGTGACAACGTAGAGGGAGCTAAAATTGTTCTTTCTGATGGGACATTTATTGAATTGAATCCCTTAGACGAATCAAGCTTTAATACGAAATCAAGTAAAGATAATGCTGAAGGACGTCTATATAGTGACCTATTCGAACTACGCAAGAACTATTGTGACATCATAAGTAATGAATTCCCAAAACATTGGAGAAGGGCGTCAGGTTACAGTCTTCCATATATACTCAAAAACCCATTTAACCCTGCCAGACTGCTTGCAAGTTCCGAAGGTACACTCGCAGTGGCAACTGAGTTTACTCTCAAGCTAGTACGTAGACCTGCCCAAACAGGACTTGTTTTACTTCAGTTCGATAATCTCATTACGGCAATGGAAACTGTTCCAATTATCCTCGAAAAAAATCCATCGGCAGTTGAACTGATTGAAAGAATGCTAATTGGGTTAACGAGAGAACATCCCGGTTACGCCCCAATGCTTTCATTTGTGGATGGCGACCCTGCTGCCATATTAGCAGTAGAGTTTTACGGTGAATCGGAATCTGAAGTTGAAAAAGAATCCAACGACCTGTTGAACTACCTAAACCAGCACAATATAAGGTGCAAAAAGACCATCGCTCTTTCTCAAATTGAACAATCGAATGTCTGGTCAGTTCGTAAGGCTGGCTTGGGACTTCTGATGAGCAAACGTGACGATTATAAACCAATACCATGTATTGAGGATGTTTCTGTTCCAGTCGAAAATCTTCCTAGTTATGTTCGAGAGATTTTAGATATCATCAAACGTCTTGGCACTCAAGCCGGCTTCTATGGTCATGCAAGTGCAGGATGCCTTCATGTGAGACCCATAATCAATCTAAAATCAAGCGATGGTATCACCTTAATGAAGGAATTAACCGATGAAGCTCTGAAACTGGCTCTTCGTTATGGTGGAGTAATGAGTGGCGAACATGGCGATGGTTTACAACGAAGCTACCTAAATGAAAGACTATTTGGACCAAATATTTTTAAGGCAATGTGTGATTTAAAGGCTGCCTTTGATCCAGAAGGAAGACTTAACCCAGGTAAGATAGTTGATAAATCACCCCCAGATGAAAACCTACGATATGGACCAAAATATAAAACAAACGAAATAAAAACATATTTCGATTGGTCATCCGATGGAGGTTTTTCCAGTGCTGTTGAAATGTGTAATGGTCAAGGCGTGTGCCGAAAACTTGACGAAGGCATTATGTGTCCATCATACATGGCTACTAAAGACGAAACGGATACCACTCGCGCTCGTGCAAACGCCCTTCGCGCCGTCCTGTCTGGTGTTCTCCCAGTTGAGCAATTAAAAAGCGATCAAATGCATAGGGTATTTGACCTCTGCCTCGCTTGTAAGGCCTGCAAAAACGAATGTCCGTCCAGCGTTGATGTGGCAAAGATGAAGATGGAATTTCTTGCTCATCATATTGATGGAAATGGAAAATCCCTCCGCGATGGTTTGTTTGCTTATATTCACGAACTGAGCAGATTTTCCGCACCAATGTCATATTTAACCAATCCTCTTATGAATAATCCTCTGTCTCGGTGGTTTCTTACAGGATTAGGAATCCATCCAAACAGATCATTGCCTAAATTTAGCAGAGAGGAATTTACACATTGGTTTGTAAATCGTGAGAACGCAAATCAATTGTCTAATAGTAATAGAATAATTTATTTCCATGATACTTGGGTGTCGTTTTTTCATCCAGAGATTGGTAAGGCAGCAGTGAAGTTGCTGGAGACTTCAGGATATGAGGTGAATCTTGTAACACAGAGGGTTTGTTGCGGTCGCCCAATGCTTAGCAAAGGATTGCTGGAGCAAGCTCGTTCCCGTGCACGCAAAAATGTTAGCCTGCTTGCTCCGTATGCCAGAGAGGGTATCCCCATCATTGGGACAGAGCCAAGCTGTATACTCACCTTTCGTGATGAATACCCGGATCTCCTGCCCGATGATGAAGATGCAAAGACTCTAGCTGAAAACTCTTTTTTAATAGATGAATTTTTATATAATTTGAATAAAAATAATAAACTCAATATACGCTGGAAGACCGTCGGCCCTTCAGTTCTATTTCACGGACACTGTCATCAAAGAGCACTAATTGGAAACGAAAAATCTACGGACATCCTAAATTCGGCAGGTTGTTCTGTCATAGACAGTGGCGCCGGATGTTGTGGAATGGCTGGTAGCTTCGGTTTTGAAAAAGAACATTATGAAATTTCTAAGACTATCGGCGAAGACCGTCTCTTCCCCAAAGTTCGTGATGTCACTCCAGAAACAATAGTCGCAGTATCTGGAGTATCATGTCATCAGCAGATAGAGCATTTTACAGGTAGAAAACCAAGACATATTGCAGAGGTCCTAGTGGATCAAATAAATGAGAATATTACAGTCAGTTGAGAGTCGCGAAACTCCACCTTATAGAATCACAACATTATTCTTCCTTCTTTTCATTGGCAAGATTAAACTCATTTTCGAGCGCTAGTACTGCATCCTTCCACTGATCAACAATGCTTTGGTAATTGTCCCTCGGGTGATCTCCCGAAATTTGCGGCTCAATTGGATCCCCCACTATAACGCTTACCTTCGGAAACCTCAGCTCTGGATGAATAGGTGAGAGTGTGCTTGTCGCACCCTCGATAAGAATTGGCACGATGGGAACCCTCGCCTCCACACTTAAGATGCCAGCTCCTATTCTTGGTTGCATAACGTAGCCTGTTGGAGTGCGTCTGCCTTCTGGAAATATCACAAGAGACATACCACGATTGAGGCCGTCGTATGAGAGTTTCAGAGATTCGCCAAATGTTTCAGTCGTTCCTATTCGTATTAGCCGTAAGGGGCGGACAAGCCAGGAAAGTGGCGCCTTATCAAATAGCTCTCCAAACCCAGTAAATAGTAGCCTATTTAAAAGCCTTCCGGGTATTAAGGCAAATATTAAAACCGGGTCTATGTAGCTTTGGTGATTGGGACAAATAAGAAATGATCGCTTTTGGGGTATCTTGTCAGCTCCCTTAATACTGGCACGAAACGCTGCTTTTAGGAAAAGTAGAACGAAAATTTGAAAAATTCTCATCATGATACGCTTTAAAGCACTTCTCCTGAGGTTAAACATAGTATCTAATGGTAGTGAAGGCGGGTCCTTTAAAAGTTGTTCTATAGAAAAGCCCTGTTCTACTTCATCAGAAGTTATAGAAACTTCTTTTAAACGATTTAGAATATCACCAATCGTCCTTACCGAGGGAAGCTCCTCTTCCTTTAGCACTAATCCAAATTCATTCTCAAGCAACACTGTAATTTGTACAAGAGTCAAAGAATCAACACCTAGGTCAATAGATAGGTCCTGGGATGGTGAAAATGGACCAGTTATCTTTGCAATATCTTGAAGTCGGGCTAGAAATCTAGCTGAAGTAGGGAGCTCCATAAGTTCTTTTTCTTCATCAGAGATAATAAGTTCCTGTTCTTCCGTAGCGGCTTCCGCCATTTTTAACAGGTTTTCAAGCTCTTTTCGCTTAATTTTCCCAAGTAATGTTCTAGGTAACTCATTATAAAAGAGCACAAGCTCTGTTATCTGCATGAACGAAGGAAGACTTGCCCCCCTCATAGTGATTTCAGATCGAATGCGCTCACGCGGATTGAACACACCACGTACTTTAAGCTCCTCTGCATCTGGAACAACAACCATCTGAAGCCCTCTTACAAAACCGGAGGAATCTAATGATGGTTGGACACATAGCTCCTTAACAAGTGGAATCTTTTCGTATAATTTTTCAACCTCCTCCGGATAAATGTTTTTACCAGAGGAAAGGACTATTACCTCTTTTTCCCTCCCTGTTATCACCACACTACCATCACTATCTATCTTGCCCAGATCCCCCGTATGAAGCCAACCGTCACGAAGAACCTCCCTGGTAGCATCTTCATTTTTATAGTATCCCCGCATCACATTATGACCCTGAATGCATATTTCTCCTATCCCGTCGGGGTCCGGAGAATCTATACGAACCTTAACCCCACCAATGGGTATACCACCTTTACCAGGCTTTGGATTTCCAAGGGGATTAAGTGTACTTACCGCAGATGTTTCTGTAAGACCGTATCCTTCAACCATTAGAAACCCCAGGTTGAGAAAATGATCGCCAACCACTGGATCGAGCTTCGCCCCTCCACTAGCGAAAAACCGGAGTTTCCCACCGAAAGGTTTGTGGATCTGACTAAAAAACAGTGCCCCAGTACGCAATCTAGTCACCAATCTAACCCATTTTGAGATTGAATAGAGGGCCCTGAAAATTAACTTTGATGCAAAAGGTAAAGAGTCTACTTTTTTAAAAATCTCCCTATCAAGAAGGGTAAAAAGTTTTGGAACCGCAGGGAACACAGTGACACCTGTTTCTCTCATTGCGTCAAGCAAATCTGTACTCTTAATTGATTGTGAAAAAGTAACGGTGGCACCAGCCCAAAGTGGAGAGAGAAAACCAATAATACAAGAATACCCATGATTAAGAGGGAGGATATTCAGTACATTATCCCTTGTAGACACCTTAGTAAATCTTATAAGCGATTGGACATTGTTTAGCACATTTCCAAACGTGAGCATTACTCCTTTTGGCTCACCTGTTGTACCAGATGTAAACACGATAGTTTGTAAATCATCAGGACTAGGTATATATGGCTTAAACTCATCTTTCGATTGAGGTATCCTACAAAGAGCCTCTAAAGAAACGAGCTTTATTTCATTACCCGAATCGGAAAAAAATTTTTCCAGCTCCAATAGATGAGACTCATCGGCTATGATAGCTTTCGCGTCTGAAAAACTAATGATGTTGAATAAATCCTTGGGGCTAAGTTGAGCATCCAATGGAACAACTACTCCCCCCATCAGATGTATGGAAAGATATGTAACAGCCCACAAGTGGCTGTTTTCACCATAAATTGAAATGTGGTCTCCCGGGTTAAATCCCGAGGATTTTAATTCTTCTGCCATACTATTGCATCTTTCCCACAGCTCACTGTAGGTAAGACTTTCATAGCCATCCGGGTATTTCATTTGAAGAGCTTTTTTATGGGGCTCATTTCTTGCCCAATACTCAAGTTTTTTTACCAATGTCTCCATAAGCTTTTTTACTGTACGAATTCAAAGGCAGAATTTAATTAATACGATTCTATTTGATCTGACATAAAAATATCGATTAGCAAAAGCGTAATTCTAAAATATAAAAAAATCTTTTAAGTAACCCCATGATATCTATTATTAAATTAGCCCTTTTAATCATTTTATTCAACAGATAACTATTTTTAATCATAAACTTGAAAGAGAATATGGCAATGCTGCATTATTACATCTTTGATAATTATTTATAACATTTTATGTTGGTTTTTTTAGACACTATCCTTAGACACTACCCTTGACATGTGAACTCTTTCTGCTCTATAATGGAACCAACACTATTTTATGGAGGTAATCGATATGGATTGGGGTTTAACTTATCCGGCTCATATACATTCTTGGGAATGGGTTTCCTATGGGGAACCGAAAGGTTTTTCGCATTATATGCCCTATGATACGCAGTGCATTGGGAGTGATATTTACCAAACCCTTGCACTGGTTCTGGAGCATACAAAAACTATGAAGGTGGGACCTGGTATTACAAATCCACGCTCCCGAATCGCTCCCGTCACTGCCAACTCAATGGCTACACTCAATGAGATTGGAACAGGAAGGGCAATTTTGGGAATAAGTACCGGAAACACCGCTCGTCGTACCTTGGGAATGCCTGCTGCTAAGGTAGACGAGGTGAGGGAACATGTGGAGATTTGTAGGGCAATGTTTAAGGGCGATGAGGCTCCATATGATGAAGGTGGTGACAAATGGATGGAGAAAAAGAGGCATCGTTATGTAAAGTTTCTGAATCCTACTGGAGGATTTATTAATATTGAAGAAGAGATACCTATTTACATAGCTGGAAGCGGCCCAAGGATGCTTCAATTAGCAGGCGAAATAGGAGATGGGGTTATTTTATTTGGCGCTATAGGAGAATCTTTTCTTGATTACTGTATGGAACATGTTAAGATCGGAGCTGAGAAAGCAGGTAGAAATCCAAAGGATTTGTATATACTGTGCATGACCGCATATTATATTCCTAAGCCAGGAGAAAAATTGGGAGATGAGGTTGTCAAGGTTGCGGTAGGACCTTTTGTTGCTTCTTCGTTAAATCTAACAGCCCTTGCAGTAGTAAACTACGAAACAAAACAGATGGCTACAGCAAAGGGTGAACCTCTGCCAGCCGATGTCCGTGAAGGCATTATGAGCTTTGCAGATGCATATGCTGTTGAAGAAATGGGAATTGAAAAAAGACACTTGAAACTATATAGTGAATACCTACTGGGATGGAAAAAGGAACATTCTCCTCTTGTTACGCCTGAGATGATTAATACTTCAACTCTGGTTGGTACTGCTGAAGAAATTAGAGATACAGTTCATAGGATGGAATCTCAAGGTGTGGATCAGGTAATGATACAGCCTATTCTAGATCCGAATGAGACTATAGACAGCTTCCACGAAAACATTATGTCTAAGTACTAAGATTTTTAGCAGTAACTATTAGAAGTGCTTTCTTGGATTAGAATTCGGTTTGATTTAAATAAGTAAAAATGGGACTAAACGTGCTGTAGTACAAGCACTTTAAGGCCATTTGTAATTTAGTCCTATCTAGTTTAAAATCCCATAAATTAATTTCACCCAGAAACCCAGACCATGAATTCCGCCTCAGATAGCCTCTCAATTATACCGATTACTGGGATCCCTGAAATAAGACCGGACAATGACCTTGTAAAGATAGTAGCCGGTGCCATAACCAAACAAAATGTCTCCATTATTAAAGGAGACATAATTGTTTTTGCTCAAAAGATCGTTTCAAAAGCAGAGGGTAGAATAGTTAAGCTGCTTGAAGTGCGTCCTTCTTCTTTTGCCATTAGGATAGCAAGTGAATTGAATAAAGACCCAAATATTGTAGAAACAATACTCGGTGAAACGAGAAGAATCGTCAAGATGGACCGTGGAAAGTCAGATACAGGCAGGTTAATTGTAGAGACAAGAACTGGAATTACTTGCGCTAATGCTGGAGTTGATGCATCAAATGTCTCAGGAGGCGGAATGGTAACCCTTCTTCCACTCGACCCAGACGATTCAGCAAAAAGACTCGTAGAAAGTTTTAAAAATGAATTTGGAATAGAAATAGCAGTCATAATCACGGATACTATAGGAAGGCCATGGCGCATGGGACTTACTGAAATAGCAATCGGATGTTGGGGTATAAAACCTCTTAAAGACTATAGAGGACAGAGAGACTCGAAAGGATATGAACTAAATGCAACAATTGTAGCAATCGCAGATGAAATTGCAGGAGCAGCAGGTCTTGTTATGGATAAAACTGGTTCCACCCCCGTTGTAATAGTTAGAGGATTCCAGTATGAACATGGCGGCATCGGTGCTAAAGAACTGATAAGGAAACCAGAAGAGGACCTATTCCGTTGACTTGAACTTTTTATAATGAAACTCCCTGCAGCAAGCTAGAGGGAATTTTCAAGTTAAAGATCCGGATTTTTTCTATATCAAAATTAGAAACAATTCATATACAAATATTTTTTCGATTTTTCTTTTTTAGAAATTACAATAAACATATCGAGAAAACTATTCTGAAAATTTTCAACCCCAGCTATTTCGTAAATTCAGGGGTGATATAATTTATCTATGAAATCTTTTCAGCATAAAGCACTCGCTGCGTTATTGTTGTTTCTAATTTCCTTTATCGCGTATGCACCTTCACTAAAAAACGGTTTTGTCTGGGATGAAGTAGAGGTTATTCAAAAGTACTATCATAAGTTCAAAGCTTCTAGGATTAATTCGATTCTAATTCCTAGGAAATTAGAAAACAAAAGTCAAAGATATTACAGACCATTAGTGTTTGCGTCAATCGTGTCAGACCGTGAAATATGGGGAATATCACCATTTGGTTATCACCTGAGCAATATAGTTTCCAATTCAATCTCGACTGTTCTGCTATACTTTTTAATCCTCTTATCGCTTGGAGTATTCAAAGTAGCAGCAAAAGAATCCATCGCTGCTTTCTCTACAATTTTATTTGCACTTCATCCGATGCATGTGGAATCAGTTTCCTGGATTGCAGCTAGGACCGATGTACTCTGTGGCCTTTTTTTCTTTCTAGCTTTTATATTTCATATACTGTCCTTTGGTAAGATATGGATTTTGATTTTGACCACATTGAGTTTTTCACTTTCACTTCTTTCAAAGGAGGTTGCTTTAGTTTTTCCTATCGTGGCAGTGGTATTCGATTTGTTAAGTAGAAGATTCACAGACCGGAATAATTTCTTCCGATATTTCTTATATTTGGGGCTGGCCCTGGTCTATCTATATTTGAGAGGAAGAGCCTCCGTAACAATTCCTGAGTTAACAAATGTAAATTTCAATCAATCCGCAGAGATTACGCATCAAGCATTATCTTACTTCCAAGCTATAAAGAATATCCTAAACTCATACCTTTTTTACATTAGCAAGTTAGTTTTTCCGTATGATTTCAATGCCTTTATTGCAAAGATCCCAATGGAAACTTATTACACCTTGTTTTCAATATTTATCATAATACTAATATCTATTGTTATCCTTCTATCAATTAAAAAACAAAGAGGTTTAATTGCGTTTTCTCTTTTGTGGATATTTATTACACTCGGTCCCTCTGTAATTGTTGCAATAACAAATATCGCGTCAACACAACTTGCAGAGAGATATTTATACATCCCATCGGCAGGGTATTGCCTCCTGATTGGTTATCTAGTACTCGGATTCGAGTGCAAGGCGAGTGCAAAAAAATTTGTTTGGGCCTTTGCGATGATCTTAACATTATCGTATCTATTCTTCACAATCGAAAGGCAGGAAGTCTGGAAGGATAAATTATCACTCTGGGAACATACAGCAGCAAAATCGTATGATTTCGGCTTGCCACATACAAATTACGGACTCGCACTAGAGAATGCTGGTAGGAGAGATGATGCAATTAAAGAGTACAAAATAGCGCTTGATCCAAAAGTTAAAGATTCAAAAAGGGGAAAAGCAGTCACTGCAACAAACTTGGGAGTTTTATATCTCAATGCTAAGGATTACAGTAATGCCGAGAGATGGTTTCGTGAAGCTGTAAATTATGATCCTTGGTATGGTTTAGCCAATTATCACCTTGGGCTAATCTATTATATCAAGGGTGAACTTACAAATTCTAAAAATGCATACAAATTATCAGAATCTTATTTAAAGAAGACCTTTGAAATATATAATATGTATCCTAAAGCTGATCTCATTTTGGCTAAAGTGTACCTAGCTCTCGGTGAAAAGGAAAAAGCGAAAAATCATGCGGAAAAAGCCCTTCGAAGTGGTCTCGGTCAATCCTTGTCCCAAGAAGCTAGGGATATTTTAAAAAGTGATAATGACAGCAGTAACCATTAGCCAAATTAGAGCACTAGCAAATAGCCACTTATCATTAAACAATGACTCTGTTGGATCACCACTGATCTTAGTTCTTACTAAATATATGTATCGAATAACACCAAAACCCACAAAAGGAATGGTAATTAGAAACACACTGGGGCCTCTTTCGAAAGAATAAAGTGAATAAGCGACTATTGAAACAATTGCAAATATTGTAAGAGCTACGTCAAGATATCTTTTTTTGTATTTAGTAAGTACCATTCTAAAATTAGATTTTTCATTGTATGACTCAAGTTCAAAACGCCTTTTTCCAATAGCTAGGAGTAGAGAATTAAGTATGGTCATAATGAGTAGCCAGTTTGATACGCTTACTCCCGAGGCTATACCCCCGGCTTCAATTCTAAATACGAAACCCAGAGCTATACTTATAACATCTACTATAACGATATATTGAAAATAAAAGGAATAAGCCAAGATAAGTAAAAGATAAATAATAAGAATGAAGATAAATGCTTTATTAAAACTTAGCGAAAGAACCAATGATATAAAAAGTGTTGCTAAGGCCATAAGTAATGCGGAACTATTACTTACTTTACCTGACGCGATGGGACGAAGCTTCTTAGTTGAATGCAGAGCATCGGTTTGCTTGTCAAAAAGGTCGTTTATTATATATCCAGTAGAGGAGGCAAGAGAAAAAGCTAAAAATGCTACTACCATCCTTAAAAACATATCAACGTTTGTGAACAAGACGCCTCCAAAAAAAGGAGGAGCAAGAACTAAAAAATTTTTTACCCATTGATGTGTTCTTAAAAGGTAAATATAGTCCTTAAAGGAACTATTCATAGGGGTATCATTCTACTATTTCTTGAACTTATAGCAACGACTTTTACTTAGTTGAACATACAGAAATCGATACTGCTTTAATAATCCAAAATAATTAAGTAATAGGGCTATGCACTTGACTGAAGTTACCACAACATATAGTATAGGCAGG
>JALLOG010000480.1 GCA_027717645.1 Desulfobacterota bacterium AH_259_B03_O07
TGTATATGCGCAGTAATTAGGTCACGCTTTTGGTAAAATGAATTAACCAAAGGAGGCCTAATGAAATATCAAGATATTGTTATTGTAAAGCGATGGATACCCATATTAAAAGAATACGAAAAAACTAAAGCTAAGACAACTCCACGACCATTTAAATTTGTAAAAGATCTATGCGAAGCTCATTACATATCCAAGAAAGATCTAAGTCGCTACTATCATAAATGGATGGCTGGCGGCAGAAAACCACAGAGCCTTTTACCTCAAAAGAGGGGACCCAAGCCTGGGAGTCGTAGAACACCTAAAGAGATAGAACGAAACATAATAAAAGCATACAGACGCTTTGGTTCCAATCGTTATGAGTTAGTTCTTTTATTTAAACCTTATTACTTAGATAAGACTCCCTCACCGGCCACAATGGATAGAGTAAAGGCACGTTATCCTTTGAATGGAGCGGCCAAGAGAGTTATTAAGCGTTATGAGAAGCAGGCTCCAGGAGAATTAGCTCATATTGA
>JALLOG010000481.1 GCA_027717645.1 Desulfobacterota bacterium AH_259_B03_O07
CTTCTTCTCTTTTTAGGAAAGTCTTTACCATATCTTACCTTCACGGTGAGCAATACAATATTATCTTTTATAAGCTTATAGTAGACACTGACTTACTTTTCATCAAAGAATTTACCTTCCCAGACGTTATTATACGTAATACCAATACCTTTCCAAGTGTTCTCGGCTTAGCATCATCTGATTCCCATCCTTCATCCATGGTTTTCTCAACCTCCTCTCTTGTAACGCCGCGTTGCTCCATACGAGCTTTAAAATGAGCGTGAAAATCAGCATATGAAATATTTATCAACTCTAAGTACCTTTCTTATCACTTAGCCCTTACACCTTGTTTTTTATTTCTCTCTTTTTCCCAAATCTCCTAATCTCTATGAATCTCTAATCTCTTCTTCCCTAATCTCCAGTCTCCTAATCTCCAGTCTCCATTCTCTAGTCTCCCATCTCCCTCTTTCCGCCCCGCCCTTGTCATTACGCAATATCGTAGTATCATATATATAATACCTATTTTATACTA
>JALLOG010000482.1 GCA_027717645.1 Desulfobacterota bacterium AH_259_B03_O07
CACCACTTGCGTGACAGAATGGAGAAGGAGATTGCAAAAGAACAAAGTCGTAACTAATTTTATTAAAATACTTTCTTAAATAACCCAAAACTGTCAATGTAAATTGATACACAAGAAACGTACCATCATCAGATAATACCCTCTGTGTATTCCCCAAGATCAAGTGTTTTTTATCCTTTTTAAATAAAGAAAAGGGAATTCCTGAAATTATATAGTCCGCGGTTTCTTCACCGCAGTGATTTAGTATATCTTCGACATTTTCTGCACTATCATTAAATATATATACTCTATGATCCTTTATTTTTTTTAGGAGAGAAATCATGTTCGGGTTCGTTTCAATAACAATAAGCTTCGAATCCGGATCCATTTTTCTTAAAAGCGCTCTCGTAAATACTCCTGTCCCGGGTCCGTATTCGACTATAACCCTCTTGCCACTAAAATCCATTTTTTTACAGACCTTATTAACTGCAAATTTTGATGATGGGGCAACAGAAGCTATGTTTCTATC
>JALLOG010000483.1 GCA_027717645.1 Desulfobacterota bacterium AH_259_B03_O07
AACAAAGGATAGACGGGACATTCCTGTCCCGTTCAATAAAAATAATTTTCTAAATCCGTTTCCCCTCTGAATCTAGCAGAGCTGTACTTGTAATCTTCCAACTTATCAACCAGACCTTTTCTTATAGGATTTTCCTCGATATATCTGATTCTACTAATGACCTTTTCTTCAGTATCTAAGATATAATCATAGAAACCTCTTTGCCAGATTGAACCTTTGCCGTAAAATAGTGAATTTATCTTCCTTGCCGAAAACCCTTTAAGAGACTTCATGCCCTCCGAAACATTCTTATCCCCTGGAATGATGATAAGATGCAAATGGTCAGGCATTACAACGAAACCTAAAAGCTTATACCAGTTTTGCTGTCTGCCGAATAAGATAGATCTTAAGACAACGTCCGCGGCCAATGGATCATTAAACAAGGGAACTCTTACACGAATTACTGTTGTTATCATGTATGGAAATTCATTTAAATAGATATGCTTTATTCTAGACACTAGTTATAT
>JALLOG010000484.1 GCA_027717645.1 Desulfobacterota bacterium AH_259_B03_O07
GGCTCAAGGATATGTGCTGCTCTACTTATGTTTACAGATAGGCATAACAAAATCATAATTATAAATAATCTCGAATTATCCATTTTCTTAGAAAGTGACTATTTTTTAATCCCATTTTATGCATTAGCCGTTATTTTTCATATTAATAAGCTCATATCAGGAAAACTTTCCTCTCTGACTACATATTTTTTCGCAAACAAACCTTTTTTCCTTCAAGCATAGCATTAAATTTAACTCGTTCCCACACCTATCTTGTTACTCGAGCAAACATCGCCTTCTAAGTACTTTTCTCACTCTTTAATTGTGGTTTATCCATCCATTTCCTATCTTTCTGCTATGTGTCCCAAACCAAACTCTCAAGCCTTCTCGCTGCCTCATTAATACTCCTCCTTGTATGCCCAATCCCCTTGGAGCTTTAACACAAACTTCCTACGACTCTTAATGAGTTTTCCAGCTATCAAGAAAAATCTCTGTCTTATCCACTTTCCCATTCGCTTCTTATCCT
>JALLOG010000485.1 GCA_027717645.1 Desulfobacterota bacterium AH_259_B03_O07
TTCCACTAGACAAGAACTGCCCCCGATAGGTTTCCAATTCCGTTAAACCCATTTTTCCTTCCACATCTGGAACATAAGCAAAAACCAGAGTTTGTTTACATTAATAGAAACACCACTATAGAATTCTTTAATATATTTTGAAACAACGTCTGGTTTAAATATCCCGTCTCTTCTCAATTTTTCTTCGTTTAAATACTCTTTTACAACTTCACGGAGTTCACCTTTTAGCCATCTGGATATAGGCGCCACAAAACCCTGTTTAGGACGTTCTATGAATTCGCTTGGAACATACTTATACAGAATTTTTCTTAAAATATACTTGCTTGTACCCTCATGAAACTTGAATTTTAACGGTATTCGTGCTACAAACTCGATCAATCTATGATCCAACAGTGGCTCTCTGCCTTCAAGGCTTACACTCATCGTCGCCCTATCAACCTTTGTTAGGATGTCGTCGGGATATTTAAACCAGACGTTGTTTCAAAATATATTAAAGAATTCTAT
>JALLOG010000486.1 GCA_027717645.1 Desulfobacterota bacterium AH_259_B03_O07
CTCTGTTTCTAACATTTATAATATCGGGGGACTTACTGCCATAGGATGCAATGTGACTCGTGCCCAAGATTTATCAGTATCAGAAGTATCAGGAGTGAATGGTGAAATAAAGGAATTAAAAATTAGTATTAGAGAATAGAGCTATGAACGATGTAAGGAGTCAAAAGTACATAGACTGGTTATCTAGCAAGAATAAAATCCTTAACATATGTATCTATATTGTTTTCATTCTAGTGGTGCCATACTCCGCTAATTCGGCTGTCTTTAATATTTCATCAGGAGATGTTGCGGGGCTTAACGATGCAATTAATTCTGCAAACGATACCGAAGATGAGCCCGATACAATTAACTTAGAGGCCGGTACTTACACATTGACAACCCCCGACAACTTCACTTTTGGTGGGACCGGTTTCCCTTCTATTATTAGCCCAATCACCATTATAGGTGCTGGTTCTGCTAGCACAATCATAGAGCGAGATTCCGGTCCCTCCGTA
>JALLOG010000487.1 GCA_027717645.1 Desulfobacterota bacterium AH_259_B03_O07
GGAAGCACCATAAGCAATAACACGGCTGGTGAACAGGGAGGCGGTATCAGAAATATATTCTCCGACATAACAATTATCAATGGTACTATTAGTGGTAACTCAGCGGGTGATGGGGGTGGGGGAATATATAATGATCCTTTTGGCATTGAAACCCCTGATCTTGCAACGGTTGATTTAAACAATGTGACCATTGCATTCAACACGGCTGATAGTGACGGCGATGGAGTAGGAGATGGCGGGGGAATCTTCAATGCTATTGGCGGCACATTTATTTTTGCAAATACTATCATTGCAGGCAACTCAGACACAACCAGTGATCCTGATTGTTTTGGTACATTAAACTCTTTGGGTTTTAATCTAATTCAAACTGTCTCTCAAAACTGCTCTATTGTTGGTGACACAATTGGAAATCTCATCGGAGTGGGCCCTCTTTTAGGCCCCTTAACCAACAATGGGGGATCTACTGAGACCCACGCACTTTCTCCTAATAGTCC
>JALLOG010000488.1 GCA_027717645.1 Desulfobacterota bacterium AH_259_B03_O07
AGATTACCCCACAGAGAAAACTATTAGGCTTCACGAAGCAAAAATAGGTGTTAAAGACAAGGAAAGAAGTGTGATAACTCATGATAAGATCACCGGCTATAGATACGAGTCGGAAGATAGAACCCGAATTGTTCAATTAAGGGTTGATGGATTTACTTTCAATAGACTTAAACCTTATAAACGTTGGAAAGAGGTTAGAGACGAAGCATTACGGCTTTGGAATTATTATAAAGAATTAGTAAAACCAGAATTTATTAAGAGAATTGCATTACGATACATAAATAATCTAAATATACCTATGCCGATAAATGACTTTCGAGATTATTTAACTTGTCCTCCAGAAGTTCCAGAAGGATTACCACAAGGAATTAGTAGTTTCTTTTATAGAGTAGTTATCCCTGCTAATGATTCTAGAATAACGGCCATAATAACTCAGGCTTTGGACCGTAAGGTTGATATTAAAGATTATCTTCCTATAATATTAGATAT
>JALLOG010000489.1 GCA_027717645.1 Desulfobacterota bacterium AH_259_B03_O07
GGTCCATACAGGTTCACAGGAATAAGATAGATAGCATTAAAGCCATATTGTTTTCTATAAGACTCCGCCTGAACAAGAAACATTTTTTTTGCTATCCCATATGTAGCATTGGTTTCTTCAGGATATCCGTTCCAAAAATCATCCTCTTTAAACGGGAGGGGTGTAAATTTTGGATAACTACATACAGTTCCTAAGGCAACAAATTTCCCAATCCCATATTGCCTAGCTGCCTCCATAAGCTGCAGTCCCATTATAGAATTGTCATAAAAAAGGTCAGCTGGAAACTTCATGTTAAACCCAATTCCACCCACTTTTGCTGCAAGATGAATTATAATATCCATATCTTCAACGACTCTTACACAGTTTTCCCAAATTCTTAGATCACAATCACGACTTCTTGGTATTCTTAGATTTTCTTTTTTAACACCTCTCTCAAGGAGCTTTTCTATGATAAAGGATCCCAGAAATCCTGCTCCTCCAGTAATAAG
>JALLOG010000048.1 GCA_027717645.1 Desulfobacterota bacterium AH_259_B03_O07
AAACCTCCTTCTAAAGTTAATTTTTCCTAATTGTATCTTACAGGTTTCGCCCCCCTTTAATACCAACTATTTTTGGGGCATCCTCGAATTTCGTTGATAAAAATTAATCCTAAGACAAGGGCGTATCTAATTAATATAATCAACACCACCATTTTCTGGGTATTGGCAGTATTTTTATTTGTTGTTTTGAGGACCGTTGGCATAGTAGAAGGTGGCGATCTCTTAAAATTTGAGCATGATCAACTTAGAATTGATGTGTTAGTAATGTTGACTGGAGGATTAGTTTTAGGGATTGCGTTTGGAATATTGGACATTTTTTTAGATACCGAAAAAATCAGAAAAAGGTCCTATGGTTTTATTATTTTAATAAAGAGCGTTTTTCATATATCGATACTAATTCTAGCTACCTATATTATTGTAGTTATTATAAGTCTATCTGAAGCAGGATTTGCTTTCAGGCATGAATATTCGTTCTCTCTATCAAAGTGGATTATAAGTGGGGATTTCTTGGCTGCCTTGATATACACCTTGGTAGCAAGTTTGATAATAAGTTTAATTAAACAGGTCGGCCGCACATTTGGTCCTGGAAATTTATTAAGATTTATGATGGGGACCTATCATCATCCAAAGGAAGAAGAGAGAATCTTCATGTTCTTAGACATGAAATCTTCCAGTACACATGCAGAAAAGTTGGGTCATATAAAGTATAGCAAGCTAATTCAGGATTGTTTTTACTATCTAACAGATGTTGTTCTTGAACGGAAAGTGGAAATTTATCATTATGTTGGAGATGAAGCTATTCTAACATGGAGGGTCAATGAGGGTTTAGAAGATGCAAATTGTATTAAAACCTATTTCGATTTTGAAGAAGAAATAAAAGAGAAGGCAGAATACTATGATGAGGAGTATGGAGTAGTTCCAGAATTTAAGGCAGGTCTGAATATAGGTTTAGTCACTATCGCAGAGGTTGGGGAAATAAAAAGGGAGTTACACTTTCATGGTGATGTATTAAACACCGCTTCAAGAATAGAAGGAGAGTGTAACAGGTTTAATAAGAAAATACTGATCTCTAAACATTTAAAGGATCGTCTGCCAAGAAACTTGGATTTAATCATTGATTTGATTGGTAATATATCATTAAAAGGAAGGGAAAAAACTCTGGATGTTTATAGTGTTGAAATGAAAGGACTTACAAGCATCTAGTTCTTATTTAAGAATTTAAAAAAAAATACCTTATACAGTATATTGGACTCAACTGGCTGAGCCTTTGTTCCCTCGTTAGTAACTGTGTTAAAATAATTCTGATAAACTAAGATACTAGTATAGTTCTAAAAATTATGATTTGTGATGAAAACAGTGGACGAGATGAAAAAGGGTTCGTCGGAATCTCTTGTAAATGAAGGAAAAGGAGAAAACAATGATCAAAACTCGATTGAATACCGCTATTTTACTACTGTAACTAAAACAAAGGAGACCTCGGAATGGGATTGGCAACAGAAAAGAGATTTAATTCATACTATATGGAATCACAGGGTAGCAAGGGCTCTGACTTGGGTTGTTATAATCTTGCTTCTGGGAGCATTTGGATTTTACATTATCATACAGATTTTTCATCCGGAGCCATTTGCATATGCTTTTTTGGATTCACTTTATTTATCGGTTATCACACTCACTACTGTCGGGTATGGGGACCATCTGGAATTATTGTCACTACCCCAGCCCGGGAGAACTATTGGAGAGACTTTTTCAATAATTTACATGTTGGTTGCTTATGGAGTAGTTGTCTGGGCTTCGTCGACAATAGTGGCATATTTGGTCGAAGGGTCACTCTCGGGCGTTCTTTTGCGAAGACGTATATTACGGAAAGTTAAGATGTTAAAAGACCACTACATACTGTGTGGAATTGGTATGACAGGAGCGGATATAGCTGAAGAATTCCATAAAACTGGAAATTCTGTTGTAATTATAGAGTTAGACAAAGAGAGTATTTCAAACATGAAGTCTAGTATTCCCGAAGACGAGCTGTTGGCAGTCGAAGGAGACGCGACCGAAGAGGATGTCTTACAGAAGGCGGGAATCTTACGGGCAAGAGGAATAATATGTAATCTTTCTAACGATCGAGACAATTTATTTTTAACATTAACGGCGCGAGCTTTGAATCCAAAATTACGAATAGTTTCTAAGGGGGTCGAGCATAAGAGCAAGGAAAAAATCCTCAGGGCTGGAGCCGATAGCGTGATCTATCCAGGGACTATAGGTGCACTTAGAATGGCTTCAGAGATGATTCGACCAACTGTTGTTTCTTTCCTCGACAAAATGCTCAGGGACACAAGAGATGAGCGAGTTTCTGAAGTTACACTAACCGAGCGATCCAAATACACTGGTAAGAGTATAAGGGATTCTGGTATTTATGAGGATACTGGAATGCTTGTTCTTGCAATATTATCTCCCAATAATGTTAGCAAGGAATTTATATACAACCCCCCGGCCGATGAGATATTGGAGCCGGGTGCTGTACTCGTTGTGATAGGCGGTACGAATCAAATCAATACATTAGAGAAGTATGCAGATCCCGATTCAGTATAAATTATAGTAGTCTATGTAGTGTTAAAAGGATAAAGAGATGCTTAGAGTAGTTGAATTTGATTTTTCAAACAGGAAAGATAACGCCATACCATTTGAAAACATTAGCACTGATTGTCCTGAGGGCTATTATTATTGGATTAATGTTGATGGTGAAGGGGTTGATGATTTCATAACCATTCTTCAAAAATTTTGCCCAGATACAGAAATTAATTCGGAATTCCTTATGGGTGATCTGCGAGAGCTGTTAAATATTTTTCACAATTCTCTTCACTTCACGCTTTTTGAGACCTTTTTTATCGATGATGATTTTGTGACGGTGCCTGTCCATGTAATTCTTGGTAAATGTTTTCTTGCGACTGTTTATGAAAGGAACTCAAGGGTAGTGAATAAAATGCTTGAGACATATCACGATGATTTTATCAATTTCAGCCAATCCCCGGGATTCCTATTGTTCGAAATTATAGATTATATATCGAATATGTATCAACATACATATAGAGAATTTGACGAGAAGATAGATAAATTACAATTGAAACTGTTTGAAAAGGTTGACGATGGAATCTTTATACGCGTAGCAAATTCGACACAACAGCTACTCGATTTTCGTACTGCTCTGGTCTCCTCTCGGGAGATTATTACTGTTTTGTCTACTAGGAAATCTCCATTTATTAGCGAAACGACTCAGCCATTTCTAGAAAAGAAGGGTAATCTGCTTGCTCGGCTTAGCGATGATCTTTCAAATCTACGAGCTATTATTTCAGATACTTTGAATCTGTATATGGGCTACGTCAGTTATAAAACAAATAATCTAATAAACAGACTGACCATTGTTAGTCTTATCTTTTTACCAATCACTTTTCTCGTTGGAGTCTACGGTATGAATTTCGCCCATATGCCGGAGCTCAATTGGGAATATTCTTACCTTGTCTTTTGGTTATTGGTAATTTTTATATTGACTGGTTTATTGCTTTTCTTTAAGTACAAGAAATGGATTTGATTATATGGCATTAACATGGAGTAGGTAAGATTGAAAGTTGTACCAATGGTTCTTCGGTGTAAATAATTAATCCATTAGATTTTTATTTCCATACCATCTTCTAAAATTTTTAATGGCAATTTCTTAGATAACTTATTTAGTTCCTTAATGATTTCCCTCCTGTAAATGGGTTTTAAATGGGAGACAAATATTCGTATTTCCTTTCCACGCAATTTCGAAATTTCCTTATCTAAGAGTTCGGGGGTAAGGTGTCCAGTGATCTTAGCTGTTTCTTCTAAACGGTTTGGAAAACTGCACTCAATGATTAAGGCCTTTAGTCTATTATGATTTCCAATTTTTTTCCAAAAGAGCTCTGTCTCATAAGTATCAGATGTAAAGGCAAAGGCAGATTTGCCATTATCGACTAACAGGCCCGCTGTTGGTACTGTATGATTTACGGGAATTGCTGTTATGTGTAGAGAACCGACTTTAAATCTTTTTAAAAGTTTAACTGGCTTGAATGAAATTTTCGACTTCTTAGCGTTTGGTATTTCATTGAAGCTAGGCCATATTCGCCAATTGAATATGTGGTTTGAGATATCATCTATAGCCTCCTTTATACCATATACATAAAGGGGCACTTTTCGGAGATCGTGAGCTGTGTGAGCAAGAAAAGGAAGATCTGCTATATGATCAAAGTGTGCATGAGTGATGAGGATATGATCTATGTTAACACGTTTCTTGATGCTCAAAGCTTCTGAACACGTTCCGGCATCAATAAGAACATTTTTATCAACCAGGAAGGCAGTAGGCTTGAGACCTAAACCCCTGCTCCCGTTACACCCAAGGATTGAAATTTTCATATTTCGCTCGGTCTGGTTTCACTTAATTAAATTTATTCAGTTTACCTAATAATCTAGCACAGTGTTTTGTTTAAAAATTCTGGCCAATCTTTTATTTTATTAATACATTATTTCTCATTGCAAATAAATATCAAAGTAGCTAAAATGAACACAGCGGTAATTTCAATATAATATTTAAAAGGAGATCGTATGAGCTCATCAAAAGTAGAAGTGGGAGTCTCAATTGAGTGCTCTCCAAATGGACCCTATATCGTAAGGAATCTTGAAGATCTGCAGGATTCAAAGGGAGATCATATATCGACAAGAACAGTAACTGCTCTTTGTAGGTGCGGAGGATCCCGGAATAAGCCATTTTGCGACGGCACACACTCCAAAAACGGATTTTCTGGGGAAAAGCTTACGGACGGCAGTTTGAATAAAAGGGAGGATTACTTAGGAAAAAGTGTCACCATTCACGATAACAGGGGTATCTGCTCCCATGCCGGATTTTGTACTGATAACTTATCATCTGTGTTCCGCCTAAAGTCCGAGCCATGGATTGATCCGGATGGCGCAGAAGTAGACGAAATAGTAAATACTATACGTAAATGTCCCTCTGGTGCACTCAGTTATTCTATTGATGGTGTTGAATATGGGGATCAAGATCGAGACCCAATGATTATGGTTTCAAAGGATGGTCCTTATTACATTACAGGGGGTATTGAGTTAAAAGATGAGTCGATGGGGGAAGGAGCTTCAAAGGACCGCTATGCGCTTTGCAGATGTGGCGGTTCAAAAAACAAACCATTCTGCGATGGGACCCATTGGTACATAAAAGTTTAAGGATGAAAAGAACTAGGATGATTACGGTATATTTAAACTGATTATCTAATTATGCCTCAAATATATTTCCTACCCGATAAAAAGGACGTTCATACAGATAAAGAGACAAGTATTCTTGAGGCATCTTTAAATGCGGGAATTCCTCATACCAATGTATGTGGTGGGAATGCTCGCTGCTCCACATGCCGTGTCATGATCCTAGATGGGATGGAGTGCTGTAGCCCGAGGACTGAAAAGGAACAGGTTCTCGCCGAGCGTTTAAACTTCGATTCCTCTATTCGTCTTGCCTGTCAGACAAAGGTGTCTGGAAAGGTAAACCTGCGTCGGCTGGTATTGGATGACGAAGATGTGAAGTTGACCAGCCAGCTTAAAAAGGACTTAGCCCCTGTTTCTGTGGGTGAGGAGAAGGATGTTGCTATACTGTTTGCAGATATACGTGGTTTCACTACCTTTGCTGAGGCTCTTGTTCCCTATGATGTTATTCATGTATTGAATAGATACTTCCATCGTATGGAACAGGTAATAAATCAAAATGGTGGATATATCGATAACTACATGGGGGATGGATTACTTGCGTTATTCGGTGTTGAGAAAGAAGATGAAGCACCACTCAAAGCAGTAAAAGCCGGGTTAGAGATGCTCGAAGAAATGGAGAATCTAAGACCTTATTTGCAGTCAATTTATGACAAATGTTGGGAGATCGGAATTGGGATTCATTATGGTGAAGCTGTCATAGGCACAATTGGTGGAGCGGCGAGGAGAAAAACCATAATAGGTGATTCTGTGAATTTTGCGAGTCGCATTGAATCAGCCAACAAGGAATTAGATACTAAGCTACTCATATCTCAACAGGTATATGAGCATGTGAAACAACATGTGTTAGCAAACCAGCGTGTTAAATTGACTATCAAAGGTAAGACTGGGAAATACACTCTCTATGAAATAATTGGGTTAGATCATTCCAGTTCCTAAGTTTAACCTCCCGAAGCTTCCAAACCTTATGTAGGAGCAACTTCCAACTGCGCTTATTCATACTATGTTGGAAAACCTTGGCTATCGCGCCTGTTTTGAAACGGCGGTAACCTTCAGGTATACATTTTATTATTTGCTCCTGTCATCCCCAAATGCATCTATCGGGGATCCAAGTAAGCACAAAGGTCTTCGCCTAGGTGTGAGGGCGTTCTGTCTTCATTCCGAACGGATGTGAGAAATCTTTATGTATCCTTTTTATATCTTTAAGCATCTATACTATTTAATATAGATGGGATGTGGTTCTAGTAGAAATTCTTTTGGATTTCCAACGGGACTCTTTTCTAAACATTTTGAGAATCGGCATTGTGCTACTCTTGGATTCAAATTACTATAATAATAAGCTTTCTATTTAATGTGGAGAAGGAACATAAATAAAAAGAAAACAAAGAAACAAGGTCTAAATGAGTATGTAGAAATGGAACATAGGAGCTCTGAGTCAAAAGCATCAGAAAACGAGCGCGAGTATCTGGGGGAGGAGGCGCGGAAGAGTGAGATGCGATTCCGAGGGCTGGTGGAAACTGCCAACATAATCCCTTGGGAGGCAGATCCCGCTACATGGCGCTTCACATATGTGGGCCTTCAGGCAGCAAAGATCCTTGGTTATCAGATCGAAGAATGGTATGGCGACGATTTCTGGGTGAACCACATCTACCCGGAAGACCGCAAATGGGTTGTCAGGTTCTGCCAGGAGGCTTCTGCCCGCTGTGAAGACTATGAATTCGAGTACCGAATGCTGTCAAATGATGGTCGAATCGTATGGTTACACGATAAAGTCAGCGTCGTGTCGAGTAATGGTAGCCCGAAAGTTCTGCGGGGTTTCATGTTTGACATTACCGAGCGGAAGCTACTTGAGGAGGAATTAAGAAAACATCGCGACCAGCTTGAGGATATGGTCGAAGCACGAACCTCCGAACTGATAAAAATCAATGAATCTCTGAAACGCGAAATTGCCGTGCGGAAGCGGGCAGACGAGGCATTGCGTAATAGTGAGGAAAAATATCGGTCTTTGTACGATGAAAACCCATCGATGTACTTTACAGTAAACACAGATGGGGCAATTATTTCTGTTAATCATTTTGGGGCAGAACAGCTCGGTTACTCGGTTGAGGAGTTGGTTGGGCAACCGGTACTCAATATTTTCTATGAAGAAGACAGAAAAGCAGTCCAGGATCGGTTAAATGAGTATTTACTGAATCCAACAGAGTTTGCTGATTGGGAATTTCGAAAGGTTCGCAAGGACGGTAGTTTGTTGTGGGTAAGAGAGTTTGTACGAACAATGCGACAAAAAGACGGTAACACTGTATTCCTAATTGTTTGTGAGGACATAACCGATCGAAAGCAATCAGAAGAAATTATTAAGAAAAACATAGAACAATTATCTAAAAAGAGTCGATATGAAGCAATTATTAGTACAATAACTCAGAGTGTTCATCAGTCTATTCATCTACAGGATGTGCTTGAAAAGGCGGTTGAAGCTATGAGTCAGAATATACAGGGTGTGGATAACATTGCTTTTTATATGGTTGAAGGAAAAGATGCAGTTTTGAAGGCGCATAGAGGCTATCGTGATTGGTTTATTAAACGAGTTTCAAGAATCCCTTATCCAAAGGGTTTCACTTGGTGGACAATAAAAACTGGTAACCCCAGATATGTTGAAGATGTAGACAAGGATACTATTATTGGCACAGCTGGGAGAAAATTGGGAACCAAGAGCTATGCATCTATGCCAATTCGCTTCGAAGGAAAGACAGTAGGCGTCATAGACATAAATTCTTTAAAGAAAAATGCCTTTGATAAAGATGAATTAAAACTGTTAGAAGTAGTAGCTAGCCAAATAAGCGTAGCGATTAAAAATGCTCAGCAAGCAGAGGCACTTAAGCAGTCGAAAGAGGCCATTAAGAAAAATCTAAATCAGTTATCCAAAAAGAGCAGATATGAAACAATTATAAGCGCTGTGACCCAGAGTGTCCATCAGTCGATTAATCTGCAAGATGTTTTTGAAAATTCAGTTGAAGCCATGAGTAAGAATATAGAAAAGGCTGAAAATATCTCAATACATATTGTCGAAGGAGATGATGCGGTTATAAAGGCTTATAGGGGTCACCCGAAATGGGCTATTGAGAAGTTAAAGAAAATCCCTTATCCCAAAGGATTTACCTGGAAAACGATAATAGATGGAAAACCAAGGTATTGCAAGGATGTCGAAAATGACACTGCTATTGGACCTACCGGAAGGAAAATGGGAATAAAAAGTTATGTGTCCATGCCGATTCGGTTTATAGGTAAGACGGTTGGATGTATAGGTATTGCTTCATACGAAAAAAAGCTTTTGATAAAGATGAATTAAAACTCCTGGAAATAGTATCACAGCAAATAGAATCAGCTATCAATAACGCTCGGAAGGCAGAGGAACTGCGAATTTCAAAAAAGGCATTATACAAGGCCAATAATGAACTCGAACTTCGTGTAAAAAAACGTACGAAGGAGTTATTTGATACAAACAAAGAATTGAGAAATGAAATGAAAAAGCGTAAGTGTGCCGAAGACCAAATTAAGGCATCACTAAATGAGAAAGAGATACTCCTTATGGAAATTCAACATCGGGTAAAGAACAACTTGCAGGTTATCACCAGTCTGCTAGACCTTCAGAAAGATTACGTCAAGGAGAAACGGGTTAGAAATGATTTCATTGAGATTCAAAGCCGTATCAGATCTATGGCGCTTATACACGAACAAATATATAAATCTAAAGACCTTACAAAGATTGACTTTGCAGAATATGTAACGAATCTGGTGACTTACTTGTTTGATTCTTACGGAATGAGTTCGAGAGTCATTAAACTCAAGAATAACATAGGGGATCCTTCCCTGAATGTCGATAGAGCACTGACTTGTGGAATGATCGTAAATGAACTTGTATCAAATTCACTCAAACATGCGTTTCCTGAAGGAAGAAGCGGTGAAATATGTATTGATCTGCATCGAGAAGACAATAATTGCATCCTAACTATTGGTGACGACGGTATAGGATTCCCTAAGGGTCTGAACTTTCGAAAAACGAAGACATTAGGTCTGCAATTAGTAATCTCTCTAACAAGGCAGCTAGAGGGATCGATAAAATTAAATAGAAGAGATGGAACTGTATTTACTATTGAGTTCCCAGAAAATTAAATTAGTGGGGTCATACTGTTAAATGGCAAAAACAAGCATATTGATTGTAGAGGATGAGGGAATTGTAGCAAAGAATATACAAAAAAGATTGAAAAAGCTGGGGTATTCCGTACCAGCCGTTGCCTCTTCAGGACAAGAAGCGGTTAAAAAAGCTGCGACGACCGATCCAAATTTGCTACTCATGGATATTGTGTTAAAGGGTGATATGGACGGCGTTGAGGCTGCAAAAAAAATCAAAGCGCGTAATGATATACCGATAGTCTATCTTACAGCTTATGCTGATAACAAAACGCTTAGCCGAGCCAAAATAACGGAGCCCTTTGGATATGTACTCAAGCCTTTTGAAATGAAGGAATTGCATTCGGCCATTCAAGTAGCTCTGTATAAACACGAAGCGGAGAAAAAGTTAAAGGAAAAGAAAAAGCAACTTGTAAAAACGCTAGAAAATATCGGCCATGCTGTTATTACCATTGATCATAATGGCTTCGTAACATATATGAATGCCCTTGCCGAAGAACTTATTGGTATTAGGCAGGATGAAGCTTTTGGGAAGCCCCTTAGTGAGGCAATCAGCATTCTGAATGAAGATAAGACCAATCTTTCCGGGAACCTTCTGGGTCAGGTAAAGCGAAATGGTTCTGCTGTCAGTTTTAAAAATCATAATTTAATTAGTAAAAATGATGGAAGAGGAATAAGCGTTGATATAAGAGCATTTCCAAACCGAGATGAGGAAGGAGTTATTGATGGCGTCGTGCTTGTCTTTCATAAGAATAATGAACACATAAATGCTGAGAAGGGAGTCTCAGAATATCATGAGCCAGTATTAGCTTCTGAGGAAAAAAGTAACATATCATTGGGTGTCATCACTTCCTCTAATCTTGTATCCGAAGGTATCAAAAAGATAATAGGGCCTGGAAATTATATAAAAATTGCAGCAGAAGCTTCTACTCACTCAGAAATTATTCCGCTTATTGAGCAAGAAGAGCCGGATGTTTTACTCATCGATACTCCGATACCTGACTTAGCCCTCGAAGAAATACAGAAATACATTGAGGAAAGCAGAGCTAAGACAAAGGTTCTTTTATTGCTTCATTCTTTGGATGAGGAGATTGTCCTAAATGCGTTATCATTGGGCATCAGGGGATTTCTAACGGATAACACAAAAAAAGAAAAATTAATTAAGGCTATCAGGTTTGTAAGCATGGGCGAAATTTGGGGTGACATCAAAATCATGAAAAAGATCTTAGCTGGAATTTCAATCTCAAAAAAGGGTAAGCCAATGCTCTTACACACCAACCTTACAGGAAGAGAGAAAGAGATCGCAAAACTTGTTGCAGAGGGTTATAGCAACAAGGGGATTTCCAAAAAGCTCTTTATTAGTCAGGATACGGTAAAGAAACATTTATATAAAATCTTTAAAAAACTTGGCATTTCAAACAGACTCCAAATCGTCCTTGAACTAAATAATTCCTTGTAACCAGTAGGATAATGTCATTGCCAAGTACTCTCCGCCAGATGCATGCGGGGACGAGAGCGAGAGGGAATCGAGACAAATAATAAAAGTCTAATTGAGTGCTAGCGGGCAATCTCATCTTTTGTTACTGAATGGCAAGAAGACTCTAATGCTGTTTCACCCACGATTCACAGATATTCTTTATCCTTCAAGTACTTATTTATATTACGAGCCAGTTGCTTTGCCTCTTTTCTAAATTCGATAAAATCCCTTTTTGTAAAGGTATACGAGGGATTATAATCGGCTTCCTCCCTATACTTCATAAGTTTTGAAAATACATGTGAATCAATTGCTCTAAAAATACGCTTTTTAACAAAATGTAGACCGAAGAGCCTTAGTGCAGATTCGTGGCTTTTTGGTTCAAGACCTTTTGTGAGAAGAAGCGCTCTAATATAATATAACAAAAAGTAATACAATTTTGAAATAGCGTCATTAAAAAACCGATGTTCAAAAAGCAATATAGCAGCACGCAGTGCTTCATTTGCCCTATCAATCTCTTCACTAATGTTCTCTTTTTTATTCTCCTCTATCATATAGAACGACCTTCTCTTTCAATATCGAGGGCTATCCTTCTCTGCCGTCTCTTAAGATTTTCGAATTCTTTCTCTGAAAGGATTAGTGTAGAGAATGGAACGAGGTGTTTAAGCTCAATCTCGGCAATCTTTTCAAGAATTTGATTTTTAAGTCCTCTTGTCAGACCTTTAACAATGATTGCCAAATCGATATCAGATCTGTTATCGTAATCTCCCCTTGCCCTCGAACCGAAGAGAATAATTCTTATAACGCGTTCGCCCAATAAACCATTCAGGATTCCTTTTAATTCTTTTAATACTGCGTTCTGCTTAGATAGAGTTATATTCGTTCCCATGAGCTATGGACGTTTTTAATATTCGTTTTTGATACCATTACTATTACTATAATTCTATTATACTTCATGTAATCCCTTTATGCAGGGAGATACTTATTAAGAATACGTAATAACATATTTAATTATAGAAACGAAGAATTAGGAGATCAATTCCTCTTTTTGGATTTTATTTAGAACGCGTTTTACAATTGGCTTATCAAGATTTTGCAGGTCTTCGACTGCATCTTTAGCCCATTCTACCTTAAGCAAATCTGTTTAAAACCTCATGGTGAGAAATTCGTTTAGAGGGATCTTTAATTCTTTCCTCCAATTTCCTTCTGAATTCCTCTTTTAACTGGAGGCCTGCATCAGGATCACCGAGTACCTCAAGAAGTTTTTGTTCTATAAAGTGCTCTAGGTCATCAATGGACATATCTCTTACTTTAGGCATTTTGATGTCTCCTTGTCTATGTATTTTATTTACATACAACTCGATTTACAATGCTAACGAGAAAAAGGGGCCCATGCCCCCCTCTTTCTTGTTTTTAGTCCCTCCCCCTAAAAAAGGGGTATAAATTTTATACCACTAAAATACCACTAAAGTTCTATAGGTTATATTCGTTTGTGTTGTATAATTAATAGAAGGGGTAATCCTCGTTATATATTTATAGCGGAGATAGGTATAAGGTTGAGCTTTGTGTAATAAGCTCGGCTTCTATTTTTGAGAATTTCGCCTGCTGGCTTGAAAGGGGGGGATAGAGTTGTGATGATTCAAGATTAATAAGAAGGTAAGATCATTTATAGCTGGTGAATGAACTTACCTGAAATAAAAGTGACCATCTAAATCTAAAAGCAATTAAGGAGGTAAAGAATTATGACAGATTTAAAAATAAAGACGATTAATATTAATGGGCTACCGATCCTAGCAGTTATAGTCGTGGCGGCTTTCTTCATCTTACTTCAAGGTGGAGTAGCGCAAGCCGGGACCGTGTTTGTAGACGATAACGGCCCTTCTTGCCCAGGAATCGGTGCGGGGACATCAGGCGACCCATACTGCACGATCGAGTTGGGCATTACAAATGCGATTGCGGGTGACACTATTGATGTCGGTTTACCAATGCCGTTTCGGGGGACACAATTGACATCGCTGCGGGGACATATGTTCCCGATGGTTCTTTATCAGGAACAATCAGTACGATCCAGTTCGGCCCGTTACCCGCAGATATAGTCATTCCCACTGCGAAATCCTCAATAACAATCCAGGGTAATCCTGGCACCGTAATCGATATGTCTACACGTGCGGGCCCTCCAGGATTCCAAATACTCTTTGGTGTCGATGGTCCTGGCTTCACGCTTCAAGACGTAACAGTAATTAACCCGTTACGGGTCGTGGTCGCTGCTGCTGTAGGTTCGACGGACGCGACACCAAAGGCAGACAACCTGACGGTCCAGCGTGTAACTGTGACATACGCGCTTGTCGGCCTACCCACTGTCGTGGGCACGAGCCGAGGGTTGATCTTTTCCGCTACGTCGGTATTCGATCAGTTCAATTTCGGTTTCGTAATTACACCGACGACCGGAATGCAAATTCTGGATAACGTCATCGATAGCTCGGTTACTCCCAGCATAGATGGTATCGACCTTCGGGGACACCTGGATGGTGCGGTTATTCAAGGCAACACGCTGATCAATTACGCCGACGCCATCATCTCGAATAACTTCGGTGGCGGAGCCCAAACATTCAACTCGTTCAACATGAGTTTTCTCGACAATAATATCACCATGGCCAGCGTGTCCGTTGGCGAGTTTTTCGAGGGCGGGATCATTCTGGTGGGGGTCGAGAACTCCGTGGTTCGCGGTAATACGATCAGCACAGCAAGCGGTTTCTCACCTGATGCTGGAATCTACGTTGCGAGCCGTAACATATCACAGACCGATAATATAACTGTTGAAAACAACAACGTTTGTAACGTGCGATGGGGTGTAAATGTGAATCGCGATTTTCAGGGGGGTGCCTTATACACGAATCTATCCATTAAGGGTAACACGTTTTCAAACACTGGTGGAACTGTGGATTCCGCGGGGATACGAATTGACGCTGCTGGGGGAAACACAATTACAGCCATGAACAATAACATTATTAATAATCCAACCGGGGCATTAATAACGAGCAGTACATTATTAACGTTACTGAATAATAATGTATCTGGCAACGCCGCAGGTGTAGACGCTTCGGGTGCTTCTCCAAATGTAGATGCAAGAAGCAACTTTTGGGGTGCTGCAGATGGCCCGTCGGGGGGTGTCCTCGACCCGGTCACATCCCTTCCAGCCAGCGGTAGCGGAGACTCTGTGTCCACAAACGTTCGGTTCGACCCTTTTCTCGCCTCTAACCCATTGCCGCCGCCGCCGCTATGTCCTCCAGTCGATCTCATTGAAGTTGACATCGATATCAAACCGAACAGTGACCCTAATTCCATCAACACCAACAGTATGGGTAAGGTTCCTGTGGCAATCCTGGGTAGCGATACATTTGACGTGACGGATGTTGACGTGACCACATTGACCTTCGGCCCATCCGGAGCCATGCCAGCCCACGACCTGACCGATCCAGTTGTATACGCTGCGCATCTCCAAGATGTCAATACCGATAGCTTCACAGACTTGGTCTCGCATTACATACAGAAGGAAACAGGTCTCACCTCCGCTGACACCGAGGCCTGTATCATGGGTGAGACGATTGGTGGTACACCTATTGAAGGATGTGATGCCGTAAGGGTTAAATAGTTAGTAATGAAGTAGTAGTACCAGTGCCTAAAAAGGAGCAGTCCCTTAGGGGGCTGTTCCAGTAGCATAACGAACGTAGAAGGCGGGTCACCCATTAGCCAGTCCGTGTCAATAGGCAAAAGAAATGCTTTGCATTTTATTTTTTTATATCATATTACTCTTGCTAGTTTATCCAACACGCACCCGTTATTTTTTTTCCTTTAACGAACTTTCGATCTTTTGTTTTAAATTCTTCTAATTCTCTAAACAATTCTGTGATTGAATTAAAGCGCTGTTTAAGGAGTTGCGAAATCTTCTACTGATTTATATAGAAGCGGATCAGATTATACTCAGTTTTGCTAACGCTTTTCTGGCTCTGTATACTATCATCTAGATGAAAAGGCTGCATTAATTGGATACACTAAAAATGCTAAAAACTTGAAAATGAATAACATATATAAGATTTCTTTGGGCATTGACGCTTATCAACATATACGAGGTTTAAAGCATGTTTGAACGTATTGCATTTGATCCAGAGATTATGGGGGGAAGAGCCTGTATCTGTGGGATGCGCATCCCAGTCTCAGTAATAGTTGGTCAGATTGCTCATGGTGCAACGATTGAAGAAATATTAACTGATTATCCTGAGCTAGAATCTGCTGATATACAGCAAGCATTGGAATACGCCGCCTGGCTGGCCCAAGAAGAAGTACGATTGGTGTAGGTTGTAGGATGCCGTTCTTAGCAGATGTATATAAAAAAACTTCCCTGTTTTTTATTCCTGCAAGCTATTAAGCCGCGCTTCGGGCTTTTATAGCTTCAGCAAAGTCAATGAAAATTTCAGCAGGTGGCAATTTTGGAATGTTTTTGTGCACTCCATGAAGTGGACGCAGGATCTTACTAATTTCTTTCAGAGTTTCCATACTTAGGGTTTCATCTCCGCACTCCGGACATACGCTTGCTGGTATATTCTTGATGATAACTTGAACGGCTGAACCATGACGTTCAAATACCTGTGTCACAAAACTAGCCTTGGATTTTCCATTGCATTCTCTACGACGACATTTCCTGCTTTTTGTTTTCATTTTTTCTTAGCTCTATTCTTTTTCTTTCTATTTCGTGTCTTCCAATTGGTTTCCCAATTGATGTTGGAACCCCTGGGGAAATATATAATGGAAACTTGAAGCATCTGCTTTTCCTTATCATAATATAAATTAAATTACAAACTCAGGAGCAAAAAGTGAGAGTAGATTGGAGGGATTTTATTGTAAGCACTTCTGATGTCCTTAACGGTAAACCACGCATCAAGGGTACGAGGATTCCGGTGAGCCTAATTCTTGGCTATCTTGCAACCGGGCGCACTGGTGATGAGATCATTACAGAGTTTCCTGACCTAGGAAAGGAGCAGATCGCAGCATGCCTGGATTATGCTCGTGAACTAGCAGAATTCGAAGTTGCTTTATAATGAGCTTAAAATTCTTCGCTGACCATTGTGTTCCAAACTCTATTATTCTATCACTTTTAGATTCGGGATACGATGTATTAAAGCTTAGAGACTATATACCAACGGATTCATCTGATTCAGATGTCATTTCCATAGCCCAGGAACTTGATGCAATTGTAATTTCTTTAAATGGAGATTTTGCAGATATAGTAATGCATCCTCCATCAAAGTTTAATGGTATTATCGCAATTCAAGTAAGAAATCATCCGGAAATCATTCCGCAGATAATGGAAAGATTGAAAGATTATCTATCAGCTCATTCTGATATGATCTATCATAAGGGCAGGTTGATTATAGCAGAAGTTCACAGAATTAGGATTCGTAAATAAGCTATTAGGATCTCAATTCTTTCAAAAGGGAAACGCTACCCATTATAACTTTATCTGTCATTATGAAAATTTCGTTTAAGCCCTGCGCTCGTCGAAGGGCGAAGTCGAAGAGGTCAGTACATGTCTTATGGGAAATCTTTCTTCTCGCACTTCTTCCCAAAAACTACACCGATTAAACTTTTAACGGCATGTTTTGAACTGGTAGCATTCAAACACAAGTTAAGGGAGCCACCTACTCGTTTTTGTCATACCCAAGTACTCTCCACTAGAGGCATGCGAGGACAAGCGTTATCGGAAGCGGTTTTGACTACAGGCATTATCGTATACCAGCCCCTTTTGTCAGACCCGAGGACTTCTATCGGGGATCCACCCCAAAATACCCGCTTTTATAAAATGTTTTCCTAAAAGGGTAATAACGCTTTTGTGAGATGAGAATTTCAAATTTTTTGTTAAGAGTAATGCCTCCGTCGCATAAAACATTGCATAGTAACCGCGTGAAATCGAACTTTCAAAATCTTTCTCCCTTAATAGAAGCGCAGCACTTTTAATATTCTTCTCAGCCCTCTTCAAGAGAGTCTCTATTTCTTTCAAACTTTTTTCCCATCGCTTCTTATGTGATGATATAAGGGCCAGACTGGGTTTTGAATCTCCTTGTCGGAAATTGGGTAAATTGAGATCATCTCACCTGTTTCGAGAATCAAATCATATAAAGCATCATATACTCTGTTTATTTCTTTTGATTTATTTACCCTTCCTTTGAGGACGAGTGCGATATCGATATCTGAGTCTCTATGGGGGGTGCCTCTAGCAAAGGATCCATACAGAATTATTTCAACTACCCGATTTCCATAGATAGTATGAAGGGTTTCTTTTAGTTTCTGTAAGATTCGATCAATTTTTTTCATATGTCTTTCGGCTATCATATTAACTTATCGAATGAGTTTTTCCAGTAGGCATAATTGAAAAGGAGGAGGGTAAAACCTTTTGTTGATAAATGACATCTGGTGAGATTTCTTCGGGATAAAACTCCTCGGAAAGGGGGAATCGGAGTAACCCTGGATTCCCCCCCTTACACATGTTCCCTGAATACCACCTTTATTATTGACCTATTTTTTGCTCTAATTCTCTTATTCTAATTTCTAAGTCTCTAAACCTTCTCTCATACTCTTCTTTGGTTATCATTCTTTCAACTAAAATATCCATCTTTTCAACTAATTGTTTTACTGCGTTTGCAATCATTTCAATTTTTCTTGTTAGGTCATCATGTACAAAATTAATTTTATGATCAAGCTTGGCTACACTTTCTTCGAGTTTGACATATCCTCCTTTGAGTTCTACTTGTCCTTCCTCTAACCTGGTGAAGCTTTCTAATGCTCTTTTTTGAAATTCCTTACTATCCATTTTTCAAACCCTTAACGTGTCCTTGCTTATATTATAATGACAAAGATAATAAACAAGAAATCCCCAAAAGAATATTGTTAGTGTTGCAGAAGAAAAGTAAAAGAGGCATAACCTAGCCTTTTGTCTTATCATAAAGGGATTGCTTGGGAAAAAAACTCCTCGCAAAGACGGAAGGGGAGGGGGTATGTATTCTAAATGACCGGATTTGGGAACTTGACATGCATAATGGTTGTGTTATGGTTGCAGTATGGCTACGATTACGTTGAAAGATATACCGGAAGATTTACATCTTGCGCTAAAGGAAAGAGCTCGGAAGCACGGAAGAAGTTTGAATAAAGAGGTGTTGGCTTGTCTAGAAGCTGCTGCTGCTCCACAATTAGTCGATGTCGAGTCATTATTAGCTGATATTCGTAGACACCGAGCCAGCATTCCTGGAAAGTTGACGGATAAACTACTTAGGGAAGCGCGAGAAACTGGTAGACCATGATTGTTGTTGATTCTAATCTCATTGCTTATCTTTTGATCCCAGGCGATAGAAGCGAGGAAGCTGAGAATGTTTTACAAAGGGATAGTGAATGGGTCGTGCCGTTATTGTGGCGCTCAGAGTTTAGAAACATATTGACATTGTATATGCGACATTCAGGAATGTCACTACCCTTGGCTGAACAAACAATGACTAAGGCGGAGAAATTGTTCGCAGGGCGCGAATATAGTGTGGTATCGTCTGAGGTATTAGCATTAACACATGAAAGAACTCTTTCTGCGTATGATGCAGAATTTGTAATTCTTGCAATGCACTTTGGTGTACCGTTGGTTACCTTAGTTAAAAAATTGTTAAAAGAAGTGTCTTACGTTGCAGTGCTACCATCCCAATTTTTGAAAAAATAAAGTCGCCGATCCGGTACGATAGGGTGATCGACGGGGGTTACTACCTCCGGGAGGCTAATTTTCTATCCCGGAACTCTTCGCCTAATCCTACATCAAAAAACGAGATAAAATTGTAGCGGAAACCTTCAGGTTTCCATATATTTGTCGAAAATTGACCTACGTTATGAGCTCAAAGAATTAAATAACAGTCAGAATGAGTAAGCACTCCCTGAGGATATAGATAATGAAGAGTTGAGGTACGAGAATCTTAATCATTAGAGGCGATGTTGTAATTTTTGAAATTAAAAAAAAGTTGTTGATTTTATAGACTTTCCAAGCTATAACATAGATTGAGTCGTTGATGATGGTGGGGTTTGATTAGAGAATCAATTGTCTATATATTTCTTATTTGTTGAGTCCTGAATCTATTTAGGATCTATATATGAATAAGCATGGTGTTAGAAATAGTGAGCACGAAAGTGACCTGAAAAGAAATCGTAATTATTCTCCCAAATATAAAGTATCGAAAGATAAACTTCGGTTTACACAATTTGCAATTGACAAAGCCGGCGACCCCGCCTTCTGGATGGATTCAGACGCACAATTTTTTTATGTCAACGATGCAGCGTGCCATTCTCTTGGTTATCCCAGGGAAGAACTCCTAACAATGACAGTTCATGACATAGCTCCGAATTTTCCAAAAAGTATGTGGAAAAGAACCTGGAATATATTAAAGATGAGTAAAACTATTCAATTTGAATCAATACACCGAACCAAGAATAAAAAGATTATTCCTGTAGAGATAACAGCAAGTTACATAGAACTAAACGGAAAAGAACACAGTTGTTTCTGTGCTCGAGACATCACAGACCGAAAGGTTTCAGAACTGTCACTTAGAAATCTGAATAGTGAGTGGGGAAGTGGTGTTGAAGTTAGCACGAGTGAATTATTGAAAACCAATGAATCACTGATAGACGAAATGAACGAGCGTAGAGTCCTGAATCTCAAATCGCAAATTCGGGCAGAAGAGCTAAAGGTCTTATATGAGAACTTAAGTAGGAGAAATAAGGACTTAGAAATATTAAATACAATAACTCAAGCAGTACACAAATCCCTCGACATAAAAAAGGTTTACAGAATTGCCCTAGATATGACAACAGATTTAGAAAATGTAGATATGGCATGTATCTACTTGGTAGATATAGATGCCAACGAAGCGGTCCTTCAAGACCAACGCAACTTTCCGACAGACTATCTACGGAGGGCTTCGAGAATCCCCTACCCGAGGGGCATTACCTGGAAGGTAATTAAGACCGCGCAGGTACTGAATATCGAAAATGCTCAGGAGGATCCGAAAATCCATCCTGCAGGTAGAGACATGGGGCATCATGGTGTCTTAGGGATACCTATTACTTCAGAAGGAAAAGTCATAGGAGTTCTATGGTTCCTTAGCTACAAAGAAAGAAGATTTGACAGGCAAGAAGTGAATTTACTTTCTTCTATTGGTAATCAAATTTCTGAAGCGATAGCAAAGGCAAACCTATACTTGGAGTTATCCAAAAAGAATCGATATGAAAGTATCATTAGTGCTGTGACTCGTAGTGTCCATCAGTCTATTGATCTACAAGAAGTGCTTGAAAATGCAGTAGATGCATTGAGTAAGAACATGGAGAGTGTAAAAAATGTTTCAATTTTCATTGTCGATGGGGAAGAGGCGGTTTTAAGAAGTTACAGGGGCTACGACGATTTGTCTGTTAACCGTATGAAAAGAATCCCGTATCCTAAAGGCTTTACTTGGAAGACTATCATTGAAGGAAAGCCTAGTTATGTTGCGGATGTGGACAAAGATTCTTTCATTGGACCGGCGGGAAAGGAATTTGGAACAAAGAGTTATGCGTCGATGCCAATTACATTAAATGTCAAGGCTGTCGGGGCATTAAATATAAACTCTTTACATAAAAATGCCTTCGATGAAGAAGAGCTGAAACTATTGGAAGTTGTTGCTCAGCAAATTGGTGTGGCGATAAAAAATGCTAAACAGGCTGAGTACCTGAGAATTTCCGAAGAAGCATTGCAAAAGACAAATGAGGAATTAGAGCTTAGGGTAAAGGAAAGAACAGAAACATTATCTGAGAAAAACAAGGAGCTTAAAAAGGAAATTGAGAAGAGAAAGAATGCAGAGGCGCGAATCAAGGCGTCGTTGTATGAGAAGGAGTTGCTGGTGAAGGAAATTCAACATCGGGTGAAGAATAACTTGCAGGTTATAACCAGTCTTTTAGATCTACAAAATGAATATGTTAAAGACGGGACTTTTAAAAATATTTTAGCCGATGTTCAGAATCGTATCAGATCTATGGCTTTAATACACGAGCACATATTTCAATCCAAGAATGTTGCAAAAATTGATTTTGAAGAATATCTAAGAGAGCTTGTGACTTACTTATTCAACTCATATGGAGCAAGTACAGAAGAAATAAGATTAAAGATAGAAATTCGGGAAGCATCGCTTAATGTAAATAGAGCTATAATGTGCGGTCTGATCATTAATGAATTAGTTTCGAATTCACTAAAACATGCATTCCCGAAGAGGGAGAGGGGGCAACGAATTAATATAGAGCTCTATTCGGAGAGCGAGAGATGTGTACTCTCTGTTAGTGACAATGGGATAGGATTTCCGAAAGATTTGAACTTCCGAAAAACAGAATCCCTGGGTCTACAATTGGTTTTGTCTTTAACAAGACAGCTAGAAGGCTCACTCCAACTGAACAGAAAACCGGGGACTGAATTTAAGATAGTATTCCCTGAGAAATAGAATAAATAGTTCAGTGATACAAATCAATGATCCTGTTTTATGGAACGAATTTAGGGTAACTATGAACTTCTAAACTTGTTTAAATTTTCTTTAACTTGAGGATTCCGTCATCCTCGAATGTTTTAATCGGGGATCCAGCGTTTAATATTTTATTTTCTTTGTCTTGATACAAAGAAACAAAAATCAGGGGCTGACAAAAAATTAGGATTTATTAAATCAATTCCTACAGCTAAAAATATTTA
>JALLOG010000490.1 GCA_027717645.1 Desulfobacterota bacterium AH_259_B03_O07
TGATTTTGTTATGCCTATCTGTAAACATAAGTAGAGCAGCACATATCCTTGAGCCAATTGGAACTGAGATTGCTGCTACTCCGCCAAGGGGCACATTTTTCTTGCAAGGAATATATAGTTACTTAAGACTTAATGAGGAAGAAAAGGTCGAAGAGCATGTGTTTTCACCCGAAGTCGAATTTGGAATGTCAGAAAGATTACAGCTTACGATTGAGGGGGAGATTTTGATTGCTGAACTACGAAATGGTAGAAAGCAAAATGACGGCATTGAAGAATTGGCGTTCGGTCTTAAATATAGATTCTTCGATGAAACTAAATTTTTACCTGACATGGCGATTGTGGGAGAGCTCATTGCGGTTTCAGAATTTGGTGACGGTCATGGCGGGGCTGTTGCATTGATTCTATCAAAGTACATAGGCAGGTGGTTTGTATTTCACGTAAATGTGGGCTACGAACTCCAGAATGTGGACGAGGAAGACGAAGAGGA
>JALLOG010000491.1 GCA_027717645.1 Desulfobacterota bacterium AH_259_B03_O07
CAACAACACCAAGCCCCCCTATGTCTGTGTATATGCCTTGCTGGCTGGGGGCAGAGCCTTTAAACGCCACGTTGCCCCCGCTTAGTGAGGGAGCACCAAAGGCCGTAAAGTTTCCCGTACCGCCCGGGATCATAGTGCCTAAGTCAGCAACAACACCAAGCCCCCCTATGTCTGTGTATATCCCTTGCTGTTCGCCGAAGGTGCCAAAGCCTAGGAACGCTACATTGCCCCCGTCTAGAGAGAGAAAAGGAAAGCCCGTAAAGGTTCCCGTACCGCCTGGGATCATAGTGCTAAAGTCTGCAACAACACCAAGCCCCCCTATGTCTGTGTAGATGCCGTGCTGGTCGCCGAAGTTGCTAAAGCCTAGGAACGCTACGTTGCCCCCGTCTAGTGATGGAGGACCACTAACGCCCGTAAAGGTTCCCGTACCGCCCGGGATCATAGTGCTTTTGTCTGCAACAACGCTAAGCCCCCCTATGTCTGTGTA
>JALLOG010000492.1 GCA_027717645.1 Desulfobacterota bacterium AH_259_B03_O07
GTCATATTGTAATCCAACATACCATCTGGCGCAACACAAATCTTTCCTCTCTGACCACATATTTCCTTGAAAACAAACCTTTTTTCCTTCAAGCATAGCCTTCCCCCTATAATACTGCCATAGTTTACGTTAGAGAAAGACCTATAAAATTGTTTGGAAAGGGAGTTAAAAATAATCGCAAGGAAGGATACCATTCTTCACGAGTCCAACTTAAACCGAGCTTGACAAAAGGGGAGTGGTACACTCTTAAAATATCCTACCTATTCTTGCCTCTATTTTAGAGCCTAGTCCTCACTTTTATTCATTGGTTTAATCTTTTCCTCTATGTCATCGAGTTTACTGGATGTTCGTCTGATTTGACCTTCAATAGTGAATACCGAGTTATGTAGGCTTTCAATCCTTTTAAAAAGTATTACACCAATTAATAGTAATGGTAACAGAATGAATATTATGTGAAACCAGTACCCTGCACCCTGGGGGTTT
>JALLOG010000493.1 GCA_027717645.1 Desulfobacterota bacterium AH_259_B03_O07
CAATCTCATATAAGAATCGTATATTCCAGATACTACCTGATAAATACAGAATATCTTTTGCATAGGCCAAGGTAGTGGTAGAAAAAAGATTAGATGAGTCAATTCATATTAAATAAAAAGACCAGTATCTAAATTATAAAGAAATTCTCTCTGATCAAACATATGATGATAAATCTGCTTCAAACACCCTTGCTTTTAATGATCTGATTACTGGTGACATTTTCACTTTGCATCAGGGGTGACATTGTCTCTTTGTATTGACATGAATAACAATTAATTGACCTCTATATATAAAATGTTTTACAATATGATAATTAAGACTACATTGTAATAATTGCAATGTAAGAAGAATAAAGCAGAGGGTGAGGATAAGATGATGGGGTAGTTGTTATGCGATCTAAACATAATCATATTCTTCCCAGAGAGAAGTTTATATCCCGAAAGACGTATATTTCTGAGCGTTTTTTATTCCTTCCGAAAGT
>JALLOG010000494.1 GCA_027717645.1 Desulfobacterota bacterium AH_259_B03_O07
GGCTGGGAATTTGAAGAGACAAAAGAAGCTGTTAAAAAACTCTTACAAAAAGAGTCAATAATAAAAGATTGGAGAAGATTTTTTAAGATATGTGTAGAAGCGGAAAACCCAGAAGAAAGATGGACAAAGGTTCGTGATAATCTGCATAATCAACTCCTCAAGAAAGACTTAGTAGAAACAATTTGTAAATGGCTTTATATACCTGATCCCTGTTTTTCTGTCTGTGCTTTGTTTAATCTAGCTGACAACAGGGATTTAAACGGTCACTCCTATGCGCACTGGGAGGGATTTAGGCGTCTTAAAAGGTTTGTTGCAGTAATCAAATACTGGCCTCGCATGTTTTTTGACCCGGTGTTTGATCCAGTTAGTATGTGCGATTACTTCCTTACCCAGTTGATATGGGGAATTCCCGATGAAGATAGACATTCGGTTTTTCATAAAGTTATAGAAAAGGTGGGTTTTATGGCTTTCAATATAACCG
>JALLOG010000495.1 GCA_027717645.1 Desulfobacterota bacterium AH_259_B03_O07
GTTGTGGTTGGGACCCTTATGTGGAATTAATTAATAAAAAACGTACATTAGTTGCGATTGATTTTTCGTACGATTCTCTGAAAAAAGTCAAAGATAAAACAAATCGATTATGCGCAGACGCAAATGAATTGCCAGTTAAAAATGAATCTATAGATTGTGTTATTGCAACTGATGAACTTATATGTAGCGAATCTGTTGAACCTTTAAAACTTATTAGCGAATCATATAGAGTTTTACGCCCAGGAGGATTATTAATTTTGGAATACGATACCATATGGTGTTTAGACACGTTTTGGATGCTACTCGATAGTTATTTAGGCAATCGTATAGGTTATAAAGCAACTAAAAATCAAATGATAAAACTTTTCAAATCATCTGGCAGTAGCACAATTAAGTGGGGTATACCCAAATCAGATGTCATTTTGGAGACGAGACTTTTTACAAATACAGAAATAAAATCTATGCTGATTAAAACTGGGT
>JALLOG010000496.1 GCA_027717645.1 Desulfobacterota bacterium AH_259_B03_O07
CTGCATTACTCATAATTTCTTATTTTTCGAATGGATGTGCGGGACAGTTTTACGGGGGTTTCGGAGATGATTTACTTAATCAAGAGTATCCAGAGTATTCAAAATAACTAAAACGCGAACCCTAAATCCTTCAGAAAATATTAATTCTCAATGCTCTCTTAAAGAATTATCAATATTGTTTAGTTCCTCTTCTAACCTGGTTGATGCTTCATTACTCTGTTTATCTAATAAACTCCATCTTTGTTCAAATGAATTCCAGACATCTGGTTTCTCAAATGATGGATCTAATCCGCAGGCTTGTATAAATAAAAGCAATGAAGCATTTCTTATTCCAATAAGTTGATGGAGTATTCGGTTAAAATTGCTGTACATTTTCCCTGGTTTTACTCTAGTCATCTTCTTTTCAAGATTTCTAAGTGCCTTATATGATTTACTAGCCTGCTTACAGACCTCATTAGCTTGATCAACAATAGGA
>JALLOG010000497.1 GCA_027717645.1 Desulfobacterota bacterium AH_259_B03_O07
TCGCAATCATGATCCATAATGGAAGAGAGAATAGGATCCCTAGAAATGATAGTCCAATGTCGAAAGGTCTCTTTAAGAGATACTCTTCATTACCGACGACACTAGTATAAATCTTTTTTAATCTAGTCCAATCTTTTTTGACATGTTTTGTCTCAACTTGTTCTTTTACTAAAACATCTAAGTCATATTTATATGCTGAGGCTCCGGTAGAGGTCATTGGCTTATCACCAATTTGCATTAATTTAGAATGTATCTTCTTTGGATCAATACTTAATAAGAGTTCTCCTTTTTTTTTGCATAAAAGCCTCCAATAACACTATGGATTTTAATTAGACTAGTCCGACTTCATTAAAAACAGACTCACTTGCTTATAAAGTTAAAATTGTCTAGGAAAAAGGGATTATGATAGTTTAAGTTTCTTAGACAGAATAATCATGGTGAATCGAAGAAGGGAGCTTGTTTCGATCACAATAG
>JALLOG010000498.1 GCA_027717645.1 Desulfobacterota bacterium AH_259_B03_O07
GCGTAGGCCCAGAGCTTTAAATGTTAGGAAAGCTTCAGATTAAGAAGAAAACGAAGATTGCGCTTAGGCAATTTTCCTTTGTTTACGGTTGGTTATCCTAATATAAAGTGGCCTGGGGTTTGATAATGTATCTTATGTAAACTAAATATATTCAATGATTACAGTAAGTTAAGAACAAACCCGTCTGATAATCATACTAAATCGCATGTAACTGCACACTGAGCATATCAATCTCTTTTAGTCTTAGTTCCTCCCCCACGACGCAAATGGCTTTAGGAAAGAAAGATGACACATGCATTGTATTATCTACTCTTTATCATCCGCTGCAAGTAAATCCTCTTCTTGCGTCTCGAGCAAAGAATCAATAGCAAAGGCAAATAGTCGTAGTTTCATCTCTCCTCTAATCTTCCCGTCAATATCCCTAAAAGCATCAATAAATGCCTTTGAATCCTCTCTATAAGTTAAAGAAAGGCC
>JALLOG010000499.1 GCA_027717645.1 Desulfobacterota bacterium AH_259_B03_O07
CATTGATAACTATACGAACCCCTCTAATTTGTCTCATATGTAGTGGACCTATACAACACTTGGAAAGGTATTGGTATAACCGTATAATAACGTCTGGGAAGGTAAATTCTTTGATGAAAAGGAAGTCAGTGTCTACTATAAGCTTATAAAAGATAATATTGCTCACCGTGAAGGTAAGATATGGTAAAGACTTTCCTAAAAAGAGAAGAAGCTGATGAAGATAGAATATGATCCTGTTAGAGACCTGCTATATATATACTTCTCCGAGCCTACTCTAAAAGCAGCTAGGACAATAACCGTTGTTCCCGGTGTCCATGCTGATTTTAGTGCAGAAGGTAAGCTAATCGGAATAGAAGTTATAGATGCATCGGAGCCAGGGGGTAAAAAGATAGAGTTTGATCTTCCAGAAGTTTCCCATCCAGCAGCTAAAGTTTGACCTTTACATGTCATTGAGTTCGGGAAGGGGGAGAAG
>JALLOG010000049.1 GCA_027717645.1 Desulfobacterota bacterium AH_259_B03_O07
AGTATGTATCAAGACAAAGAAAATAAAATATTAAACGATGGATCCCCGATTAAGCTCGTCCTCGAAACTATTAATTGGGGAACATTCGAGGATGACGGATGAGTAAATTTCGAGAAAATTCATTATTTTTTTGAATGCCCGTTTAAACCATTTCTTTTCTAAGAGGTTTAGAGATAAGATGCATTGAAGGTCTAAGAAATTGTCTTTGAATCATTTAAGATCTACAGTGTGCGCGCGTTGACAAAGGAATATCATTTGTGGAATAATGGGGTCGTCATTATTTAACATTATATCTTTATTACAGCTAATTAGATTTTTGTGAGGCGATTTACAACTTATGTATCCTGATACACTGCTTGGTGGATTGCTCCTTCTTTGGGATATACTCACGATTTTATCCCTTATATTCTTAATATGGGATCTGTTTTCCAACACCCCAACCATGTGGGTCATGAAGCTTGCCTGGGTTTTGATAATCCTTTACACAGGTCCGGTCGGATTATTTATCTATCTTCTATCGTGTCGACAACCTATGCCTGGCACTCATGATGAATTCATCGCCCCACACTGGAAACAGTCCATTGGATCTATGATGCATTGTGTTGCGGGAGATGCTACTGGAATAATTATTGCTGCCAGTATTACATTTCCATTTAAACTGCCTAATGGTTTAGATGTCCTCATAGAGTATACTGCTGCCTTTATTATGGGGCTTTTTATATTCCAGGCATTGTTTATGAAGTCCATGATGGGTGGCAATTACTTATTGGCATTGCGTAAAACTATATTTGCCGAGACTGTATCTATGAATATGGTGATGGTTGGAATGATTCCGGTCATGGTAATTCTAAGGACTAAAATTCCAGGAGGAGACGACCCTAAAGCACCATTATTTTGGGGAATTATGTCGCTGGCAACTATTGTTGCATCATTTACTGCCTATCCTATAAACTCTTGGATGGTTGGGCGACGTCTTAAGCATGGAATGATGACTGCTGTTCCAGCATTAAGTCAACCATCTCACATGCCAAAACATCATAAAGCAGGTAGTATATCTTTTTCAAAAGCATTAGGAGTTATTTTATTGACTTTTGCATTCCTTGCACTTTCAGTCTGGTTTACTAACCTTTTTGTTAAGCTAAGGCTTTGGTGAGTGTGGAAATGAAATGGCTTAAAAACCTCGTAGGTAAGGAAGATATGATCGCCGGAATAGATCATGTGGCGATAGTCGTGAGTGACATGGATAGGTCTATCAAGTTCTACACCGAGGTTCTAGGGCTTACCATATTGCGGGATGGTCGGGGGAATGAGGAGAAGAAAAAAACCTTCCTAGGAACTAAATCCAGGACTTTGGTTGCTTTAACCGAAGAAAAGGACAGAATTGAGGATAAAGGTAAGTTTGTAGAAGGTGTAACTCATGTTGCCTTTAAGGTCGATGATGTGGAAAAGGCGAACAGTGCTCTTAAAGAGAAAGGGGTTAAGTTCATAGAAGAGAAAATAGATAAGGATGCTAAGAGTAAAGCCTATCATTTCTTAGACCCAGATGGTCTCGAACTCGAAATTTATGGCGAGACCGGAGAAGAAGTCCCACCATATTGATATTTCGGGTCATCCCAAATATATACTAAGGCAAAACATTAAACCTTGCATATTGCGTAAAGTGTTCGTCAAAGACAAAAACGTCTTTCAATTGGAGGTTTTCACAAACGGCAAAGCTGGTACAGTCAGTAAATGAAAAGGTTTTATCTCTGTAGCTTCTTGCTATCTCCCAAGCACGGTTTTCTTCCTCAGCTGTTACTCTGTGGTAAAGAATAATGCCCGGACTGTTTCTTATGAACTCTCCCATTTCAACTGCAACTTCATGGAATCGAGAGAAGTAAGTATACACTTCATCAAATATAAAATTGGTGGTTAAGAGAGGAGTTCTCATGTTTTTTATTTCTTTGAGGACGTTTTTAGCTCTTACATGGTTTATATCTCTTGAGTCTCTGAGCGCTATGAATGCACTGGTATCAACTAAAATGATTTTATTGGGATTAGATTCGATATTAACCGATATGTTATCTGGTTTTGTATATGACTTTATCGTGCTCAATAGATCCTATTTTAGTGCCGGTTGAGAATCCATCCTTTCCTATGTTCCAAAAAGGATTATTCCCCCAATCCTTTTCTTTCGGCATATTCTTATCTATTAAATCTCTTATATACTGGGCAATACTAATCCCTTTCTTTTCAGACTCTTTAGATAAAAATTCATGCTGTTTTTCTTTTAAGTATATTTGTGTTCTTTTCATAATCAGTAAATGTAATGTATAGATGTATAGATGTCAAAATTAGGAAACCTAACTTGATAAAGGATTGCCAGGTAAAATGCAATCAAATCACATTTGGATGTTAATCTAATTTGCGGGTTCGGCTATTTTTAGGTATAAAACCTTGGCCTGATGAAACATCCGGGGTGTAGTATGGACTTGAAACAAGTAGCTTCTGAGGTCTCGAAAAAATCGAAGATTAAAGTTAGCCCTAAGGATATAGAGAGGCTGTTGGGTGCCATTAGAAAGAGCAGTGATCCATGGGATATTATTGATAAATCCGATTTCCCAGTCCCAGCCGTATTTCAGTCAATAGGGATTTTGAAGGAATTAGGTTTAGTTTCTGTTTCAAAAAAGGGTTTTAAGCTGACTTCTCATGGGAAGGACATTGTTGGGGAGTTACATCCAGTTGAAGATATCTCATGTTCCAGTTGTGGGGGAAGGGGTATAAGCTTAGAAGGGTTTTCGGATATTAAAGAAAAGTTTCTTAAAATTCAAAAAAGGCGACCAAAACCTCTTAGAAAGTTTGATCAGGGTTATGTCACTCCTATTACGACGTTGTTTCGTTTTGCTCTTGCTTTTGAAAGAGGAGACATAGTGGGTAAGGATATAATGATACTCGGTGACGACGATCTAATTAGCATAGTCTTGGGACTAAGTTCGCTACCTAATAAAATAACAGTTGTCGAGATTGATAAAAGGATCACAGATTTCATCGAATATGTCGGAGTTCGAGAGGGATTCAAAATTGATGTTCAAACCTTTGATCTTAGACACCCTATTCCCAAAGGGTATACGAAAGAATATGATACCTTTTTCACGGATCCACCTGAGACATTAGATGCTGCTGACGCATTTATTGGTAGGGGTATCACTACGTTGAGAGAGCCTGGCTCCGCCGGTTATTTTGGTTTCACCAGAAGGGAGGCATCTCTAACAAAATGGCATGATCTTCAGAAACTGCTTTTAAAATACAAGATAGTCTTTACCGATATAATTCATAATTTTAGCGAGTATATTAACTGGGGTTACGAAGAAGCTACAAAAGCTTGGAGACTTTCTCCGCTCAAAATTAGGCCCAGGAAAAATTGGTATAGATCAGCACTCTATAGATTTGAAACACTTGATGGGTTTAGAGGCAATAAAAAGAATTACGGTAGACGGAATATTTATGAGGATCAAGAGAGCTCAACTACGTAAGTACATAAAAAGGTTGCTCTTTATCCACGGATCTAACTCGGATTTGCCAGACTGGCCGTTATCGGGATGCAAGATGCAGGACGCATGATACAGGATAGAAAAGAAAGATTAATCTTGCATCTTCTATCCTGCGTCGTGAATCGGTTTTCAAGCATCGTGCATCATGAATCATGCAACATTATGTGTATAAATCGAGTACATTAGTAGCCAAATAGGTATAAGATTATATGCCCAAAAGAAACGACCTTAAGAAGATACTTATGATTGGTTCGGGTCCAATCGTAATTGGACAGGGTTCGGAGTTCGACTATTCAGGGACCCAGGCATGTAAGGCACTTAGAGAAGAGGGTTTCCAAATTGTGCTTGTAAACAGCAACCCGGCAACGATTATGACTGATCCCAAGGTTGCACAAAGAACATATATCGAGCCGCTCGTACCAGAAATTGTGGAAAAGATTATAGAGAAAGAGCAACCAGATGCATTACTTCCTACATTGGGTGGTCAAACTGCACTAAATATTGCCGTTAACCTTGCTGAATCAGGTGTATTGCAAAAACATGGAGTTGAACTCATAGGAGCGGGACTTGAAGCAATAAAGAAGGCTGAAAACAGGGAACTTTTTAAAGAATCAATGGCGAATATAGGCCTTAAAGTTCCTGTGAGCGGAATTGCACACACGATGAAGGAGGCCTGGAAGATCGCAGATTACATCGGATACCCCGTAATAATTCGTCCTTCGTTCACTTTGGGGGGTACGGGTGGAAGCGTAGCATATAACAAGTATGAGTTTGAAGATTATTCCAAATCGGGTTTGGATTCAAGCCCAGTCAATGAAATCCTCATAGAGCAGTCGATAATTGGATGGAAAGAGTTTGAACTTGAGGTTATGAGGGATGCGGCGGATAACGTTGTCATAATATGTTCGATTGAAAATTTTGATCCTATGGGTATTCATACCGGTGATAGCATAACGGTTGCTCCTGTACAGACACTTACCGACAAGGAATATCAGCATATGCGTGATGCTGCCATTGCTATAATTAGGGAAGTGGGTGTTGATACAGGTGGTTCGAATATTCAATTCGCGGTAAATCCTGAGGATGGTGAGATGGTAGTAATAGAGATGAATCCGAGGGTATCGAGGAGTTCAGCACTGGCTTCCAAGGCCACCGGATTTCCTATTGCTAAGATTGCGGCAAAGCTCGCAGTTGGTTACAGGCTCGATGAAATTCCAAATGATATTACGCGTTATACCCCTGCATCATTCGAGCCAACTATCGATTATGTAGTAGTAAAGATACCAAGATTTGCTTTTGAAAAATTTCCACAGACTGAGCCATTACTCACCACCCAGATGAAGTCTGTAGGAGAGGTAATGGCAATCGGAAGAACATTTAAAGAGTCAATTCAAAAAGCGATACGATCTCTTGAAGTTGATTCGTTCGGCTTAGACTCCAGATCTTCTAATGTTGATACGATTAAAGAAAAATTAAGGACTCCAAATCCTGAGAGATTGTGGTATATAGCGGATGCAATTAGGGTTGGTATGGGTATTGATGAAATATATCAGTTAACAAGAATTGATCCCTGGTTTCTTGAGAATATTAAACAAATTGCTGAGTTCGAACAAGAAGTTAAGGAGGATAGTGGCAATGGAATATCAGATTCGTATTTAAGGCATGCTAAGAAGATAGGTTGTTCTGATTCAAGATTAGCTGAGCTAATAGGCACATCCCAAGATGATATCAGAAAAAAGACAAAGGAGCTTAATATAACTAAGGTTTATAAAATGGTAGATACATGTGCTGCGGAATTTAAAGCATACACGCCTTATTTATATTCAACATACGAAAGAGAAGATGAATCGCCTCCAAATAAGAGAAAGAAGATAGTTATATTGGGTAGCGGACCCAATAGGATAGGCCAGGGGATAGAATTTGACTATTGCTGTGTTCATGCCTCCATTTCTCTTAAGGAGGAAGGTTATGAATCAATTATGGTCAACTGCAATCCTGAGACTGTTAGCACGGATTATGATACATCTGATCGATTATACTTTGAGCCACTCACCCTTGAAGATACGCTATCTATTATACAAAGGGAAAAACCAGATGGGGTTATAGTTCATCTAGGTGGGCAAACACCTCTTAAATTGGCAGTGCCGCTGGAAACGAGAGGGGTAAAGGTAATTGGTACATCCCCTGATAGCATTGATCTGGCTGAGGATAGAGAGAGATTCAGGGATTTAATAGAGAAATCTGGACTCATTCAGCCAAAAAGCGGGATTGCAAAAAGCGAAGCCGAGGCTTTAAATATAGCTTCAAAAATAGGCTTTCCAGTGATTGTACGGCCCTCTTATGTGCTTGGTGGGCGAGCGATGGAAATCGTTTATGCACCCGATGCACTCATCCGTTATAATAGAGAAGCAGTCAAGGTCTCTCCAGACCATCCTATATTAATAGAGCAATTTCTGAAGGAAGCAATTGAAATTGATGTCGATGCTATTTCGGATGGGGAAATGGTGGTGATAGGGGGAGTTCTCGAACATATCGAGGAAGCTGGAGTGCATTCCGGTGATAGTGCGATGGTGATGCCCCCATTTTCTGTTGGGAATTATGTAATTGAAGAAATTAAGGAAATTACACGTGAACTTGCTTTAGCACTCAAGGTCATAGGATTGGTGAATATTCAGTTTGCGGTAAAGAACAGGGACGTATTTATACTTGAAGTAAATCCACGTGCAAGCAGGACTGTTCCTTTTGTTAGCAAGGTAATCGGTGTACCACTAGCGAAATTAGCTACGAAGGTGATGCTAGGGAAAAGTTTAGAAGATCTTCACTTTACCAGTGAAATCATCCCTAAACATATCTCTGTAAAAGAATCAGTGTTTCCGTTTATTAGGTTTCCCGGCGTAGATACAATGCTTGGACCCGAGATGAAATCCACAGGAGAGGTCATGGGAATCGATATAGAGCTAAGAAGAGCATTCGCCAAGGCTCAAATTGCTGCTGGAAATGATTTACCGCTTTCGGGTAATGCCTTCATAAGCTTAAAAGATGAGGATAAGCCAAAAGCAGTTGGAATTGCGAAGAGACTAAAAGAGCTAGGATTTGATATTCTGGCTACAAAGGGCACATGTACTTATTTAGATAATAAGGATATAAGCTGCAAATTTGTCAAAAAAGTGATTGAAGGGAGACCACATATTGTTGACCATATTAAAAATGGAGATGTACAACTGGTTATTAATACAACCTTCGGAGAAAAGGAGGTAGCTCAGTCATACTCTATTAGAAGAGAGTCGCTGGTTCATAATATTTCTTATTTCACGACTGTTTCAGCCGCTAAGGCCGCTGTTGAAGCTATCGAGGTCTTAAAAAAAGAAGTTTTAGAGGTAACAGCACTTCAGGATTATTACGAAGACGGTATAATTGATAGATATTATAGCTAATATTAGATTAAAGTTTTTATGATTAAAATAGATAGAAACTATACCCTTAATTTAACTTAATACCCAAGGGGGAAACCCAATATGTCTGCTGAAAGAGTTCCGATTACACCGGATGGCTATAAGAAGCTTCAAGAAGAGCTAAATAGGTTAATTTCGGTAGAACGTCCTCAGGTTATCAAATTGTTAGAGCATGCAAGATCCTTAGGAGATCTGTCCGAAAACGCAGAATATGAAACTGCAAAAGACAGGCAAGGTTTTATAGAAGCGAAGATTCAGGAATTTAAGAGTAAGATAGCTATGGCCGAAGTAATTGATCCTTCTAAACTTCCCAAAAAAGACCGAGTGATGTTTGGTGTCCGAGTAACACTTGAATTAATTGAGACAGGTGAGACCGTGACATATATGCTTGTGGGACCTGATGAATCTGAACCAGAAAATGGCCTTATCTCTGTTGTTTCTCCTATAGGACGAGCCCTTCTAGGAAAGCGTATTGACGACGAAGCACGTGTTCAAACGCCTGGAGGAATTAGGGAATTCGTCGTTGTTGAAATTGAATAAATTCAACCCAAATTATGCGTTAAGAAGAATGTAATAATTGGGATATATCCCCTTTTTCCTTGAATTTATAGATACTTTAGTGTAAAAAGCAGGGTAAATCAATGATACCGGGAGGACACCTAAAAAGTGAAAGCTCGATTTGATTACTCTTCTCCGCATAAAGTACTAAATCATAAAGATATTAGAGTTGAATTTAAGGGTATGGTTGAAGGAAAAAAGGTTTGTTTCCCAGGAAATCAGTGGTTAGAGGGAAAATTTTTGTTTACAGGAGCTTATTATTTTTATATCGTGGGAACAGAAGAGGTTAATGCATAAAATGGGATAATGTTAAGTAATGAGAAGTTTAGAGATTAAAGGGTGGGATGGGGAGAACAAGCGAGTTATAGTACTACTAACGAATCATTTATGTTTTGGGGCATCCACAATAGCATCTATATATAAGGGCAGATGGCAGATAGAAATATTCTTCAAGGTAATAAAGCAAACCCTTAGGATAAAGACATTTGTGGGGACATCGCCAAATTCTCTTATGATTCAGATTTGGACAGCACTGATAGCTATATTGATATTGAAGTATTTAAAGTTTCGTTCAAGGTTTGGATGGTCATTGTCAAACCTTGTGGCAATGCTTGGGTAGAATTTGTTTACATACAGGGCTTATGGGAATGGATAGACAATCCATTTGAAACGCCTGCTGTTGTACCGGATGTGGAGCAACTATCAATAAAGTGGGATTAATTGGACAGCAATTTGAAGATAAACAACAAAAGAACGTGGGAACCTGATTTTGAAAATGCGTTTTTATTTCTCTATGATCCTTTATTTACAAGGGTGCAATATTGAAATTCAGTTTATTTTGGACAGCAGTGATTTAAAATAGAACCTAACAAAAATGGAGAAGTTTACAATGAACACAAATTCAGCCTATAAATCCCTATTACTCTTATTTGGGATTTTCTTTCTATTAAGAGGAGGCGCATTAGGGGCCGTGTTCAATCCGACTAATTCTGAGGAATTTAGAGATGCACTCGCAGCCTCCGAAATGAACGGAGAGGACAACACGATAGCTCTGCCCGAGGGAGTATTTGACACGGACGGCGAGCCTTTCACTTTCAACCCAACCGATACCGGCAGGCTATTGATCGTAGGCACGGGAGAAGGAACGACAATCATCGACGCTGGCGGCGACGGTAGGGGCATAAGCATCAATACCTCGAACCTTCCGGATGACTCGGACGCCGACGTCACTGTGAGCAGTCTTACGATTCGAAACGGAAGCAACACATTCGGGGCTGACCTCTTTATCCTTACTGCATCAGCAGACATTTCAGTAGATAACAGCGCTTTTGAGGACGGTGTTTCTAATTTCGGTGGAGGTGTCCGCGCGTTTACGGCAAACGGGAATATAAACGTCAGGAACAACCTTTTTACCGGAAATTCAAGCGTCATCGGCGGAGGTATAGACTGTGTTGTTACGACTTCGGGAAACATAGAGGTCTCGTCTAACACTTTTACCGGCAACACGGGCGGGAAAGGGGGTGGACTCTTTGCCCAAAACAGCGACGGAAGTGTTTTTGTATCTAACAACACATTTGTTGAGAACGAAGGCGTAGACGGCGGAGGCGCTTTTATATCCACTATTGGCGATGCGGTAATATCTGTTAGGGAGAATACGTTTTCAGACAACTTCGCCGAGAACCAGGGCGGCGGACTCAATATAAACGCTACGAGCTCGGGCGCAACAACTGTAGAGGATAATCTATTTAACGGCAACAGCTGCGGAGACCGCGGCGGCGGGGCCTTTATTTTTACCGACGAGAGTAATACGGCTTTGAGAGATAATACGTTTACTTCAAACAGCGCTGACGTGAACAGCGGGGGCGTAAGCATATTCCTTAAAACCCAAGACGCCTCAGCTACGCTTAATGGAAACATGTTTACGGGCAGTACGGCAGTGACGGGTTTCGGAGCCGACATTTCAGTAAACGATGACGTTGGGCTTGATAACATAGGCTCACCTGTAATCCTCATAGACAATACGTTCACAGACTTTTTCAGCTACTGCGCCAATATCCCCGGGTGCGTCCCGAACGTCACTGGCGACGTAGTGTTCAATCAGGAATCCGCCCTGCTTCAGAATTCGACCCGGGCCGAAGACGGATTAAGCGCGGGCGGATGTTCCTTGGGAACGGACAGAGATGGTCTGAGACGGAGCTTGCTTAATTTCATAATGCTTATCCTGCCTTTATTCATAGTATTTCTCGCATTTATAAGGAATAGATACTATAAGAAGCAAAAGACTACGGAGAGGCTTAATCTATTTTTAATCCCGCTTCTAACAATAGCATTGTTTGGTTTCACTTACAGCGCCCGAGCAGCCGTGTTCAATGTAACTAACTCAGCCGAGCTCCGCCTAGCGCTCACTACAGCCGAATCAAATGGTGAGGACGACACTATATTTCTTGGTTCGGGATTATACGCCACGAGCGGAACAAGCTTCTCATACAGCCCGGAAGAGGACAATGCGCTCACACTTATCGGAGACGGAGCGGGAAGCACAATACTTGATGGGGGCAGGGTGAGCCAGGTATTAACTTTTAACACTGTGGCGTCGCTTCCGACAACAGGACAATCCTCTCCTAACGATGAGAACGCCGATATAACCGTTAGTAGTCTCACCGTAACGAACGGAAGCTCTCCCTTCATAGGTGCGGCACAGGTAAGAACAAACGCTGCAGATGTGACTTTTGCGCGCTGTAGTTTCGAGAACAGCACCGCCGATTTCGGAGCGGGCCTCGATGTTTTCACCGCCTCGGGGAACATTACGGTAAGCGGCAGCAGCTTCAATAACAACAGCGCCACATTCGGCGGGGGTCTGTCCCTAAGCACTACAACAGGACTGATATTCGTCCTTCAGAACGGCTTTTCGGGGAATACGGCGACCGACGGGGGCGCAGGCACGATTCGAAACACAAACGGCGTAACACGCCTTGAGAGCAACTTCGTTGACGACAACCGTGCCGACAACCGCGGAGGCGGGTTCAGAGTGGAGATCGGAACGGGTAGTCTCATTGCGGTAAATAATATTTTCGCAAACAATTCTGCCAACAGCGGAGGCGCGATGAATATCAACAACAGCGCAGGTGAGGTGACGCTCACCTCCAATACATTTACCGAGAACAGCGCCGTAGACATTGGAGGAGCGCTTAGCATATTTGTAACTAACAACGCTTCTGTTACGGATATTTATAACAACATATTCTGGCTGAACACGATCATCCTGGGTAACGGTGTTGATCTCATTATTAATGACGATGTGAACGGAAACGCGATAGGTTCAGAGGTAAACCTCTTTAATAGCGACATCTCGGGCTTTTTCTCATTCTGCGAGCAGGTGGCGGGATGCGCACCGAATGTCTCTACGGGTGATAACATAAGCGAAAACCCTGATTTCGTCGACCCGGCTTCGCTTGACTTCAGACTCCAAAGAGGCTCACCTGCAATCGACGCCGGTGACACGGATGCTCCGTCACTTCCTGCAGCTGACTTTGCCGGAAACCCAAGAATAAATAACGGCGAAACCGATATGGGTGCGTTAGAGTTCGAAGGAGGCCGAGGAGGTAGCAGCAGTTGTTCGCTGGCTGAACCCGACGCTCAAGCATATAATCCGATTCTCCTTCTCCTTGCCCCGATTTTATTTGTTATCCTTAGAAGGCAGTTGACAGCAATTAGATAAAGAGTTTAACACTAATAACATTTGAAGAGTTTAAAGGTTCCCACTCTCGTGCTCTATATGAAGCGTTGGCTCCGGTGGTTGACGACGAAGCGGACTATGGTCAGTGCATACAATACTCTAATAGTGATTGGGGGAGTTGCATTGAGTTTGTTATCAAGTCGGCCAAGGACGGATGTTATCGATGAAGATTGAAACATTTTGAAAAAAATGAGGCACGCTGCCTTCAATGATATTGGTTTTGAAATTGAGAGCGTTTTCCTCGATCTCAGGGTTCGATAATACCACAACTGCGTTCTTATTCCCACTCTCTGTAGAGAGTCCTTACAACTAAGGTCAATGTTAGGAAGAAAAAAGAATATAAAGAGAAAATAGAAAATCTCGAAGCAGAGGGATATATATTCAAAGGATTTATTTTTGCTCCACCTGAACCAGTTTATTGTTGGGAATGCCCCGGATGTAAGGATAATTCTTTAGCTGTTACAGATTGTAAGGAATTCTATAGAGAGATGTTTCCTGATTTTCCTATGTTTCAACCTTCGGATACACCTATGTTTCCCTTTCAAACAGAAAACCCTAATCAAGAGAGAGTTAGATAGGATATGACCTGGCTGTTTCTTCATGAGTATTATCGGAATTGGTTGGAAAATAGAAAAACAAAAGGAGGTAATGTGTCACTAACGTACTGAACGAGTACATTTTCTTGACTAGGGATTATCTTTGTTAGACAATACAGAAAGGAAAGGCTTATTAATAAAATAAGGTTATATATTATAAATTTAGTGATTATATAATCTGTATGATACATTTGTTGTTACTGATTATACGGATTATTTCCGTTCAATTAATAATTGATTTATCTCTCCCAAATGTGTTGCATTGGAAATTAAGAGCTTAATAGCTTTAACCTTCCTAAGACAATTCGAGTTAATCCTTCCTAGAATCTGCTCTCTATGATAAGGTTATAGACCCAAAAAACTCCAAGGGTCTAAAGTATGATTGAGGATAAAATTGTAAAATTTCTTTCTGAAATTAGTGGTTATGTCTGGGGATTACCACTAATAATACTTTTATTGGGTACTGGTATATATCTGACCGTAATACTTAGAGTAATTCAGTTCCGAGCGCTAATTCCCTCTTTGTACATTGCATTAATAAAGAGAAAAGAAGCAACTGAAACCGAGGGTGACATCTCCCACTTTCAAGCTTTGATGACTGCTCTTTCTGCAACAGTCGGAGTAGGTAATATTGCTGGTGTGGCTGCAGCCATTGCGGTTGGAGGTCCCGGGGCACTTTTTTGGATGTGGATTACTGGGCTTTTTGGTATGGCGACTAAGTATTCCGAGGCAGTTCTAGCTGTCAAATACAGAGAAGTCGACAAATTTAATACCATGAGTGGCGGGCCCATGTACTACATCTCCAAAGGGCTTGGGCTTAGGTGGCTCGGTATATTGTTTGCAGTATTTGCTTCTATTGCCGCATTCGGTATCGGTAATATGGTTCAATCTAATTCAGTAGCCAATGGACTCGAGACAGCTTTTGGTATCTCTCCTTGGGTTACTGGATTGATACTGTGCATTGCAACAGGGCTAGTTATAGTTGGGGGTATTAAAAGTATTGCGAGGGCTACTAGTGCAATAGTACCATTTATGATTGTTCTCTATTTAATCGGTTCAACTTTTGTTCTTATTGAATACTGGCAGAAGATACCTGAAGCTTTCAAATTGATTTTTTATCACGCTTTCACTCCCACTGCAGCAGCAGGAGGATTTATTGGAGTTGCTTTAGTTCAAACAATTAAAATTGGTGTTGCAAGGGGAATCTTCTCAAATGAGTCAGGACTTGGAAGTTCTCCAATTGTTGCTGCTGCGGCTAAGACAAGAAACCCAGTAGCGCAGGGTCTAGTTTCTATGACCCAAACATTTATAGACACAATTATTGTTTGCACATTAACGGGTCTTGTAATAATTTCAACCGGTGCTTGGATGAGCGGTGAAACCGGTGCAGCACTTTCAGCAGTGGCGTTTGAAAAAGGGGTTCCGGGACATAGACATATAGGAGGTGAAATTCTAGCAATAAGCCTTGCATTTTTCGCATATTCCACTTTGCTGGGATGGTCCTACTATGGTGAAAAGTCTATTGAGTATATTTTTAAAGAACGTGCAGTGAAACCCTATAGGGTGGTTTTTACACTCGTTATATTTGTTGGAGCTGTGGTTGAGCTGGATTTGGTTTGGACCTTTGCAGATATAATGAATGGTCTCATGGCATTCCCGAACCTCATTGGCCTCCTTGGACTTTCCAAGGTCGTGGTGGAAGAGACAAAGAAATATCTAAATCTTGAGATTTCTGGGAGATAGGTGAAAATATTTTGAAATTAAGAAAAGGATCAACGTAAAATGGCGGAGCGAATATTTTCAGCAGGTGAGACGATTTTTCGCGAGGGTGACGAAAGTAACGAAGCTTATATTATCAAATCTGGTCATGTCGAAATCATAAAGGAATTTCAGCAAGGAAACATACTAATGGCGCAACTCGAACCTGGAGAGATCTTTGGTGAGATGGGAATTGTAGATGAAAGGCCAAGGTCTTTAACTGCGGTAGCGATCGACAATGTTAGTCTCACATCAGTCACCAGGGATGAATTTGTTGACTTTTTGTTTCAAAACCCCAAAGAAGGGATTAAGTATATACAGGCATTGTTCGAGCGCCTGAGGGCTATGAACACCCGAATATTGCCCGAAGACAATACGTATCTCTTAGATATAGAACCACCTAAAAAAGATAAGATAATTTTCCTTCCCTTAACAAAGGAATCCTCTAATTCAGTCCCCTCAGGCGGCATACCGATCTATAAATTCCCGTTTAGAGTTGGACGCATATCAATGAGGGATGAGCCTAATCCCCTGAACCTCAATGACCTTTACCTTACGGATTCCATACCATTCAATGTTTCCAGAAACCATTTCTCAATTGAACACATTAATAATAATTTTGTAATTAGAGATAGAGGGAGCTACCACGGCACTGTCGTCAACGGAGATCAGATAGGGGGGAGCATAGTTATGAATGACGCACAGTTAAAACATGGCGAGAATGAAATAATAGTTGGAAGTATTAACTCTCCTTTCCGATTTCGAATTGTAGTACAGTCTTAATTCACTACAAATTCGAATCATTGATGCGACCATGATTGGGTAAAGTCAACGGAGTTCTCGTTCCATCTGGGTTTTCTCGTACCATTGCAATATGCTCTCTTTCCCTGACCAGACGAAACCCAAGTAGTTCAAACGTTTTAAGTACTCTTGCTTTAGAAGCATCAACTGGGAATTTACCCATACTATTGGGAAATATAGATTTTTAAAAGTTTGTCAAGAGGTATCTTCATAAGATTAGCATGGAATATGTCGTATAGGGCCTTAGACTTTAAACACCTACTCCTGTTTCATCGACAAATACGTCGAGTACAGGTGATTCTACTTCGATTACCTCTTTTCCAAAAGTTTCAATGTGGAAACGTATGGCGGAATTAACATCAGCTAAAGCTTCATCATAAGTGTCACCTTCCCCAACAACAATCCCTTTCATACCGAGTGGATAAGCTATATACCCCTCGGGGTGTTTCTCAACTATGACTTTGAATTGTTTGGTCATGATTTGCTCCTTTGGTCTCAATGTCTAACAACAAGGCAAATGTCTTCTGTATTTTCATAATATTAAAAAACTTATGACGCAATACAAATGAAGATCAGCTAATTATTAGCGCTGCTTTTTATACCAGATTTTTAGTCCTTTTTCATATTTTGTCAATTTGTGTTTTATAAATTTACAAAAGCATTAAGTGGATTTAAATAGTTAAATCGATAGAATCACTTTTTTTTGGACGGAAGATGCATCATGTCTCTCCAATTAATATAATACTTTCCAACAAGATATTTGACTTTATTTCTTAAAGTTAATAAAATGTGGAAAATAGTAAACGGAAATTAACCATTTGTATTTATGCCCAAATACATTGTTAAAATCGTGGAAACCGAGGATGAATTAAAGGAGTATTTTCAAATCCGGCACGAAGTCTTTGTAAAAGGCCAAAAGATCTTTTCTAAAACAGATAAAGATGAATACGACAAAGGCGCACTTCATATAATTGCAATTGAAATATCGACCGGCGATGTAGTAGGAGTTGTCAGGTGTTATAGAAAGGAACGGAATACATGGTTTGGAGGGAGACTCGGTGCAGCACCTGGTTATAGAAATGGACGCGTTGGCCACCATCTTGTTAAATTTGCCGTTAGTACGGCAAAAGCAAAAGGGTGCGAAAAATTTCATGCACATGTTCAACTTAACAATGTTAAATTCTTTCAACGATTGGATTGGATGACAGTAGGTGAACGAGTTATTTATGAGGGAGTTCTACATCATCTGATGGAGGCGAATCTGGATTCCTATTAAAAAATTTAGTAGGGACACGTTGCAACACGCCCCTACATTATTCGTAGGAAACATGAAATGCAAGATTTGATTGATGCTCTGCGGTCTTCGCCTCGATTGAACAACAAAGGAAACCTAAAAAAAATTTGGGATGTACTACCAAGTGTCTGCGAGATAAAGGGAAAAGAGGTGATTCTAGGCGATGATGCAGCTGCTATTAAAGACCACGAAGGCTATTTATTACTGGCTGCCGAAGGGATTTTTCCTGGTCTTTTAAAATCAAATCCTTATCTTGCAGGGCGTACCTCTGTAATCACAAATGTTAGTGATATATATGCCATGGGTGGAAGACCCATGGCTATTTTAGATGTTATTTTTTCACCAGAGTTTGATGAGATAAGCGATCTTCTTCGGGGAATTAAGGATAATGCATTACGGTATAATGTCCCTCTTGTAGGTGGACACTTAACTAATATATCTGATTTCTCCTCTCTTTCAGTTTTTATTCTGGGGAAAGCCGAAAAGCTGCTTTCAAGTTTTAATGCAAGGCAAGATGATGATTTGATTTTTGTCACAAGCTTAAATGGAAGATTTTATAACGCTTTTAATTTTTGGGATTGCTCTAGCCAATTGAGTGCTGATGATGCTATTAAACAGTTGGAACTCCTACCAACATTGGCTGAAGACGGCTTGGCAGACTCTGCAAAAGATATAAGTATGGCTGGGTTAATAGGTACTGTAATTATGCTATTAGAGTCATCTGGTAAAGGTGCAGAGATATATATTGATCGAATTCCTACACCTTCTGATGTTGATATAATAGATTGGCTTCTGACATTTCCAAGCTTTGGGTTCATTTTTTCTCTTAGACCAGAAAATACACCGGAGATCAAAAAGAGATTTACTAAAATGAATCTGGTTTGTGAAAAGATAGGGAAAGTAAATAATGGCAATAAGGTCTTTTTTGTTAACAATAACGTTGAAAGAAAACTTTTTTGGGATCTCGAAGTTCAGCCTTTAATTGGAGTAAAAAATAAACGAAAGAAGGTCAGGAATGGCTAAGAAATTAAATCCAATAGAAAGCATTGTATCCAGGTTGGGTGAGAAAATAAAAAGGATACGGTTAGAAAAGAATATGTCTCTTAAAGATTTGTCCGATAAGTCTGGTATTTCTGCAGCAGCAATACACAAAATTGAGTCTAACGGAATAATTCCGACAATAACGACAATGATGAAGATATCCGATGCATTGGGAAATAATGTTAGCTATTTCATCGAAGAGGGGATAGGAAATAAAGACGTCATTTTTGTTTCAGCAAGGAATCGAGAAGATATCCTTACCTTTAAGAAGGGTTTAAAACTTAATGGTATTTCTGCAAAAAAATATGGTGATTTTATGATGACAGCAGCATATGCAGTTGTCGAAGTAGGAGCATCAAGTGGTAGGAAACCGATGAATCATAGAGGGGAAGAATTGGTTTATTGTCTGAATGGCAAGATGGAATTTCGTGTTGGAGATACTACTTATATCCTTGAACGAGGGGATAGCATACATTTTAGAACCGATCTTGACCACAGATGGAAGAATACAGGCAAGGTTGCTGCAGAGTTGATCTGGACACTTTCTCTAGCACCTTCATAGAAGGAGAAACAAGAATTGGCTTCAAGATTAAGATTAAAAAAGCAAAAAGGTCCAAAAGGCTATCTTGCTGAAAGAATTAATAGAGCTAACTCAGTTGCAATAGGTAGATTATTTTCAGTAGAACCAACTTTTGTTGATGTGGAAACTGCAATAAATGTAATCCCCGGCATTACCAAGCATACAATACTTCATTCTGGTACTCCTATTGAGTGGGAAAGGATGTGTGATCCCATGAAGAGGGCTGTCAGGGGAGCATTAATTTTTGAAGGTCTAGCAAATGATGATAAGGAAGCAGAAAATCTATTAAGAAAAAATAGTATTAAGCTCTCTCCAAATCATAATCATGACTCCGTCGGTCCAATGACAGGAATTATTTCTCCATCTATGCCAGTGGTTGTCACAAAAGACTTGACATACAGAAAAAAGGTTTTTTCAACATTTAATGAGGGTGGGGGTAGAGTTCTTTGGTTTGGTTCTTTTGGTAAGGAGACTCTTAGTCGCCTTAAGTGGATACGTGAAGTATTTGGTCCCATAATGAAAAAGGTTGTAGCAAAGGCCGGGGGAATCTCAATCTGGACCATACTTGCTCAAGGGATTCAAATGGGAGATGAGTGTCACAATCGGCATGCATCATCTACAAATATCTTCCTTAAAAGTATTATTGAACCTCTTTTTTCTCTAGGTTTATCACGTGATATTAGTTTGCAAGTCTATAGATTTATAGCAGGGAACAGTCACTTCTTTTTAAATCTAACAATGACTTCTTGTAAGCTTGCTTTGGATGCAGCGCATGATGTGAAGGATTCTACTTTAGTTACAGCAATGTCAAGAAATGGCACAGATTTTGGAATTCGTGTGAGCGGTATTGGAAATAGATGGTTTATGGCTCCTGCTCCCTATCTTGAAGATGCGCTTTACAATCCAGGGTATGACTTTAATGACGGTGCTCCTGATATTGGTGATAGTTCAATAATAGAAACGATGGGACTTGGTGGTTTTGCCATTGCAGCGGCTCCTTCTATGGCAGCCTTTGCCGGTGGAGGATTTGAGGATGCCGTTAGAATTACGAGGGAAATGGGTCAGATTACAGTTGCAAAGAATCAGAAATTTTCTATTCCTGTGATGAACTTTGAAGGAACGCCTACGGGGATTGATATTCGAAGGGTTGTTGAGAGTGGAGTTCTGCCAAGTATTAACAGTGCCGTGATACATAAAAGTTCTGGCGCAGGACAAATCGGAGCAGGAATCGTAAAGGCGCCTTATGAATGTTTTGCAAAAGCTCTAAGAGCATTTGGTAGTGTCTACAGATTAGCGGCATAGATTGAAGTTGAATTTTTTTTGCCACAGAGAACACGGAGAAAATTTCTTGATCAAATGCTTTTCTCTATTTGTCTCTTTTTCCCCTGTGGCTAGATCAAGGTGAGAACAAAATGACAGTTGTTAGTAAACTTTGCCACAGAGAACACAGAACTTTAAGAGAAAAAATATTAATTAAGTTTTATTCTTTTGGTTCTCTTCTTTTCTCTGTGGCTAGATCAAAGGGTAAGTAAGATGGCAGTCTTAAGCACTATTAAAAAAAACTATTATCAGGATTCAATGAAACTTATGCAGTTGAGCCAGAGGCTAAGTAATGTAAAAGGGGTCAATCGAGCATCTGCTATCATGTCTACTGAAGCCAACCTGAAGATGCTTAAGGATGCAGGGTTGTTTAGCAAACTACCCGATGCTGTGAACGCCAATGATCTTATTGTGACAGTTGAAGCAGAAACCGTGGAAATTGCCGAAAATGCCATCGAGATGGTGGATTCTTTGCTTACCGTTTCACAAGTTTCTACGAACTATGAGTTGGAAATTGATAGTCTTGATTCAGCATACCGTGAACTTCCTGGAGCAAAATTTGCAGTAATTTCCGTTCCAGGTAGCTATGCAAAAATAGAGGCAGCAAAAGCAATCGAGAAGGGCCTTCATACCTTCCTTTTCAGCGATAATGTGACAATTGACGAAGAGATCGAACTAAAACAAAGAGCAAGAGAAAAAGGACTTTTAATGATGGGACCGGATTGTGGTACAGCAGTTATAAATGGAGTTGGATTGGGATTTGCAAATGTAGTTAATAAAGGGCCCATTGGTGTTATTGGAGCAGCAGGTACTGGGTTGCAAGAAGTCACCAGCTTAATACACAATTGGGGATCGGGTATTTCTCATGCAATTGGAGTAGGAGGAAGGGATCTCTCTGAGAGAGTTGGTGGAATAATGACAATCGAATCTATAGAAATGCTCAAGAGCGATAAGGATACAAAGGCTTTACTTCTTGTTTCAAAACCATCTTCGTCAACTGTTGAAAAGAAGATAATTCAGAAAGTTCTAGAGTCTGGAATTCCTGCCTCCATCTGTTTTTTAGGTAGAAATACTAAAAAGAAATCATTAAAAAACGTTCACTTTTCATCTACTTTAGAGGATGCAGCTAGTACGGCAATGAAATTGATCGGTGTTCACCGGGACCTTTCTAACAACACAATTGAAAACAAGTTGGAAAAGAATATTAACAAGTTAGCAAATTCCCTTGATTCAAATCAGAAATATTTACGAGGTCTCTTTTCCGGTGGGACTTTTTGTTACGAAGCACAGCAAGTACTCCTTCCGGTTTTAGGTAGGATTTACTCTAATGCTCCAATTGATATAAAAAACAAGTTAAAAGATCCGAATGTTAGTAAGGGTCATGCTTGTGTTGATTTAGGCGAAGAGAAATTTACCGTGGGTCGTCCTCATCCTATGATCGATGCAACAATCAGGAGTGAGAGAATAGTCAAAGAGGCTTCCGATTCAAGGGTTGCAGTGATTCTTTTTGATATAGTCCTGGGTTATGTGGCGAGCCCTGACCCGGCGGGTGAATTAATTCCCGCAATAAAAGAAGCTAAAAAAATATCAAAGAAAAACGGGAGGTCAATTGCCTTTGTCTCCCATGTTTGTGGTACCAAAATGGATCCGCAGAATCTAGAGTCACAAACAGAGAAGCTGGAAAAAGTTGGTGTGCTCGTTCTACCTACGAATGTTTTGGCTTCCAGGGTCGCAGGTTTGATAATAAACAGAGAGAAGCGATTAAGAGGTGCTTAATTGAAGGAAAATAATAAAGTTGCAGTGGTAGCATTTGGTGGAAACGCGCTTATGGGTCACGAAGGGAAGAGCACCTACATTGAACAGGTGAAGAAGACTGAAGATATATGTAGAGAACTGCTTTCACTTTTTGATCTAGGTTATAAGATTGTGATTACACATGGCAATGGCCCGCAGGTGGGTAATATACTAATGCAACAAGAATGCCTCACAGGTACGATCGCACCGATGCCTCTTGATGTATGTAATGCAATGACTCAGGGACTGATTGGGTACATGATAGAACAGAGGCTGAGAAATATATTTGCAAACAAAAGGTTGAATAAACCTGTTATCGCCATTGTGACACAGGTCGTGGTTTCAGATGGCGATCCTGCTTTTAAAAATCCCACAAAATTTATTGGACCATTTTTTAGCAAAGCAGAAAGTGAGAGGCTAAGCAGGGAAGAGGGTTGGGAGATGAGGGAAGACTCAGGAAGAGGATACAGAAGGGTTGTTCCTTCACCCAAGCCAACTGATATTGTTGAAAAGGATCAAATAGTGGAGATGGCAAATAAAGGTTTTATTGTAGTAGCGTGTGGAGGAGGGGGAATTCCGGTCCTTCGTGATAAAAGGGGGGGGCTTAAAGGTGTGGCAGCTGTAATTGACAAAGATTTTGCTGCCGAAAAGCTTGCAAGCCTCATCAAAGCAGAGATACTGATTCTAGTAACACCCGTTGATCAAGTTGCTCTTTTCTATGGAACTACAAAGCAAAAGAATCTAAGCAGAATAACTTTAAACGAAGTTAAACGTTATTTCGATGAAGGACATTTCCCACCCGGAAGCATGGGGCCAAAGATTGAAGCCGCAATGAAGTTCCTGAGTTCAGGTGGTGAAAAGACCATTATAACTTCCGTTGAGCGACTTGAAGCATCTATAATGGGAGAAGGTGGGACGGTGATTACACAATGACAACAGTATGTTCATATTTAAGTGTCGAAATCAGTGAACCTAAATTCTTAACTTTTGTTGCAGTATTTGCTAATGTTGAAACTGGTATATAATTTAATACATCAAAATGAAATAGGTTTTTTGATATTATAAATTTAACGTATGTAAAAGTTCAGATACATATGAGACAGTGTTAAAAAGAAAAGAGGGGTAAACTA
>JALLOG010000004.1 GCA_027717645.1 Desulfobacterota bacterium AH_259_B03_O07
CCACATCCCACACAAATATCCGCTCTAGCTCCTGAAGCTACTGAGAAAAATAGCAGTACTGTAAAAATGGGTATAAGTAACTTACTTCTTAACAAACTCTTGACCCCCATGTATTTTAACATAATTTTTACCTCCTTTAATTTTTTAGTAGATGTAAAGATATTTACTCTTGAGCTCCCGTAAGTAAGCAAGGTGCTAGAACCAGAATAGTACAATCTTCGACGACGCACTGATCATCTACCTCATTAACATCTATACAAGCTTCGTAGCAATCTTCCACATCCAGGGAGCAAACTTCCATAGTGCTTACAAATGATGTGCTCAGCGCTATTGCCTGTGCTTCATTCCCTTGGGAAAAAGATTGGGTAGGCTTTATTAAAACCACACCCATGATTAGAAAAAAGGCTATTAACACCGCCTTCAAAAAAATATGTTTAATCATGATGATCCTCCCTTTAATAATTATTTTTTAACTTAGTTATATTTTATCACCATCAAGAAACTTATGTCAACAAATTTTATTTATCAAATGGTAATATTTATACATGAAGTATTCTGAATTTATACATTAATGAGGTCTGTATTTACACTCTCATAATCATATATCATTCTATCAGTTGTGATCTAAAATAGCTCAAAATCGGAGATGATTAATGGTAACTAACAAAATCGAAACCCTTAAAGCACTTATTGAGAAAAATCCAAATAATCCTCTGAACAGATACGGACTAGCCAACGAATACTTTAAACTGGGTAAATTCGAAGAAGCGACTGAGGAAATTTCAATATACTTGAGTCTAAAAGATGATGAGGGAGCGGCATATAGATTGCTGGGAGAAGCACTCTTGAAATTAGAAAGAAATCAAGAGGCAAAAGAGGCTTATAAAAAGGGAATAGAAGCCGCTTATAAACATGGTCATCCAGGCATGGCAGAGGAGTTTGAAGAGACTCTTGAACTAATGGATTGATTATCTATGGGGACTTAAAAAAACTCTAATTTCGGACCACAACACCTCCAATTCATTCAAGCAACAAAACTTCATCCCTGAGCTCTTTATGTTGACTTAAACCAGTGGCTGTCTTATCATAGACTTCATTCGCGTACTTCAAAAGAAACATAAAATTTACTTAAGCCAAATTTCGGTATAAGTAAATGAAATTATCATGCATTGCAATGTTAGACAAAACAAAATTATTAAGAGCTAAGGGGTAAAACTAGATGATTAGAGTACCTAAACTTACCTTAGAAGATGCTAAAATAACTCTTAAGGGAGCCGAGAAAAAGGCAAAAGAAATAGGGGTTGATATGGATATAGCGGTTGTAGATGATGGTGGGAATTTGCTTGCGTTTTATCGAATGGATGGGGCTAAAATTACGAGTATTGACGTCGCTATATTTGGTTCTGATCGAGGAGGACCATCGTAAATCTCCCCAATGCGACCGTTGCTCCCTGGAAACTCATATTCGTCAGCTAATCCGAATGCGGTATGTCCGATTTCATGTATTCCAATTTTCGAAGATAGCGGATGTGATGAAAATACAGAAACCCTCCCACCAGATCCTCCAAAAAGTGGGGTATTTATTATCATCATCACTAAATCAAATTCTGGAATAGGCTGGTTGACTACTCGCTGAGCTAAATTCTGATCATCAACTATTAGACGGTCATTGATAGTAAAATTGTAAAAACGCGCATCGAAGAACGTTCTCGGATTATCATCCAGATCATTTGGATCTGCCATTCCGCTATCTATTGAAGCTACATTTATTAGATGGATATTTATAAAATCCCACAACTCATCAAATGGAGTAAACCTTCTTAGTCTGTTAACAAAACTACCTGCATGTTCATGAAAAGTGGCAAGTTCATCCCCATGATATCCCTCCGACAACAACACAATATTCCAACACTCAGAGGATTGCCCCTTATCAACGATCTTTTCTGTACTAATAACTCCGCCCTCCCCTGCATCGCGAGCCATCATGAACGCGTTTATCTCTTCCCTCAATTCCTCGACCCTAAGTTCTATGGTGAAAATTTCCTTTGATGGCCCCGAAGCATCCTCTAGTTCATCCAAACTTCCATACATAGACATACTGGTCGCTTCAGGAATATCCGGTAAAAGAATTGTGAAATTCCATTGCATTTCGGGTCTATCAGGTAGCTCCCAGCTAACCCCTTCTTCTTTGTCATAAGCAAATACTTCTTTATGGGCGCGTAAAGGATTCTTTATACTTTGTCTATACAATACATTTCCATTATGGTCATTTAATGTAATCCACCACCCAGATTCTCCTTCGAAATGCTCTATAGGATCCGTTTGAGGAGAACGCTTATTTATTCTACTCCACGATTTTGATATTATTTTCCTCTCGATATACTCGAGATAAATACGTAAACTTTGACTCCATTCTTTATTCATATATGTATTATAAAAACTTATTATTCTGATTTTCAGGACTTTTAATCACAAAGTATAAGTGAGGGAATTCCTAAATCGGGTTCATCTTCCTTAATTTCGATCTGGTGGTGTACGGATGGCGGGTTATTTTGGAACCAGCAATCACCCAATGAGATACGATATTCCCATAGTTCACCTTCCTTAGTTTTAATCAGCAATAATCCATCAGGATCCCTCATGCCGATGAAATTATTTTCATCATGAATCTCAGCATCCCAGGTGTGTTCAAGTGGATTACCATCTTCATCCAAAACTGCTAAACGATTTACAATAAAATCTAAATTTATAGAATTGCCTGGTTGAATAATCAATGGCGTACCAATCGTACCAGGGGCAGGAAACACAAATATATCCTCAGGTGTACTATTTTTTACTACAAGTTTTTGGGAATATGTCGGTGGTACTAATATTGGCTCAATGGGTTTAACCGTCCTGGTTTTACAAGCTGAAAACGTAACAACTAACAACAAATACGTTATCAAAACAGAATATTGTTTGAGCCTTAACATAGAGATGCCTCCTCAATAATCCTTCTCCAGACTTTAGCATCAGTTGACGATTTATCCTTGATCTTAATTTGTTTCTTTTTCACACGCAATAGGAATTCTTCCATCTTTTTCCTTGAAGCCCGCGGTACTCCAAGATATTTATCTTGAGCCTTGATCTGCCTAGGACAAACACCCGATTCTATAATTCTTTGAACAGCCTTAAGTGTTTCTTCATGTTCTAGCAAGGACATATGATCTTTTGCCATTTTAAGGTTGTAAATTTGTGAATCTGGAGTTTGAGCTAATCGAGCAGCCCAAAAAGGGACGGTTCCATCACCTGGTCCGTCTTTACCTGTTATTGGCAGCGGATCCTTTTCAGGATTGAAATTACTCCCATCGATGTCAGTCCAAAATTTCTCTATCCATGTTTCTTTATTTTTACCGGATCGAATATGAAAAACTCGATCCATGACCGCCTGAGGAAGCTCTTTAGCCAACGTTTTTCTCAGAGATTTAGCCTTTCTGAGAAAATCTTTATTTACCCAATCTGGGTATCGACTAAATGTTGTAGAAGCATATGGATCTACTTCAACGCTATCATTGTCGGCATCTCTAACAGGATATCTGTTCAGCCCTAGTTTTGCTCCGTCCTTATTGTAGATCTGTTTGTCCAGAAACAATAAAATGTAAGGTGCAGGGAGTGTACCTGAGATGCTTGCGATTTTTTTTGTTCCATAAATCAGGTTTAATCCGTCCACACCCTTGTAGTAGCGGTTGATATGTGTCGAATTACCATAGAATGGAGTTGCAACCGTAATCAGTTGCTCCATCCATTTACTCACATTCTTAGCCTTCGTCTTTTTATTGAAAACACGGTGTAGGAAAACCTTAGCGACATACCCACCCTGACTATGACAAAGAAGTGTCGTCTTAGTGAGTGGGTTTTTTGTTTTATCATCTTTAAATCTTGCAATCACTCCATCCCGAAATCTACGTAAAAAGTCATGTAACCATGCTGCATATTCGCTCGTTGGTCTCCGCCAATCGAACCCATAAACGGTATAGTTGTAGCCGTTGTTTCGGAAGAACTTTTCAGTTTCGTCATAAGGATTAATAAAGAACCGAAGTGGTCCATTCGGAATAATTATATGACTACCTTTGTCTCTACCATTCTTTTGAATTTCAACTGTTAGGGCATCAAAATCGAAAATAATACCAATATCAATCCAAACGGTCTCATATTTTTTAAATGGAGCGGGATTATTTTCTTTATAGGGTTTTACAGTCCTTTCAAGCTGTGACCCCATACCTCCCGGAAGGAGAATGACAGTCTTTTTGTTGGGATCATATACCTTAACTAACTCCCCCACATGCCTTATATTCTGATTCCGAATCTCATTTCTTCTAGCCGCATTGTAACTCATCTATCTTATATCACCTATCGAAATTCTTCAGAGAGTATTAAAAATATAACTTAATTCATCAAATTGCAATTCATGATAATTTTAAATTTTTAAAAAATCGCATTAAATGCATATATGACTATTCAATAATTATTATCAGTACCGTCCGGTTAAAATAGGAGCAATTGATAATCGGGTGCTCTAGCTTTAGACACATTGTAGTGTGTACAACCAAGCAGGCCAACAAGGCTAATTCTCTCAAGAACTGTTTCTGAAAGCATTCTCGCAAACTCTGTCAAGGTATAGGAGTACTTTGTTTGGTACTTGATATATGCAGCAGCAGATAATGTGGGCTGAGTGGTGGGTCGTTGCAGAGGCGATCAGAGGCCAACAGCACGCTATAAGCGTTAGGTGAAATGGGTGCTGGCCGTAACGGAAGTCGGATGGGTTCATAGTACCGTTTGAGGGTTTAGGACAATATATCCTGGCCCGAGGGAATGGACCCTGCTTTGTTCGTGTAACCGAAGAGTGGAGGATCAGGGGATTGCCATGGAGCTATCAACCCCGAAGATGATCAGGACACTACGGAGGAAACTCCATCGTAAGGCCAAGTCAAAGGAAGATGACGTAATACCGGACGATGAAGAACATCGGAAAGCCATGTACGGGAAAACCGTATGCACGGTTTGATGAGGGAGGGCAGACCAAGGCTGCTATGGTTTGGCTAGTGAGACACAGTCAGACGAAAGGGACGGCAACTGTTAGGTTAGGCCTACGAGTGTGGTATCCTGCTCTCTACTCTACCCCTTTTTCTTTAGATCTAGCAGGGGTCTTAAACAGGTCACTCCTTGGTATACCACCAGGCGTCGTGTCCCCCTTCAATAAAAGTTAACGGGTCGGTTTTTCCACGGACTTTTCGGTCTGTATAACTAGGTTTTCCATCAACTACCTCGAATTTCCAAGTGCCATATGGCTTACCGTCAATTGTCATCTTAAGCGTATAGCTTCCATCATTTGCAAGAATATCCTTGGCTTTGAGTTTGTCTTTCGCCGGAGCCCCTGAGAAATTGAGATTAAATTCATATCGGATCCATTCTGGAAAAACATTCTGGGTTTAGCCTTTGTTAGATACCGCAATTAATTTCTTACCCTGATACAACTCTGCAAAAGCCTTTATCTTCTTGTATTCCTTTCCGTCTCGCCCTATATTTCTGAGCCAAACCTTCCAAACTAAGTTCTGCTCAGGATTTGCATCTGCATAAAACAAATAGCCCAGATTATTCCAGTCTCCCTCAAGCATATGGACATCCAGGGGTAAGATGGGGTCTTCAGATTGCAATACAGATACTTCGAACGGAAAGCGATAGAACTGTTTTCCTTCTACAAAGAAATTGAGGTTGTACTTTCCTATAAACAATCTCACACGTTTTCCGCTATGTTGATTGCCAATTTTATTTTCTGTTACCTTGTAGTTGTGCACAATCCAGAATAGGGGTTCTTTCTTCTCAGCAAAAAAGTCGAAGCGTGTTAGCACTCCTCCTGATTCGTCTGTAAGCGTTGCATATAACTCACCCCCGTCATCGGGATTATAGCCATATATGGTTTTAGACTTTTTAGAAGGTCCAGGAAGAAATAGTGCTGTGAAACGGTCAATCCAGAATTCCCCTGCCTTGTAATCAAGTTTTACACCATTTAGGAGCGTTGAATGCAAAATGCCAGGAGGATTACCAGCAATAGCGGGTAGGATGCCAAGGGATTTGATAAATACTACAATTGTTAATGCTTGTAATAATACTATCCTACTCATTGATTTTTCCTTGAACTAGCTAATTCCCTGTAGCTTGCTATAGGGTTACCGATGCGTCATTGCGAAGGACTGAAAGGACTGAGAAATCCTTTAGTTAAATCTCTCACGGAGCCTGAGTTGAGTCCTGATTGTAATCGAAGGGCCGAAGGGCTTATACTGAACAAAGTTCAGTGACAAATAATGGAGGTCTAAAGACCTCCGCTACAATTTTGTATTGAAATAAAAGTCTTATTGACTTGATTTATTAACTGTCATATCATAGAGGCATGAGTTTAATAAACACCCGATAGCTTTATTTAAGACTTTTAAATACAGTTACAAGGAATTTATCTCGTGAACCTAACAGAAAGGGCTAAAAACATAATACTAAAACCAAAGCAAGAATGGCCTGCGATAGATGGTGAAGCAATACAAACTAGTGATTTTTATCGAAACTATATTATACCCCTAGCCGCTATTGGACCTATCGCCTCATTTATAGGCACTTCTCTCGTTGGAATTACCTTGCCTGGTATGGGCACTTTTCGAGTACCTATAGGTTCTGCAATAGTCCAAATGATAGTGAGTTTTGTGTTAGCTTTAATTGGAGTTTATGTTTTGGCAATTATTATTGATCTTCTAGCACCGTCTTTTGGTGGAGAGAATAGCAGACACCAGGGTTTGAAGGTAGCTGCTTATTCCAGCACTCCAGGTTGGTTAGGAGGTATCTTTGGCATTATTCCAGTGCTTGGTTTTGTTGGAATAATTGCTGCTATTTACGGTCTTTATCTGCTATATCTCGGGCTCCCAATTTTGATGAAATCGCCCAGACAGAAAGCATTAGGTTATACAGTAATAGTAGTTATAGCCTCAATTGTTATCTTTGTTATCATCGGATTAATAACAAGTATGTTCGTAAATTTACCTGTCCCAAATATACCGACATCTGAATGATCACTGAGCCTCAAATTTAGATTATTTTTGATACTATTCATATGACTTCTTCAATTTTCAGTTCTTGATTAAATTACCTATAAAGGTCTCAAAATTATTAATATCTTGTAAAATTTATAAGTATTAAACTAAAAAGCAATATGAGGTAACAAGAGATGATTAAAGTTCCTAAACTTACTTTAGAAGATGTCAAAATAATAATTCATGAGGCAGAAGCAAAGGCAAGGGAATTAGGGGTCGATATGGATATAGCGGTCGTAGATGATGGCGGTAATTTACTTGCATTTTATCGAATGGATGGGGCTAAAATTACAAGCATTGATGTCGCAATTAATAAAGCTTTTACTGCCGCAGGAACTAGAAAGGGAACACATGAGTATGCTGAAATGGCAGGAGCAGGTAAGCCAGCCTTTGGCATACATGTAAGCAACAGTGGTAGATTCATGATTTTCGGAGGTGGTCTTCCAATTTTCATCGATGGCTATGCAGTTGGAGGCATTGGCTCGAGTTCTGGTTCAGTTGAAGAAGATAGGATTGTATCACAAGCTGGAATAAATGCCCTACTGCAGCATTTAAATAAAGCTAAATAGTTCAGACAAGGATTCGCAGATATTATTATCGAAATTAATTCATCCCCATATATTCAAAATTCAACTGTTACATAATATAAAAGATGTAACGCTTCTCAATGAAGATAACAAAGATAGAACTCATAAATATATGTAAGGTTAAGAATGAAAGAACTATATTAAAAAACGTCAACCTTAAAATAATTGGCGGCAAGAGATACATCTTTTTTGGTCCTTCGGGAAGTGGGAAAACGACACTTCTAAGACTGATTAATAGAATGGATGATCCTACATCAGGAGAGATATTGATCGATGGACACAATATAACAGAACTTCCTATTTTAAATCTCAGGAAAAAAATTGGATTGGTCTTCCAAATACCCGTAATTTTTAATGGTACTGTCAAAGACAATCTAATGGCCCCTTATGACATCGGTGCTATTAATTCACCCCCCAACGATGCAGAACTTAAGCACGTACTGAAATTATCCGGGCTTAATAATAACTTTCTAATCCGCAAGGCATCTGAGCTTTCGATTGGTGAGAAACAGCGCGTCAATATTGCGAGAATGCTACTGAATAAGCCAGACGTGCTTCTACTAGATGAACCAACTTCGGCCCTTGATAACAGTTCCGCAACTAGACTATTAGAATCTATTATGGAATTGAGCAAGGTCAATGGCCTTACAATTATTATGGTCACACATCAACTAGAGTATGCAAGACTCTTAGGTGGACAGATCATCGATATTCAAGATGGAGCTATCATAAATGAACAACTATAAGAAGATTTTTTAGATAACCAAAAATCACTACCAGAATAGGAGGACAATTATGGAACAATTCAATTACTCTCTAATAAACATCAACTCCTTTGATTTGCTAATAGGGCTAGGACTGATTTTAATTGTGGTAGGTCTTTCCAGGTGGCAAAATCTAATGTTGGAAGGTGAATTAATTGTTGGTGCAATTAGAACATTAATTCAACTAATCGCAATCGGTTATGTGCTTAAATACATTTTTTCGCTTGACAACTGGTATTTAATCCTGAGTTTCATCGCCCTAATGATTATTGTAGCATCAATTACAGTTACCCGAAGGCAAAAGAAGCAGACTAAAGAACTACCATACTTAATAGGCATAGCCATAACGGCCGGATCGGGGGTAAGTATTTTAGTGGCAACACAAATAATTCTTCAAATAGAACCATGGTATGAACCATATTATCTCATCCCACTTGCCGGAATGGTAATAGGAAACAGCATGAATGCAGCAACACTGGCTGTGGAAAGAATTGACTCGGAAATTAAAAACAAAAGGACGGAGATCGAGGCCTATCTTGCACTAGGAGCGACATCAAAGAAGGCTGCTTCATCATGTATGAAAGCAGCCATGAGAGCTGCGATGATACCAACAATTAACTCAATGATGGTGGTTGGTATAGTTTCACTTCCGGGTATGATGACTGGGCAAATACTATCTGGTACCTCTCCCATTATAGCTGTAAAATATCAAATAATAATAATGTATATGATTGCGTTTTCTGTAGCGGTTTCTTCCTTAATACTCACAACTCTAAGGTTTAGAAGGTATTTCACACGAAATCATCAATTGATTGAAGAAGCATTTGAGTAGTTCTGAAATGAAGCTCCCCCGCGGCAAGCTTCAGCGTATCTTCTTAGGAGCCGAAAGTTCTAGCGGTCACTGCGAGAAATCCTGAGCCCTTCGATGCCTCAGGATAAACTCCGTTAAAGGTGACGGAGCAATCTACATTGTCATCGCTGCAGATGTTACGTAATTCGGGGACAGAATTTGTAGATTTTAAATGGGCATTCAAAAAATTGCGAAAATCAATTCCGGAAGCGTTAAAAAAAGATTTAACCGAATCAAAGGATATGAAGATTCGGCATCAGTTAATAAAAGCTAAATATTTTTAGCTGTAGGAATTGATTTAATAAATCCTAATTTTTTGTCAGCCCTTGATTTTTGTTTCTCGTTTCATGCTGAGTTTATCGAAGTATGTATCAAGACAAAGAAAATAAAATATTAAACGATGGATCCCCGATTAAGCTCGTCCTCGAAACTATTAATTGGGGAACATTCGAGGATGACGGATGAGTAAATTTCGAGAAAATTCATTATTTTTTTGAATGCCCGTTTAAACCATTTTTTCTCTAAGAGGTTTGGGGATAAGATACATTGAAAGTCTAACTAATTGTCTTCAGACGATGTAACATCTATAGCAATAACAGGAAAAAGTAAACCCTGTAGCAAGCTCAAGGGAATTATCAAGTAAAAAAAACTTATTAGCGCATATCGCGTATAAAGAGGTATTTTAATAAGAAATGTAGATTGAATCATTAATCCTATTTTAGTTATAATTTCATTAAATATAAAAATAAGAAATCGGAGTGATATATATGATCGATAAACAGCGAATGACTGACCACGTCTTGGATCTAATCAAAATTGACAGTCCATCTAGAAAAGAAAAAGAAGTTGCAATAAGATTAAAAACGGACATGGAACAATTAGGTGGTGAATCTTTCTTTGATGACGCGGGTGAGAAGGTAAATGGAAACACGGGGAATTTAATAGTAAGGATAAATGGCAATAAGCGAAATGCTCGACCATTTTTTCTATCGGCTCATATGGACACAGTCGGACCGGGAGAGGGAATAAAACCAAGCGTAGATAATGGGCTTATTAAGAGTGATGGTACAACAATTCTTGGAAGCGACGACAAGAGTGGTTTGGCAGTAATAGTTGAAGTAATAAGAACCTTAAAAGAGAAAAATATCCCTCATGGAGATATCGAAATAGCTTTCACGATCTGTGAAGAGATAGGCCTACTTGGCGCAAAGCATATTGACATTTCTAAATTCAGTTCAAAACACGGAATAGTGCTAGACAGTAGCACACCATCTCGACTTGTCTTACGATGCCCATCAGCGGAAAGACTCGAATTCAAAATCTATGGTCTGGAAGCTCACGCAGGCCTATGTCCAGAAAATGGGATAAACGCTATTCAAATAGCAAGTGAAGCAATCTCCAAAATGAGACTAGGTAGAATTGACCATGAAACCACCGCAAACATAGGGAATATCCAAGGTGGAACAGCAACTAATATAATTCCTAACCTTGTTCGAATTATCGGTGAAGTAAGAAGTCATAATGAGGACAAACTAATTTCACAGAAGGAGCACATGAGAAACTGTGTTCGTAGTACAGTGTCAAACTACGAAATCGTCATAGAAGATGTTAAACACAAAGCTAGTTACGAAGAACATTCTGAAAGGAGTTACGACAAAATGGATCTTTCAGAAGAATCAGAAATCACGCATATGGTTAACCGCGCCGTAAACAACTTGGGCCATGGCATCAAATCTCATACAAGCGGGGGGGGGCTGTGATGCGAATTTCTTCAATCAAATGGGAATTGAGTGCGCAAATTTAGGCACTGGTATGTACGAATTACACACCGTTAATGAGTATTTGGTCCTCGAGGAGTTTTTCAGATCTGCGGAGATCCTATTAGAGACCATGAAATTAAATGCTATTGAACATTAGTAAGGATGTATGATGCAGAATACAGAACATAAGATTCATTGTGTATCATAGATCATTTATAATATCAAATAATCACTAATTCGATACTAGATTAAATAAAAAATGGATAAGAAGAAAAGAGCTTTGATCCTGGTTGATCATGGAAGTGTTGTAAAAGAAGCAAATGAAATGTTGATTGAAGTTACCAAAATGTTAAAAAATAATATTAAGTGTAATTTCGATATAATATGCTACTCGCATATGGAACTTGCAGATCCTACGATTTCGGAGGCATTTGAAGCTTGTGTTGCTCAAGGTGCAGATGAAATAATTGTTCATCCGTACTTTCTATCCCCAGGTAGGCACTCAAAGCAAGATATCCCAAATATGGTAAAAGAAGTAGCCAGAAATCATCCTGAGGTTTCATTTAGAGTAACAGAACCGCTTGGATTGCATGATAAGATGATTGAAGTTGTGCTTGAGAGGGCAAACAATTAAACTTCCTGACAATTAAATTCTTGAAATCAATTCTCCTAATATTAATAATTCTCGCAAAATGAAGAAATATAAAACTGTTATATTTGATCTCTTTGATACCCTGATTGACTTTAATCGTTCACGCTTACCCGAACTAACTATTGATGGACAAAACATCAGATCAACCTTTTTACCTGTTTATAAAGTATTTAAAGAGCATTATAAACCCTATCCCATTGGTAAATTTCACGATTCATTCGTAGAAAGTTTTAATGAATTTCAAGAACTAAAACAAAAAGATAATAAAGAATATCACAACCGAGAGAGGTTCAAATTACTACTAAATAAACTCAATATCGAAGTTAATTCTAATCACACTAAATTAGTTGATGCCATGGTCTTAGCTCATATGAATAGTCTAGCCAGTACTATGGAATTCCCCGAAGAGAACAGAAGGGTATTAAACATGATAAAGGAAAAAAATTATAAAATGTCCATAGTTTCCAATTTTGACCATTCTCCCACTGCATATACGCTTCTTTCAAAATTTAACATTAAACATTTTTTTTCAGAAATAGTTATATCTGTGGAAGTTGGGTGGAGAAAACCTGATCCAAAAATCTTTAACGAGGTCCTGAGTCTAATTGATATTACGCCCGCTGAGGCAATCTACATAGGAGATAATTTCTTCGCAGACGTAATTGGCTCTAAATCGATTGGCATGGATGTAATATGGATTAATAGACACGAGGAAACAATTCAAATTGAGAATTATATTCCGGATTATGAAGTTTCAAAATTATCTGATGTTTTTGAGTTATTTTAGATAGTTAGAACTATATCTTAAAGTTATTTGTTTGGTTTCGATCCTTTTACTTTGGAAAAGGATTAAATGGTATTCCGAAAATTGCGTTAAGAAAATCATGAACGAAGGCGTATAAAAAAATTTGCGGGTTGGGGTAGAATTAAATTTTTTAGATGGAGTGAATGATTTTTAGCCAAATTTATATATCACACGTATAACATATCTGCAATATTTCACAAACTTTAAAATTATTCTAAGGCTTCTGTCAACAAATTACGTGACACCCTACGGCAATGACACTCATTGGGCCTGTCATTGAAAGTAGAAACCCGTTGCAAGCTAAATTGAATTCGTTAGTTAATTCTTCCAATTAGAAAACCTTTTCATTATTGGTCTTTAAAAAGATTCTCTATATCCTCTATATTTACATCTTTTAAACTGTTATATACTAAATCGGCCTCATTTAATTTCTCTATTGGATAAGAATTAGTTATAGCAAGGGATCTCATGCCAGCAGCCTCGGCAGCCTTTACGCCAGCAATTGAATCCTCAACAACCAAGCATTCATTTGGATTTATTTTATTTTGCCCTGTAATGTAGTCAGAATTGATATTCTCCAAAGCTTTTATGAACACTTCCGGATCGGGTTTACATTTCTCAACATCCTCGGCGCTTACAATAGCCTCAAATTTGTCCTTAATTCCTATCTGATCAAGAATATATTCAATTTCGTCTCTTAATGCGCCTGAACCTATTGCCAATACGAATCTTTCGTTCACACCATTTACAAAATCGACTACTCCTGGGAATATCCTAATACTATTCCTTATTATCTGATTATATAAATTTGATTTCCTTTTCATATAATCCGCTATAATTGATCTCCCAAGAATCAGTTTGCTATCTTTAAATATGGATTCAAAAAGCGTTTTATCATCCAGTGCAAGATACCTATCGTAATAATCATTCTCCGACAAATTAATTCCTTCAGCATTCAAAACCTGCTGAAATGCTTTTAAATGTATGGGCTCCGCATCCACAATAACACCATCAAAATCGAATATTATAGCCCTTAACATGATAATTTCCTTTATATTTACAAATTTTATGGTAATGTTAATTACAAATATTTAATAAAATCAATTAACTTGTGATTTTGATATAAAATAATAAGTGATTTTAGATACATATAATATATAACTAATTCAAAATGTTATTTTAGCTAATACAACACCTAAGATAAAGTACTAACATTCTTCGAGAAATACAACAATCATTGAAACACAATTATTAGATATGGTATCTAATCTACTTGTATAATTAAATATAATCTTCATTCTATAGCCTTTATTCCTGATTTCCTCAGAATTTACTTTAACTTTGTTAATTCTTTACTTTAAGTGATTTAGATGTAGTTTTTGCACATAAATTTGAAACCTAATTAACCCAATTTCATCGAATTAGAAAATATTTCACTTTTAAAATCAAATTTTAAAAGATAGCCTTGATTAATTCAATTTACAGTTAAAAAACAACCATTATACCATCTTATTGACACATGTTATCGAATAATTTTGATACGAAGGCATGTGGAAATGGTACTCTAAGCCTTGGGAGATGGGATTAGATTAGAAATACTGGATTGTCTGATTAGCTGTAAATTATCAGTTTCAACAATTTCTAATTAAATCGGGAAAAAACACCCTCAAGTTTTACATCATCTTGGTATACTTAGAAACCTAGTGTTAGTAGTTTATAATAGGGAAGGTAAATTCGTCGTTTATTGAATTCATTCGGAGTTGTTCAAGAGGATTACGAAGGGCAAATATATAAATGTAATTGATTTGGATTGTAGTAGTATTGAATTCCCTAACAAAACAACTAGAAGAAAAGTACGAAAGATTTTAAAATTCATTCTTAAATTCCTAGATATGTCAGAGTATATTATTAACTAAATAAATAACGCTATATGAATGATAGATCTATCTAAATTATATGAAGGATAAATAATAGATAATAAAATTAGGGGGTTCTTAAAATGGAACTATCTGAAAGATCAATTTTTCATGCTCCACCCTATTCCGATATTAATTTGAATAATATTCACATCCTGATTGACCCTGATGGACCAAACTGGATCGGTACCGATTTCAGAGGCTCTAGAATCATTAGCTATATAGACGGAAAGAGAAACCTCAACGACCTGGTTAAGCAATATTCATCTGAGTTCGGATTTGGCACTGCTAAATCATGGGTTCACCTTGATTCATTTATAAAGGACGCGTTAAGAGAAAAATTTTTATCTTCTAATCCCTTCGTACGAGCACCATACAAAGGCAGAACTGAATATTTGAAACCTGATCACTTAAATGAACTTTGGATCCATACAAACAACTCATGCAATTTGCAATGTTCGCACTGCCTAGTTAGTTCCGGACCATGGGAAGATAAGGGATTACAGACTGAGGAAATTAAGAGGATTATCGATGAAGCAAAGGAGCTCGAAGCATTCAGGTTTTATTTCACAGGCGGCGAGCCCTTTATAAGACAGGATATTTTCGACTTAATTGAATACGTTACTCGAGATGAACACTCAGAACTAATAGTTTTGACAAACGGAATGTTTTTTAATAGAAGAAATTATTTGAATCAACTTCTAGAGGTAGGCAGAAATCGCCTAAAGCCACAGATAAGTCTGGATGGTTCTACAGCAGAAGCAAACGATTTAATAAGGGGAGAAGGCTCTTTCAGAAAAATAATTCAGGGAATTAGGACCTCAGTAAAAGCGGGACTAAATCCGACAGTGACAACAGTTGTAACTTCTTCGAATGCAGAAGATCTCCCAAATATTACTAAGTTATTAGCTTCCCTAGGTGTCAAAAACCACCATCTTCTATGGCTGCATCAAAGAGGCAGGATAAACAATGGTGGTAAAGACCTAGTATTACCGACATACGAACTAATTGAAGTAGTTAAAGAAGTCAAAAAGACAGCAGATGATCTAGGAATTACGATAGACAATTTCGAATCGATAAAGGGTAAGCTGAAATCCAGAAAATTTACGAAATTCGATCTCAGTAATGCATGCTGGGATAGCCTTTGCGTTTATTCCGACGGAGAGGTCTATCCATCCGCTGCATTTGCAAATGTAAAGGGACTGAGCTCAGGAAATATAAAAGAAAATTCAATAAAAGAAATCTGGCAAAAAAGCCCCGTTTTTAAGATGTTTAGAAACGCCACCGTTCAGAATAAGTCTAAATGTAATAACTGCTACATTAAATTTTTATGTGGGGGAGGTGATCTTGAGCATACTTATTTTTACACCGCTGCTACATTTGGTCAGGGTGATATAGATGGACCCGATCCTTACTCCGATCTCCATGAATACATAATCAAATCAACATTATTTGAACTTACCGAAGAGAAGGTAAGAGAATTTAATAACAGATCCGGATTTGACGCACCTACTGTATTTTTAGGTATGGGTGAAGGGGCAGTATCATGTGGTACGAATGAATCAAATGGTAATGGAAACGCCAATACAAAGAATTACTCTGATTTCAATATTGAGCTATCTCATTCCAATTGCGTTCTAACGTTTGATATAGACAAATCAAGGCAACTCGTTAGACAATTTTATGGTAAAGCAGCAGAGGAACCCCAGAAGGAATTATGCTGTCCAACTGGTTATCCTACAGAAGACATTAGTCATATACCTAAAGGCGTTATAGATAGATTTTACGGGTGTGGAAGCCCGATGAATATTGCCAACATTGGTACTGGTGAAACTGTGGTAGATCTGGGTTCCGGAGCCGGTATAGATTGTTTCATCGCCGCAAAAAAGGTAGGAAACACGGGCAAAGTTATTGGAATTGACATGACAGATCAGATGCTAACCGTTGCAAATGAATGTAATCCAATTGTTAAGAAGAACCTTGGATACGATGTGGTGGAATTTAGAAAAGGGTTCTTAGAAGAATTACCAATTGAAGATAAATCAGCTGACCTAATTACTTCAAATTGTGTTATCAATCTGTCACCCGATAAGAAAAAGGTGTTCTCTGAGATGTGGCGCATCCTGAATGATCACGGAAGAATAGTTATCTCAGACATTGTTTCAGAAAACGAGGTCCCAGATCATATAGTAACAAATGAGCAACTCTGGGGAGAATGTATAGCTGGTGCCTTAACCGAAGAACAATTTATTTCCAATTTAGAACAAGCTGGATTTTATGGATTACATATTCTCAACAAAACCTATTGGAAAACCATAGAAAACTACAGATTCTTTTCAATTACTGTTCGAGGCTTTAAATTTGAAAAGAGCGCTGGTTGTGTATACATAGGCCAGGAGGCAATATACCTCGGGCCACTTAAGGCAATTATTGATGAAGAAGGACATATATTTCCTAGAAATGAAGCAGTTGAAATATGTACAGACACAGCTCGGAAACTATCAAAACCACCTTATCAGGGCATGTTCATAATTACTGATCCACAGAGGACAGCAGATGAAAACTTTGATTGTTGTAATGGAACAGATAGCAGTTCTGGGAGCAGTTGTTGTTAATAAGAGTATGATGCGTAAAAGGAGTAACTTTTAAAATATCCCAATACAAGAAAAAAGATATCCTAATCGTCTTTATAAAATACCCAGAACCGGGACATGTAAAGACACGATTAGCAAAGGATATAGGGAATGAGAATGCAGCAGAAATATACTCATTCTTGGCTAAGTCTATCATCGATAAGGTTATTAAATCAAATAGCTATAATCTTACGCTCTTTTTTGATCCACCAAACAAAAAAAGGGATATAATAAATTGGCTGAATAACAAAAATTATGAATTGATCCCACAAGATGGTGATTCACTGGGCAATAGAATGGCTAATGCTTTTGATACCGTTTTTTCCCAGGGTTATAACAAGGCGATAATAATTGGAACAGACTGCATGGAGATTTCAATTGATCTGATTTCCAGGGCATTTCAATCTCTTTCGAAAACAGAAGTGGTGTTGGGACCTTCGGAAGATGGTGGATACTACCTCATAGGCTTAAACAAGACCATCCACGAGATTTTTTATGGAATACAATGGAGTACGAAACACGTACTACATCAAACATTGAATAAGCTAACGAGAAGAAACCATGAGTATCAACTTTTAGAAACGCTTAGAGACATTGACACGATTAGAGATATTAGGGAAGAAGAAATATTAAAAAGAATAAAAATTTAAAGAGATGATAATCGCCGCACTCACACTACTGGTAATACTGTTATCATTTGCAAACGGAGGTAATGACGTAGCAAATGGAATCGCAACACTAGTCGGAAGTGGTGTTTCGGATTACAAAAAGGCAGTAGTCTGGGGAACGATTTGGACTATAGCCGGTGCTATAATTTCAGCTTTTTTTGCTCTTGCTATGGTAAAAACCTTTTCCCCGGGAGGAATAGTAAAATCACCATATAATCTTAATGAGATGTTTCCTCTAGCGGTTACATTGGGTGCTCTAGTTTGGGTATCTTTTGCAACCAGGACTGGACTCCCAGTATCAACCACACACTCAATTACTGGCTCCTTTGTAGGTGCCGCCCTGGCCGCTTTTAGCATTAATGATATAATGTGGGCTAGTTTGGCAAAAAAGATCTTCATACCATTAGCATTTAGTCCTATAGCTGCTGTAGGGATATGCTGGTTATTTTTTCCACTGATTCGTTTTGCTTCTTCGTGGGCTGAAAAATATTGTGTTTGCCTTGAAACCAACCCAAGGGTTATATATAAGCCTAGTCTTCAAAAATCTAGTTCAGGTAGCCAGCTAGCTATGGTCGAATCCATTGATCAAGCAAGTATCAAGGTTGATACGAAAAATGCCTGCATGGAAACTGCTTCATTGTCTAAAAAATTTGAGGTATTGGATATACTACATTGGCTTTCAGCTGGGATGACATGTTTTGCCAGAGGACTAAATGACGCTCCAAAAATAGCCGCCTTGGCACTCGGCATATATTATATTAGTTCAGAGGTTTATATAAATACGACATTCTTGATTATCGCAATTGCAATGGGAGCAGGCAGTTATGTTTGGGGATTTAGGGTAACAGAAACCCTTTCTAGGAAAGTCACTCAAATGGATCATCATGAAGGGCTCGCGGCCAACCTCACTACATCACTATTGGTGGGAGTAGCAGCAAGATTCGGGCTACCTGTATCAACAACACAAGTATCAAGTGGTGCTATAATAGGAATAGGGCTCAAACATGGAGTAAAAATGATTGGATGGAAAGCTGTTTCAGAGATGTTATTAGCATGGGTAATAACTCTTCCTGTTTCGGCAATATTAGCTTATTTGGCTTTTTACGTTTTAAGTATTTGAATGTGATTTTTATTCATTGTCAATTCAGTTAACATAAAAACGGAAGAAAAAATGAAACATCCTTTCATAATATTAATGTTGATCAGTACTACAATATTGTTCTCATCGTGCGAGAGGGGTGAAGACAAAGCAGAGGCTAAGTCAGATAAACAACTTGCAAAAAATTTTTCTCTTCCATCACTCGATGGAGATCAAAACATTGATTTAACTCAGTTCAAAGGGAAACCAGTCATGATAAATTTCTGGGCATCATGGTGCGGTCCTTGTAAAGAAGAAATGCCATTTTTCGAAAGTACATGGCAGGAATACAAGGAAAAAGATGTGGTTTTTATAGGCATCAATGTAATGGACGATGAAGGACATGCGCGAAATTTCGTAAAAGCTTTTGGGATCACCTATTTAAATCTACATGATGCTTCGGGAAAGGCTTCCAGTAAATATGGAGTTATTGCGCTTCCCGCAACATTTTTCATCGATAGGGAAGGAAGAATTGCCAAAAAAAACTATGGACCATTTTTGGGAATGGAAGGAGAGAAAGCATTTATGAAATCCCTTAAGGAGATCTCAAAGTGACAGCCACGGTTGGAGAAGTCGGCTGGTTATTTGCATTCCTAGCTGGAGTAATTTCATTCTTGTCCCCATGTGTACTTCCCCTGATTCCTGGATATGTTTCTTTAGTTTCAAAACTTTCATTTGATGAATTATCTGGTTGCACCCCAGAAAGCAGAGTAAAAAGGATTTTTATACCTAGTATTTTTTTCGTCCTCGGATTTTCTGTTGTTTTTGTAATGCTCGGGGCTTCGGCTTCATATATCGGCTCGTTCATACAACAAAACAGAATTTTACTCTTAAAAATCTCTGGAATATTAATTATACTCTTCGGACTATTTTCTATGGATCTTATAAAGATTCCCCAGCTTTATAGAGAAAGGAGATTTAACCTACCCCACCATAATTTAGGACTTCTCGGAACATTTTTTTTAGGCATTGCCTTTGGTTTTGGTTGGACACCATGTGTTGGTCCAATTCTCGCCTCAATTCTTCTATACGCAAGCACCGCTGAAGCAACTGGTAAGGGAGCAGCCCTACTCTTTGTCTATTCAGTTGGACTCGGGCTCCCGTTTCTATTAACTGGACTCGCACTTTCTACGGCTCTTGGTGCTTTCACTTGGATAAAGAAACATTACGGATTTTATAAAATAACAGTCGGCGGAACCTTGGTTGTTGTTGGATTCTTAATGTTGACCAATAGCCTCTTTTATCTAAACATTTATGGCCAGAAGGTACTCGATTTTGCAGGAATCGATTTCTGGAAAAGCTTTTGAGTCAACTTCACAAACCTGTTTGGTATATTCACTAAATGAGTTACGAGATATGCTCGCGAATAGAGGCACACACTAATATTTCATATAACCACCAAACCTAGGCCAATCGGCAAGATTGCTTGGCTAACCTGGGTTTAATTAATTTAAATATAATCCGGGCAGGCTACGAGTCTTGCCCCTTGCCTAAGGTATAAAATAAACTATTGAAAGTTTTGTTAAACTCATATTCTATTGACTAGTTATTATTAAAATTTATAATGTTCACTCTTATAAATGGATTGGAGGTAATGCAATGCCTATTTTTGAATATGTCTGCAAAGATTGTGATCACAAATTTGAGAAACTCGTTTTAAGCTCAGATGACCATACTTTTTGTGACAACTGTAATAGCGAAAAATTAGAAAAACTTTTTTCTACGTTCGGTGTTAAATCTGATGATTCAACCCTTTCATCATCTGAAAATACTGAATCTGGATGCATGTGTACACCGTCAAGCTGCGGTTGTAGTGTTAATTAGAATTTGTATTTTTATTAAAAATCAAAAGCTTTAAAGATCAATCCTTGGAGGGCTAAGAACTATGGCTGAATCTAAAGATGAGAAAAAGGATATGAATAAAGCTGCTTTAGAATATCATTGTACGGGCCGTAAGGGAAAGCTTGAAGTTATTCCGACAAAACCCTGCGAAACTCAGTGGGATCTTTCCCTGGCCTACTCCCCGGGTGTTGCTGAACCGTGCAGAGAAATAGAAAGGGATGAAAATCTAGCCTACGAATACACGAATAGAGGCAACTTGGTTGCAGTAGTTTCTAATGGAACTGCTGTCTTAGGACTCGGCAACATAGGTGCATTAGCCGGAAAACCCGTTATGGAAGGAAAGAGTGTACTTTTCAAACGCTTTGCAGACGTTGACGCATATGATATTGAAATAAATACTGAGGATTCAGATGAATTAATCAGGACCGTAAAATTGCTGGAACCCACGTTTGGCGGGATAAACCTTGAGGATATAAAGGCTCCTGAATGCTTCTATATTGAAGATGAATTAATAAAACAATTAGATATACCGGTCTTTCACGATGACCAACATGGAACGGCCATCATATCTGGAGCGGGTCTTCTAAATGCCTGCGAACTTAGGGGTAGGGATATTAACGAATTAAGAATTGTATTTAGTGGTGCTGGAGCCTCTGCAATATCCTGCGGTGAGTTCTTTATACTGCTTGGGGCAAAAAGAGAAAACATAATTATGTGCGACAGTAGGGGTGTTATGTATAAGGGAAGAGGAGAAGGGTTAAATCCTCAAAAAGAAAGGTTTCTAGTCGATACTGAATTGAGAACACTAGAAGAGGCAATAAAGGGAGCTGATGTTTTCCTTGGACTTTCAGTAGCCGGAAAGGTAACGCAGGATATGGTTAAATCGATGGCCGACAAACCGATTATTTTTGCTATGGCTAACCCCGATCCAGAAATTTCATACGAAGACGCCAAAGCGGCGCGAGACGACATAATTATGGCCACCGGCAGATCAGATTATCCGAATCAGGTGAATAACGTGCTTGGGTTTCCGTTTATATTTCGAGGTGCTCTGGATGTAAGATCAAAAGCTATTAATGAGGAGATGAAAGTTGCTGCTTCATATGCGTTAGCCGATCTTGCCAAAAAAGGAGCTGACGAATCTGTAGCAAAAGCGTATGGAGAGACAAGTTTTGAATTTGGTCCTGATTATATAGTCCCTAAACCATTTGATCCACGAGTTCTTATTTGGGAATCAGTTGCCGTAGCACAAGCAGCGATCCAAACTGGTGTTGCCAGAACTGAGTTTGACATTGAAGAATACAAGGAATTGCTCGAAAGAAAGGTTGAAGAAAAATTAGGTAAAGCTGTTTAAAACAAAACTGGCTGCAGCAAGCTACGGGGTATCAAAATATAAACGGAAACGCTCTTCTGTCCTGCTGTAGATGTTATACAATTCGAGGACAGTTTGTTTAATTTCAATATTATTTTCTCATTCATTAAACCCTTTTCGAAAGGAAAAGGTTATCATAGACATTCCAAAAATTGCGTTAAGTAAATCACGAACGCAGGCGTTAAAAAAAATGCGGGGGATAGGGAATATTGGATTTTTTAGCCGAAGTGAGGGATTTATAGCTAAATTTTTGGGCAGTCTTGATTTTTGTTACTTTGTATCAAGACAAAGTAAAAAATGTAAAATGCTAAATTAGTTAAAATAAATCTTTATAGATTTTGTCCACAAATTACGTAACATCTACAGCAATGACTGGACAGAGGAAACCCTGTAGTAAGCTAACAGGGAATTCACTAGTTAAATTCCGTAACAATTTCCCTTCCACAAAAGCAATTCCTAAATCTCCAAAATTCATAATCAATACCTATATCATTTAAAAATCGACCCTGATGAAATAATTACTAGTAGTTCAATATGAACTAAAAAACTATCGAAACCTTTTAGACTCACTTTAGTTAATATAATTGAAATCAATTAATAAGGAGGAAGAAATGAAGAAGCTTATACTAATTCCTGCATTGATACTAACATTTTCCTTAGTAAATACCTCTATAAGTAAAGCTCGTAATTACCATCATCGCGGACATCATTCAGTCCACCATAATCATCCGGGACATTATAAACACCACGGATATGGTCATGGTCACCGTAATCATCATAGACAGCACTACTATTATCATCACAACAAACATTATGGACATTATTATCCCCTTTACTACGTCATCCCTCCAATAATTGGAGCTGTTATATATTACAGCCATTACTAATGCATATACCTCTTTATAGGATTTACCAACTATTAACTTTTGCTTTAAACTGTGTTAGTAAATCTCATTATATGATAAAGGCTTTTATATTCGACATGGATGGAGTGATAATTGACAGCGAGCCTCTTTGGGAAAAAACGGAAAGAATACTGCTTAATAGAAAAGGTATCGAGTATGATCACAATTATAGAGATAAAATAATGGGTCTAAACCAAGATGATTCTGCAAGAGTACTAAAAGAAACATTCAACCTTAAAGAGCCGATAGAAACCATTATCTCTGAAAGAATTGACATATTGTTAAGGATCTATGAAGAATATGTAGAACTAGTACCAGGATTCTTAAAACTCCTTAAAAAACTAACCCACCACAATTTTCTATTAGCATTAGCTTCGAGCTCACCAAAAATAGTAATAGATTATGTCTTGAATAAGTTTTCACTTTATGAATACTTCCAGGTGGTTGTTTCGGGTGACTCCGTTGAGCATGGAAAGCCATTTCCCGACATCTATTTACTTACTTCGGAGAAATTGGGCATAAAGCCTAACGAAAGTGTAGTTATTGAGGATTCGATCAATGGTTTAAATGCCTCCAAAAGAGGTGGGATGTTCTGTATCGTAGTACCTGATAAAAGTTTAAACAAGAACGATTATCATGAGGCCGATCTAATTATAAACAGTCTGGATAATATTAGAATTAAAACCTTGACCGAATTTGGATAGACCAGCTCAAATCGCTAATCTGCTAACGCCAGATAACCCCACACAACTACATTATGCACCAACCATTTGTTTTAACAAAGTCCTTACCTCTACATAAGACCGCAGGTTAAATCTTGCTTTTGACGGACCGAAACCAACTTTAATTGAATAAGCCCAACCTGGTAGGACTTCAAAAATATCCTCATCTGTGTGATCATCACCAATTGACATAATAAAATCCCATTTTTTCTTTGATATCCAATACAATGCGGCTCTACCTTTATTTACTCCCGAATTTTTAACCTCGATTACCTTATTCCCCTCTAAAACCCCGACATCAAGGTTAGCCGTGATGTGTAATAATATATCCTTAAGCTCCCCTACCCTAACCATTGCCATAGCAGGGTCTACCTTCCTAAAATGCCAGACTAAAGAGTAATCCTTTTCCTCGATAAAGGATCCTGGAGTCCTATCAACGAAAATTTCGAGAATCGGGTGTATCTCTTTCTTCCAACCATCTGAAAGAACTTCAATCGTTTTCCAAACTCCATCTTTAAACCATACACCATGTTCTGCTACTAAACCATTTGAAAATTTACCAACCCAATCATCAAGTGTTTTTCGATTTCGCCCACTGATAAATACGAGTTGATTATTCTTTTGTTGATAAAGCGATCTTAAGATGGATTTCAACTCCTGATCAGGCTTTACCTTCTCAGGGTTTTCGTTAAATGGCATGAGAGTACCATCATAATCGAGCAGTATGAGGCTATTTTTGCTCTTCGTATAAAATTTAATCAAATTCCTTCTACCTTTGCTCGATAACGCTTTTGAATTCATTTTCTGTTGGATTTCATTAATATGGTCCAATCTATCCATAAAATCGCTTGCCCATTTTTTTAGATCATATCGCTTGAGTCTTATCTGCATAGTCTCCATTCGAAGATATTGTTCTTTCTCTGGCATCTCTAAGGCTTGCCGTATAGCATCCGCTGTCTTTTCTTCATCATTCGGATTCACAACAATTGCTTCTCCAAGTTCCTTTGCAGTGCCAGCCATTTCCCCCAGTATCAAAACTCCCTTATTGTTTGTTTTGGCGGCCACAAACTCTTTGGCTACCAAGTTCATGCCATCCCTAATAGGAGTAATAAATAAAACATCGGCGATAGAATACAATGCAGCGAGATCAGAAAATTCAAACGATCTGTATAAATACCAGATTGGCACCCATCCGATTGTTCCATGTTCCCCGTTTATCTTCCCAATAAGTTTATCAACTCGCTCTTTTAGCATCACATAATGCTCAACTTCAGTACGAGAAGGTACAGCCACTAAAATAAATACAATTCTTCCCTTATACTTGGGATTCCTCTTCAGGAAGACATCAAAAGCATTTAATCTCTGTGGTATCCCTTTTGTATAATCTAATCGATCGACTGATAATACTACTTTATAATTTGTTCCTATCTTTTTTCGAAATTTTTGTACTCTTTCTCGTATTTCTTTATCGTTTAGAACACCCGAGTATTTTTCATAATCGATACCCATAGGAAAGGTTTCTACCTTAACCGCACGGTTTTTTACCGTTATTTGTCCGAGGGTATGTTCATAACCCAAAACCCGACGTACACTCTCTAGGAAATGTCTCACATAATCGAAGGTATGAAAACCTATGAGATCGGATCCTAGGAGGCCTTCAATGATCTCCTCGCTCCAGGGTATCAATCGAAAAATCTCAGAAGATGGAAATGGTATATGCAAAAAGAAGCCTATTTTGGCATTTGGTAAACGTTCTTTTAAAAGTTTAGGAAGAAGCATCAAATGATAATCATGTATCCAAAAGGTGTCTCTAGAATCAGCAACGTCCATTACCTCATTACAAAATGCTTCATTGACCCTTTTATAGGCCTTCCAAAATTTCTTGTCATATAAAGCATACTGAACGAAATAATGAAAAAGTGGCCAAATCATCTCATTACAAAAGCCTTGATAATAATCCTCAATATCCTTTTTTGAAAGAAAAACAGGATGATAGCTATTAGATTTGAGTAATTTTTTTATACCATCGGCTTCGGGATTTAAATGGCTTAATGCGATTCCCGGCCAACCTGTCCATATACTTTTTTCTTGATTTTCTAACAAACTTAACGCGGTTACCAATCCTCCGCTACTAGACTGTATTTTTAATTTCCCCCTTTTTCTGACTAATGTAATGGGCAATCTATTCGAAACTATGATTAACTTACTCATAACTCTTTAGGTGCAACTATTCTTATGGACCATAACGGTGAAACAGATAAATGTACTTCCAATCCGCTACAATTAATATCTCACTACGCCCTCTTTTTAGCGATCAAAAGAAATTTTTATTTTGTTTATTTCTTAACCTAAAAATATAAGTACATTTTAAACGGTTGAAATTAAAAACAATAAAAGCTATATTATAAAGGAGAAGATATCTTATGAAAGCGATATGTTTCACTTCAATTATAAGCATTTTTATATGTTATAGCGGTATATGTACACATAGTGGTTTTTCATATGAATTCACGAATTCTCAGATCTCAAATTGCCATAAAACTCACCATACTAAGGCTAACACAAACCAATCAGTAAAATCGCCGATTAAATCAACAGATACAAACAGACAGAAAGATTCTACATGTTGTTACGATAGCCTTCTTAACGCCACTCTGAATGTCGATCACACTTATTTTGTAATAGTTACGCCTGATTTCACACCGGCAAACTATATTAACAAACCAATTAATGGCTTATCGAATTCTGAAATACGACACCGTGATCCTCCCTACTTATTTATCCAGAATTCCACCCTTCTGCTTTAAATCCATCACCTCTAGTGGTCATATACGGTAGTATAGTCTATTAAACATATCACTATACTATAAATCATTATTACAAAATTATCCTTACAATACTAATGATCAAAATTACTCTTGGAAATGAATTCCAAGCGGTGTTTTCGTAGTGATGGAGGTTAAAACATGAAATCAATTTTAATATTGATACCTTTAGTATTAATGCTATGTATAGAATGTTTCGCGGATAATACTAGAACCCTTAGCTCGCTTGTTGAGGAAGCTTTGGAGAACAATCCCAAAATAAAAGCAGTAAAATCTAGATGGCAAGCTTCCACGAAACGCCCTTCTCAGGAAGGATCACTACCCAATCCGATAATCGGTGGAAAAATAAAAAACGTTGGATTCAACGAAATTACACTGGGTGAGGATCCAAGATCAGATGTGCAGGTCTTTTTTATTCAAGAGATACCATTTTTCGGAAAACTTTCGCTCAAAGAAAAAGTAGCTAAAAAAGAAGCAGAAGCTAAGAGATGGTTATCCGATTCGGTAACAAGAAGGGTACTGGCTGATCTCAAAGAGGCCTATTTCGAATGGTTTTTTGCCAACAAATCCATAGAGATTACCACTGATAATTTGAATTTACTGAAGAAATTTACTGAAATAGCAGAAGTTAAATATAAAGTGGGCAATGGTATTCAACAGGATGTAATTAAAGCACAGGTTGAAGTATCCAGTTTCATTGAAAGACTGGAGCTATTAAATAAAAAGCTAGAGATTATTGAGGCAAGAATAAAAAGCATTATAAGCAGACCCTCAGATTATCCTCTCGGTGAGCCTGAAACTGTAAAGAAAACACCACTCGAATTATCCCTCGATGAAATGCATAAGTTTTTAAAGGAACAATCACCAGATCTTTTAGCAAGTCAGGAGCTCATTGCCAGTAGAGAAAAAGCCTTAAGTCTAGCCAGGAAACAGTATTTACCAGACTTTATAGTTGAAGGGAAGTATTATAACCGTGATGGTAGTGGAGGAGATTTGAAAGATATATGGGAAATCGGACTTGGTTTAAGAGTTCCACTTTACTTCTGGAGGAAGGAGAAATTTGGGGTTGAAGAGGCTATACTCGAGCTCAGGGAGGTTAAAGAAATTTATAGAAGCACAAACGACAATTTACTTTTTGATTTAAATGACAAATATATAACTGCGAAAACAGCTGAAAATCTAATGGAGCTGTACGAAACTGGAATAATCCCCCAGGCCACAATTTCTCTAGAATCCGCATTATCGGGTTATCAGGTTGGTAGTGTGGATTTCCTCACACTTCTCAATAACCTCATTACCCTATTCAATTTTGAGCTGGAATTCTACAAACAACTCAATGAACATCAAATAGCCTTGGCAAGATTGGAGGAAATTACAGGTGTGGAGTTGATTAAATGATTAAAGAGAAAGAAAATGTAGGAGGAATGAGATTGCCACGCCACTTATAGTGGCTCGCAGTGACAAATCGGATGAGTCATTGCGAGGAACCCTGAGCCCTTTGATGCCTCAGGATAAACTCCGTCGAAGGGGACGAGGCAATCCAGTAACACTAAATGACTCATTAGAAAGGGTAAGAGATGATACAACGGAGGGATCTAAAATGAGTAAAAGAAATATGAATATACCTTATAAAATTTCTTCCATTCTTATTGTTTTTATTTTGGTTTTTGTGGCCCTTTACAAATACGGTTATAAGATCCCTATTCTAAAAGAGATCCCTTTTTTTTCAACGAAGCATCAGCATCAATACAGACCTGTATTGAGCGAAGAAGGAGAAATCGAATACTGGACATGTACAATGCATCCCTCGGTAAGACTTAAAGAACCCGGTACATGCCCGATTTGTGGAATGGATTTAGTACCAGTGATGAAGAAAGGAATCACTCAAACGGGGACCTCAGGCAAAACCATGGAAGAGAAGAAAGAAACTCAAGGTATGCAAGGAATGTCTGGTATGCATGGGATGACTGGTATGAGTAAAACTGGGGATAAAGAACTAAAATCAACATTTATGGTAAGTCCTGAGAGACAGCAAATTATCGGAGTAAAAACACAGCCTGTTGTCGTGCGACCCTTGGAAAGGGTAATTCGTACCGATGGGATCGTACAGCTAGATGAGACCAAGATCGAGCATATTCACACTAAAATAAGCGGTTGGATCGAAAAAGTTTTTGTAGATTTCCAATATCAACATGTAAAGAAAGGCGACCCTCTTTTTACAATTTACAGTCCTGAGCTTGTATCAACCCAGGAGGAATTTCTTATTGCACTCCGCTCTCAGAAACTTCTGGGAGACTCTCGCTTTAAAGATATTGCAAGCAGTTCTAATTCACTCGTGGACGCAACCAGAAGAAGACTCCAGCTCTGGGACATATCCAACAATCAAATAAAGGAGCTGGAAAATACCGGAAAGGTTAAAAAGAGTCTGGTTATTTATTCACCAGTAACAGGTGATGTTACGTACAGGAACGCATTTGAAAACATGCATGTTGAACCTAATACACGGATATATACAATTGCTGACCACTCAACTGCTTGGGTCCAAGTAGACATATATGAAAACGAAATCTCATTAGTAAAATTAGGGCAAGAAGCTACTATGACCTTAACATCATATCCAGGTGAGGAATTTCATGGAAAGGTGTCATTTATCTGGCCACATCTTCATCCAGAAACCAGGACGGTTAAGGTTCGCCTGGAATTTCCAAATCCCGATTTAAAACTTCTTCCAGAAATGTATGCAAACGTTGAACTAAAAGTACCACTAGGCAAAGGATTAACCGTTCCTTCGAGCGCCGTTTTACGTACAGGCAAGCAAGACATCGTATTCGTTGACAAAGGCGGCGGAAATTTCCAAATGAGAAGAGTACAAATAGGTAAGAAGAGTGGTGAAAATTATCAAGTTCTTAGGGGTTTAAAAGAAGGTGAGAAGGTCGTCTCGCGCGCAAACTTCCTGATTGATGCAGAGAGTAAAATTCAGGATGCGAAGGCTACTTGGGGCGATGAGTCGGATGAAAATGATAAAGCTATGCACGAAATGGAGTTTGAAAAGGTACACGAGTCTCAACCTGGCTCAGAGTCACATCAGGGTCAAGAATTAATGCATAATAAAGATTCAAAATAGAAAAAAGTAGACACGATCTAAAAGCAGCAAAGGGGAGAAAACATGATAGATAAAATAATTGAGTATTCAGCAGAAAATAGATTCTTCACCATAGTTATCGTGCTCTTCATCGCTGCATGGGGCTTCTGGGCTATGAAAAACACCCCACTTGACGCTATTCCAGATCTATCTGATGTTCAGGTCATTGTTTTCACAGAATGGCCTGGAAGAAGCCCCGACCTCGTAGAAGACCAGATTACATATCCAATTACAACAACCATGATTGCCGCTCCCAAGGTGAAATTTGTACGGGGACAGTCCTTCTTCGGACTCTCCTTTGTCTATATTATTTTTGATGATGGAACTGATATGTACTGGGCAAGGAGCCGGGTTCTAGAATACCTAGACGAAGTCACAGGACAAATGCCAGAAGGAGTTAATCCAATCTTAGGTCCCGACGCTACAGGGGTAGGATGGGTTTTTGAATATGCACTAGTAGATGAGACGGGAAAGCATGATTTAGCTGAGCTTCGCTCTTTTCAGGATTGGTATCTCCGTTACTGGTTGGAGTCAGTTCCCGGGGTTGCTGAGGTAGCAAGTGTAGGTGGTTTTGTGAAGCAGTATCAGGTACAGCTTGACCCCGTTAAACTCTTTGCTTACAACATCCCTGTAAACACGGTTATACAAGCTATTCGAAGGAGCAATAACGATGTGGGGGGAAGAGTGGTAGAGTTTGCCACAACGGAGTATTTCGTGAGAGGAAGGGGGTACATAAAATCAGTAGAAGATATAGAGAAAATACCAGTAAAAGTCGGGGGAAACGGCACGCCGGTCTATATCCGAGATATTGCAAACGTACAGTTGGGACCTGATATACGCAGGGGACTTGCAGAGTTAGACGGTAAGGGGGAGACGGTTGGTGGTATAGTCGTTATGCGCTACGGGGAAAGTGCCAATAGTGTTATAGAAAGAGTAAAGCAGAAAATAGAGGATATAAAACCCTCTCTCCCAGATGGTGTAAAAATTGTGATTACTTATGACCGCTCAGACCTCATTCAGCGCGCTATAGATACTCTAAAGGAAAAGCTTTTTGAAGAGGGTGTGATTGTAAGCCTTGTAATCATCATTTTTCTATTTCATTTCAGAAGCTCAATAATTCCTATACTCACTATCCCACTTGCAGTCTTAATGGCTTTCATCCCTTTGTACTACATGAAGCAAACCTCCAACATTATGTCTCTCGGTGGAATCGCTATTGCGATAGGGGCTATGGTGGATGCCTCTATAGTTCTGGTCGAAAATGTTCATAAGGGCCTGGAGAAGTGGCAAAACGATGGAGAGAAGGGAAATAGATTAAATTACATATTGGCTGCGATGAAAGAAGTAGGAAAACCAATTTTCTTTTCTCTAATGGTTATAACTATTTCTTTCTTGCCAGTTTTCACGCTAGAAGCTCAGGAGGGAAGATTGTTCAAACCACTTGCATATACCAAAACATTTTCCATGTTCTTTGCAGCTCTGCTTTCTATAACAATCACCCCAGCTTTAATAATTCTTCTAATCAAGGGGAAGATTAGGCCGGAAGAGAAGAACCCCATAAGCCGGGCACTCATCCATATCTATAATCCTATAGTAAGTAAAGCGCTCCGCTATAAAAAAACTGTCTTAATAATAGCCGCTTTAGTACTTGTGGTATCCATTATTCCTTTCCGTCGACTCGGCTCTGAGTTTATGCCACCGTTGAATGAGGGAACTATACTCTATATGCCTACAGCTGTTCCAGGAATATCCATAACAGAGGCGGCTAAGATTCTCCAGATCCAGGATAAAATGCTGATGAAATTCCCTGAAGTAGAAAGGGTATTTGGAAAAATCGGACGTGCTAGGACATCCACAGACCCTGCCCCCCTTAGCATGGTAGAGACAATTGTTACACTAAAGCCGAAAGACCAATGGAGAGAGGGTATGGACTGGGACAAGCTTATCTCCGAGATGAATCAAACGTTAAAATTCCCTGGAATGGCAAACATATTCTGGATGCCTATTCAAACCAGAACCGAGATGCTCTCTACAGGATTCAGAAGCAACCTCGGAATTAAGGTTTTCGGTCCTGATCTTGAGACTATTGAAAAAATAGCGGTTGAGATAGAACAGGAACTATCGAAGGTCCCTGGAACAAGAAGTGTGTTTGCGGAGAGGGTCACTGGAGGGTATTTCCTGGATTTTGAAATTGACCGTGAAAAGGCTGCAAGATACGGACTTACCGTGGGAGATGTAGAAGATGTTATTGAAACCTCCATAGGAGGGAAAAATATATCTCAGACGATAGAGGGTCAGGAAAGATATCCCATTAATGTTAGATACCAAAGAGAACTCAGGATGGATATTGAGGATTTGGAAAGGATCCTTATAGCAACTCCTACCGGTTCCCACATACCTATTTCACTTGTGGCTGATCTTCACTTTAGGACAGGGCCTCCCTCGATAAGAAATGAGGACGGGGAGAAGGTGGGCTTCGTCTTTGTCGATGTAGTAGGAAAGGACTACGAAGGTTACGTAAATAAAGCAAAAGAAATCATAAGAGATAATGTAAAACTCCCACCGGGTTACCGCCTAGATTGGGCAGGACAGTATGAATATCTATTGAGGGTAAAAGAAAGGCTAAAGTATGTTGTACCTATTACTATCTTTATCATATTCCTCTTGCTCTATATGAACTTTAACTCAGTAACTGAAACACTAATTGTGCTACTCTCTGTTCCATTTGCATTAGTAGGTAGCATCTGGCTTCTTTATCTTCTAGGTTATAATATGAGCGTTGCTGTTTGGGTAGGGATTATTGCTCTTGCCGGCCTTGCAGCTCAGACAGGGGTGGTGATGATTATCTACCTCGATGAATACTATGAGAAAATGATCAAAGAAGGAAAAACCGGCAGCGAGAACTTAATCAAAGCCATACATGATGGAGCTGTCCAAAGGGTCAGGCCTAAAATGATGACAGTTATGGCAATGATCATGGGCCTCCTTCCACTCATGTGGAGCCATGGCACGGGAGCAGACGTCATGAAGAGAGTCGCAGCCCCGATGGTAGGAGGACTTGTAACATCGACTATTCTTACACTCATCATAATCCCAGTAATCTATGAAATCTGGAAAGGTAGGACTTTAAACCAGTTTAAAGAATGAAAACTTCTTACTTGCATGCTTGCCTATAGGAGGAAAACAGGAAATGAAGGGCATTATAGTTTTTATTATTCTTGTAATCGTTGCGCTTTTAATATTTATTTACACAGGTACTTATAATGTCGCTGCCACGAAGCCGCACACCGAACTCACGCTCTGGGTATTAAATACCACAAGAGAATACTCAATCAGTTCTCATGCTGAGGGTATCAAAGTACCACCTCTAGATGAGGACTCTCTTATAAAGACAGGATTTCGACACTATAAAGAAATGTGCGTTGGTTGCCATGGTGCACCTGGAGTAGATCCATCCGAAATAGGTAAAGGACTCAACCCAGAGCCGCCAGAACTATCTGAGGAAGCTGAGGACATGAGTCCGGCAGAGCTTTTCTGGATAACTAAAAATGGAATAAAGATGACAGGTATGCCCGCTTTTGGATCAACTCATAGTGATGAAGAACTGTGGGCTATCGTAGCATTTTTGATGACACTACCCGAAACCTCACAGGAAGAATATCAAGAAATGGTAAAAGAGACGGAAGGCACGCCCCATAAACATGAAGATGAGCAGAATCACCACCCCAAACATAATCATTAGAAAATAAAAGGATATATGTTTCAATAAGTAGTGATCTTTTTCTTTAATATATGGGCGTCCCCTTTTTTAATGATGAAGCAATAAAATGGATTTACAATCAGTACTTAAATGTCCAGAATGTGGATTTGAGAAGGAAGAGATAATGCCTGTTGACGCATGTCAGTTTTTTTATGAATGCACAAATTGTAAAAAAGTTTTAAAACCGAAAGAAGGAGAAAGCGCAGATGATGCGAGGAGTCTTTCAAACGGTGACACCGCAGCTTTGATCCATAGCGCGATCCAAGAGTTGTCAGTTGACGAGGCACGAAATGCCAGCCACGTTTATGCGCGTATTCTCAAAAAGGCTATCCAGAAACACCTAATGCTTGATGACTTATTGATGGCATTCTTACACCGTCAAATAGGTAGAATGGAGCTATTTGCTTAAAACTTATTCATGATCGTTACAACAAGCTAATAGAAAATCTTAAAGAAAGAGGAGAATACCCGGCAAACGATATATTAGTCCACGGTATAGACGACGTTCTATACCCAATTAAAAAGCTTGAAACCTTCTTTGAAGACAGGGAGGAAAATACCTTGTCTGAAAAAGATGCTGATATTTTCGCAAGCTTTTGATCTAATAAACACTCATATATTTTAGAACTACTAAAAGAGATAGACGAAGGTTATGAAAAGGGCAGTTAACAATAGCTTACGTCTTGATCGAGTTTCCTCTGATTAAAGTGCAACAAGCTCTCTGATCGAAATTACGGTTTGAAAAACCTACCTCTTCTATATAGATTTTTAACCTAAACCCAATGCTATTGACTAAGCAGAAAAGGTCAACAATAATCTTAAATCAGAAGACTTGATGACATTCATATAAAAATGAGTTATCAGAAAATAAAAATTTTAGCAGTTGCTGCAATCCTAATTTCACATTTCTTAATTCATGACGATACCTTTGCTCGGGAAAATGTTTTAAAGATAGGATCGCTAGAGGAAACGTGTAGTCTTTATGTCGACGATCCATCAACTGCTTTTAAGCTATGGGCAAATAAAATAATAGAATTTTCTGTTACGCTTGCTGAAAAAACAAAGGATTTTTCCAGATGTATGAATGACGAAGAGAAATTTACCGTTAATATCTTTGTCAAACCGGATAACTCTGTAGGATGCATTTGTAGTTCAAATAAATACAGAAATTCAGTTGATCAATCTACAGGGGGCGAGTCATTGAAAATCCAAGGTAAATACGAAGAGATTTCAAAAAAATATTTTAAGGATAAAGGGTTGTTTTGCCATATTACTTTATCCGATTGCAGATTTAAACTTGAACCAAAGAAGCAATAGCATCTAAAGTCGTGTTTCCTAGCTTAACTTAGGTCTTAATTTAAGTCTTTTCATTCTATCATATACAATCCAACGAAGAAATTGCTTTGTCGTTTCATCTTAGATAGAAAATTGGAGAGTGTTTGAAAAAAGTTGATGATTAAATGCATTTAATCATGATAATCAATTTGCTCAAATTAACAAAACTGAAATTTTTTAGGTTTGAGACATATTGGCGGTTTCCCTCTTTTTGTTTCCATTTGTCTTATTAAATCAGCCTTTAGCATATTTATTATATTCTCTTCTTTTGTGTTTCTATAATGGGTCTTCTGTCTTTTTCTAAACCACCTATTTGTACGCTCTACTTGGTTTGAAGTAGAATCTAAGTTTTCATAGTCCATAAATGTCAGAGTCCTCTCAAATTTTTTTGATTTTAATCGTGTAATGATTTTCGTAATATGACTATTTTCTATAGGATGAGTTAGTACCTCATTTACAATTTTGTTCCTCTTTAAAAATGCTTCAAATTTTGTATTATCCTTTGAATATATACTTAGTAAATCATCTTTAAGCTCATTGATATTATTTAAAAAGGGGTATTTGAAACACAGGTAATTCAACATGATTATTTGCTCTATAGTAAGTTTTTCACTTCGTGTAGAAAAGATATATCTGTTCTCCCAAATGAGTTTTCTATCATTTGCTTCATCCAACTTCGCTTGATATTTTCTAGGATTTTTCTTTTTCTCTCTTTTTTTTGGTTGTTTTGATAATGTTCTTCGGAATACTCTCAGGGCATCCATTATATCCTTTAAACAATCTCTAATGAAATGGAAAGTGCAAACTTGATGTTTTAAATCTACTCCAAATACTTCCTTAGGAATATTGTCATAAACTGGGGCCGCATCTGAAATAAATACTTTTGGATTGATACTCATCGCTTTAAGTTTTGTTAGAAATGACTTAAGTTCTATACCATCTCTCTTTGCAGAACGATGGAATGATATAGTTACATCATTGAGCGGGTCTGTAGCAAAAAATGTACATTTACCACCATCAAAAATTTCGTCAATTGCTAAGACTCCAGAGAAAATACTAGCAATCCAAGGTTCATATTTACTTCTCAAATCGATATTTCCTGCTTTATCATGAAACCATTTATGGCAGGTAAACTTACAAGGCTTAATGTTAAAATCTCTCTCAAACCTTGAGGTAATACTAGTAAATGTTGCTTTATCCTCACGAATTGCACTATAAACTTTATCAATTACCCTTCTAGCATAATGTTTGCCCTTGTCTATAAATTCTGGTTGGAAGCGAAAATGTTTATTACATCTCTTACATTTATATACGCCAATTTTAACTTTTATCGTATTAGTTTTCTCTAGGGATATATCCTTAATAGTTCTTAGAGCTATTGAATGCCTACTGCAAATAGTATTACATATATTATGTATAGTTTGAGAAGGTGCATATTTATCATCATAAAGATTTGATCCGTAAGTCTTGACATATGGTAAATAATTACTATTTATGCTACCATTTTGGAAGCAAGGGTGGTTCGTCATGGTTCCGCTCCTTGTCTGGGGCCGCTGGACTGATTGACGTTGGATCAGCGGTTCCCTGTTTTTTTTAGGTGCCCCCCCTGGGCCTCGATCCCAGAACCTCTAGCTTAGTAGGCAAGTGCTCTTTCCCATTGAGCTAAGGGGGCACTTTTTATAATTAAGAAGTCTTATTCATGTCAAACAAGTCTCCTTTATTTGATATTTATGATTTTTGGGGTTGACTTTTGTAAAGGAAGGTATTATTATAATCATATCGTATGGTAATGGAGCTAAGGGGAATCGAACCCCTGCAGAGCTGGATGCTAAGCCCGATCTGCCCAAACCTGGTAGCCCCTAAGATGTGTTATGTGGGTAGAGAGTAAGGCTTTTGAGGTAAATTACTCTCTACCCATTTTTGATTCTACTACATTAGTTACTCCTTCGTCTTTTAATTTAAATGTGTTCTGTTTACCTTCAACTCTTTCAAATTCTTTCGCTCTAAGCATTGTCGATGTTAAACTTGTTTTTTCTACATAACGTCCTCCTTGTTTGAGGATATGTTGTATTGAAGAAACATGCAAAGGCCCACTATGGCTTAAAACCGTACGACAGGCTTCCCTTATGGTTAAGTCCTTAAACAGTGATTTAACTTCGAATAAGTTTTCCGAATCTTTGTTAGATTTTGTAACTAAATTACCGAATTGAAGTTGATAGAAATCCTTGATCACTTTAAATCGTTTAGCTACTTCATCATGCTTTTGCCTCAACTGTTCAATTTGTAACCCCAGCTCTTCAGCTTGTTTTCCAACCACCTCAAGCATTAATTTTACTTCTTGTTGTAATGCTGCTTTTAAATTGCTGTCTGTCATTTTATAACCCCTCTTGAATCATTTAGCATTAACATAATATTAATATAATGTCATCAACATTAAATGTCAAGAGAAATTTTTGGGTTTTAATGAAGAATCAGCATTATAACACTGTTGTAGTTGTTTTGTATTAAGAACATATAGATTGTAAAGGGACGAAATGCAATTATTTAATCAACTTTTTTCAAACACTCTCGAAAATTGTTTTAATTTTTACGTAAATTATAGATTCTTAAGAGTAAAAATATTATTTACAGGTATTATTTTAGAGATAACGAGTAAGAATAAAGGTTAATAGATGAAACTTTTAAGTTTAATTACAAAAATAGCGATCTTTGTTGCTATTGTCTTAATGATTGGTATTCTCGGATATGCTATTTTCGGAAATAGGGTTCTCTTGAAAAAATCCCCCCTTATTGGAACAAATGCACCTGATTTTACAGTTGATCTTTTTAATGGAAGTAATTTAAAGCTATCCGAATTAAGGGGAAAAGCACTACTATTAAATTTTTGGTCCTCATGGTGTATTCCTTGTAGAGATGAAGCCCCATTGCTAGAAGCATCTTGGTTGAAATACAGAAATAAGCCAGTAGTTTTTGTTGGTGTTAACATATGGGATGACGACAGCAATGCTCTTACTTATCTAAAGAAATACGGAAGTGGTTACCCTAATGGAAAGGATCCCACGGGCGAAATTCTCGTTGATTATGGGGTCTCTGGCGTTCCAGAAACCTTTTTCATTGATCCTTCAGGCAAAATCACGGATAAATACACCGGCCCCCTCATAGACGGGATTATAGATATATTCTTGGAAAAGGCACTATTAAATTCAAACGGAAATAGTTTAAATAAAAATGGTGGATAAAAAAACGAAATGTGTAAGTTGAGTCATCTAACCAAGCTTCTTTATTTGCTACCTATCCTTCTTCTTAGTCTGATAACTGGAATAAACAATTCTATTTCGGAAAACATTGACGATCAAGTTAGTGAAATCTCTTCTCTGCTAATGTGTCCTGTATGTCAAGGCCAGAGTGTTGCGGAGTCCAACTCAGATCTGGCTAAAGATATGCGTTCCATAATCAGGAAAAAAGTCCAAGAGGGTGAATCGCAGGAAGAAATTATCTCATATTTTGTCAATAGATATGGGGACAGCATCCTTGGATCTCCGCCAGCAAAAGGTGTGAACTGGCTGTTGTGGTTACTGCCTTTGTTTTCGTTGATTTTTGGTGGTCTTGGTATGGGGCTGTTTATCTACAGGTCGAGAGAAACAAGAATTAGGAATAAAAATCTATCGGATGAAAAATCAATTCCTAATGAAACGGAATATTTTGATAAGATAGACAAGGATTTGAAAGATATTGAGAGTTGAACATTCACCAAGTTCTAAAACTTACGAAAAGTTTAACCGTTATATTAGCCCTTCTTTCGCCTTTTTAAGAACCAGGGCAAAATAACAGCAATCACGACAACTAAGAAAAATCCAACTAGAATAGCCCACCCGCCTTTACTAATTGATCCACCAAAATATGAATAGACCGCAGTTGCGGGAATGATACCAATCAGGGTAGCAAAAAAATAATTCCAAAAAGAAACCCGTAGTACTCCTGACCCATAACTAACGAGGTCAAATGGTGGGCCAATTGGGGAAGTTCTGATTATTAGCAATGATTTAAAGCTATTTTCTTTTAATATCTCATTAATCCTATCAAGCTTTCCCCTTGAAATCCTATGAACAAAATCCTTCCCAAGACTCCTTGCCAACAAAAAGCTAACACTTGCGTTGAGAGTAGCACCCGTAACCGTCAATATAGTCCCCCACACCGGTCCAAATGTGAAACCGCCTGCTAAAGTATAAAGAGTAGGGGGAATCGGAATGAATGGTCTTAAGGAAAACGTATAAATGACAATATATAGAATTGCACCTTTAACAAACCCAAAACTCAAAAGAAAATCTCTTAGATTTGAAGCCGTTAAGTCTTTAAATCTAATATCAAATACCCTCAGTAACAGGAAAACTGTTAGTACAATTAGTACTAGAATGAGTATCTGTAAAATCCTTTTCTTATTTATTTCATCTAATCTATTGATAACGTCCACTTATAATATCCTAATTAGAGTAATACAACATTATCTGAATTTAGATGGTAAATTCTCATAATAGTTTCTAATTAATTAGGATATTTTTTGTAGTTTTTATATTCTAACCTTGGACAGAAAGATAATCTTAAACGAATATATTTAAACTTTTCAGCTAAACCGTTTTGTTAATATTATATTTTAATTTCATCTACACATTTACATATGATTAGTATAGTAATACCAACATTTAATGAAGAAAAATCCATAGGTCTAACGCTGAACAATTTGGCTAAAGTTACCTATTCTAAATATGAGGTGATAGTCGTAGACGGATATAGCGATGATGAGACCCCAAAAATTGTTAGAAACTATGACGGAGTAAGACTTTTTATGGCCGAGAAAGGCCGGGGCAATCAGATGAATCATGGAGCTAGGAAGGCAAAGCATGAATACATACTATTTCTACATGCCGATACCTTGTTAAAGCCATCTTCTTTAGACTCACTTATGATCGAAATTGGGTCAAAAAACGTTTTATGGGGCTGGTTTCCAATAAAATTAAACAATTCAAAGTTAATTTATAGGATAATAGAATTATTCGCTAATCTGAGAGCAAAGCTAACCGGTATACCACTTGGAGATCATGCCATCTTCGTAAGAAAAGATATTTTTGAAAAAGTCGGAGGATATCCGGATATTCCATTAATGGAAGATCTAGAACTTGTAAAGAAAATCAGAAATATAAATAAAGGAATGAGGGTTAATTCCCCCGTTATCACGAGTGTACGCCGATTTGAAAATTCTGGGATCTTAAGAACCTTTTTAAAAATGTGGACCTTGAGAATCCTTTACTTTCTTGGAATATCAACGCAAACTTTAGAGAGATATTACAGAGATATCAGATAGGCTAAAAATAGATAATAAAAACTGAAGATTAGAAAGGCAAATATTATACAAACCTTCTACCAAAAACTACCAGATCTTGCATTTATGACTTTAATTTAGATCGTAAAAGCTCTTTTAGTCTATTCCTCACTTCGGGTGTAACAAAAGTCCTTTCCTTAAGCTTACCTGTTAGCTCCAGCATCCTCCTGTACGTCATAACAAAAGCCATACACTCGGGACACATATCAATATGCTTTTCGAGCTCATTCAGAGTCTCATAGTCTAGCTCAGCGTCAATATAGCCCATTATATTTTCAACGACATCTTTACAAAGCATTAACTAATTTTTCTCCATTCATCAAAATAATCTGAAAGCCTATCCCTTAAAAAAAGTCTTGCTCTATGAAGTCTGGATTTTACAGCAGGTACACTCAAATCTAAAATTTTTGATATCTCCTCATTAGATAACCCCTCTACATCCCTTAGATGATAAACAATCCTAAAAGACTCAGGAAGTTCATTTACCGATTTTTCAATTGTTTCCAAAGCTTCTTTACTAAAAATAATAATATCGGGCCTGCTACTCCAGTCCTTTGCCTTTATTTTCCCCATGAGTGTTCCCTTCTCATCATAAGGAACATAATTATCTAAACTTACATTACTTTCATATTTCTTTTCAGCCCTTAGATGCATAAAGCTGGCATTCACCGTCACCCTATAAACCCAGCTTGAAAGTTTCGCTTCTCCTCTGAAAGTATGCGCCTTTTTAATTAATGTAAGAAACACCTCTTGTAAAACCTCTTCAGCATAGCTAGGATTGCCTGTAATCCTTAATGCAATACCGTATACTTTTTCAACATAACGGTTAAATATCTCTCCAAGGGCAGCCTGATTGTTCTCATTAACAAACTTTTGAACCAGATCTCCATCCGTTAAATAAGATGAATCGCTTTTATTTTCATCCCCTCTATTAATTAATCCAAAAATACCCTTAATAAACCCTGAACTCACGTCCTTCTCCGAAGAACAAAGATTAAAATCATGATTATTTAACTTCTAACACTTTCATCATGCATTTCAATTATTTCCTTGTTTCTATAAATTTTGCTAATTGAAAGAAATATTATATATGTTTGTTTAATTGTTATTAAAAGAAAGGCTTCAAATAATTATATTTATTAGTATAATAAAAGAAATACGTACGAATAAAAATAATATATAGTAAAGCTTTGAATGAAACTTCAAAATACGAAAAAGTTAACACGACTCTTAAGTTAATTTTCTATCCAAATTCTGAACGAATAATAATTTTAGAAGGTAATGTGACAGTCTAAGGAGGGTACTCACAAATGCTTCAAAAACCAAGCACCATTGGCGAGCTAAGAGCAAGTGAGTATAAAGTGCTATCGGTAAAAGAGGAAATGAGGAAGAATCTTATTAATAAAATAAAAAATGGCGAAACAATTTTTCCTAGGATAATAGGATACGAAGAAACCGTAATCCCTCAATTAGAAAACGCCATCATAGCTGGGCATGATATTACGTTCATAGGTGAAAGGGGACAAGCAAAAACAAGATTAATAAGAAGCTTGATAAATTTAATGGACGAAGAAATTCCAATTATTAAGGGTAGTGAAATAAATGATAATCCCTATGCGCCGGCTTCAAAGTGTAGGGATATAGTCAAAGAGCTTGGAGACGATACAGAAATCTCATGGATAAAGCCAGAAGACAGATACGGGGAAAAGCTAGCAACCCCAGATGTCTCAATAGCTGATCTTATAGGAGAGGTCGATCCTATTAAGGTTGCCGAAGGAAGATACCTATCCGACGAACTCACAATTCATTTTGGTCTGATCCCTAGAAGCAACCGAGGAATATTCGCAATAAACGAACTACCCGATCTTGTGGAGAAAGTTCAGGTTGGACTATTTAATATAATGGAAGAAAAGGACATTCAAATTAAAGGTTATACAGTACGCCTCCCGCTTGATCTTTGTATAGTGGCTACTGCGAATCCAGAGGACTATACGAATCGAGGAAGAATAATTACCCCACTTAAAGACCGCTTTCAGGCCCAGATTAAAACTCATTACCCTAAAACTCAGGACGATGAAATAAGTATTATGGAGCAAGAAGCAAGAATACTCCATAGAGATGGATATTATGTAAAAGTACCGAAATTCATTAAGCAGATAATTGCTGAATTTACTTTTCAAGCAAGATCTTCACATGAAATCAATCAACGATCTGGCGTTAGTGTAAGGACTACAATTGCAAATTATGAGACTGTCATGGCAAACGCAGAAAAAAGAGCGATAACGATGGGTGAACGAGAGGTCGCTCCTCGAATTACAGATTTTCCAGCAATAATACCTTCCACGGCTGGAAAGATAGAATTAGAATACCTAGGAGACGACAAATCGGAAGTAGTCGTCATAGAAAATCTAATGAAACGTGCGATTAAGGTAGTGTTTGATTCCTACTTCCCTTCCCTAGACTCCTTTCCCGAACTTCTTGAAAGTTTTGAACACGGATATGTTGAGGTTGCCAACACCATGCCGTCAGAAGAATATCTTGCAGGGGTAAAAGAAATAAGAGGATTAGAGAAATGCATAAATATGCTCCAAATCGATAAATCACCATCACAAATAGCATCTGCCGTAGAACTAATTCTTGAAGGACTTCACCTTAGTAACAAGCTAAATAAGGAGACAGTAAAAGGGAAAATTATATACAAATGAATACAGTCTATAGATACCTAAAATGGGATGGATATCAAAATGAATTCAATTTCGATCCAATGGATATGTTTAAGGAATTCTCAAACTCTTTAATGGAGGGCTGGACCCCTGATGAAGCATTTGACTGGACATTGAAACAGGGTATCAACAGTTTAAACATACGGGTAATGGGTATTGACGAACTGCGTTTTCAACTTTCAAAATATAAAGAATTTCAGTTTCAAAATTACAACCTTAAAAAATCACTGTCGGCAATAAAGGAAGAACTTACAAAAATAGTCGATAAAGAGTTGACAGCAGTAAGAGACAAGTTTCACAACAATACGTCAGAAATTCGAAAAAGAGAAAACTTGCTTAAAAACCTTTCTGAAAAGATTAGTTCGACTCTTGGAACTTTATCAAATTATGATTTTATAGATACAGAAGCAAAGAATAGATTCGACAATCTCATGAAAAAGTTAGAAGATATACAAAAGATAGAAAACTTTAATAACCGCTACCATCAAAGATATTGTGGGAAAACATATCTAGAATTTGAAGAAACATTGGATCTTATAAATAAAGTTCTAGAGATCGAAGCAATTGAACACAACCTGATGTCAGGCACTTTTGGGAATGTCGACCTTGAAAAACTTAATAGTATAATCTCCGAGGAAGGCTATAATTCCTTTATATATCTCAGAGACTTGAGAAAGAATCTTGAAAATGCTGGGTTAATTAAATCAAACGGAGAATTATTGGAACTAACACCAAAAGGTATTAGGAAAGTTGGTGAGCGTGCACTTCAAGATATTTTTTCATCGCTGAGAAAATATCAATTTGGAGGACATGAAACCACACAGAGTGGATCTGGCACCGTAAAACCCGAGGCTTCTAAGGAATATGAATTTGGAGATCCATTTAATTTAAATGTTGTAGGCACACTAAAGAATTCCCTTCTTCGCGAATTCAATGCTAATAAAATTGAACTTGCACCAGAAGATTTTGAAATTTATGATATGGAATACCACACCCAGTCTACTACCGCGGTCCTCTTGGATTTGAGTTGGTCGATGAGTTTCCAGGGTAGATTTCCAGCAGCTAAACGAGTAGCACTCGCTCTTGACCATCTTATTAGAACAAAGTATCCGAGGGATAATTTCTATATAATTGGCTTTTCAACAAGAGCAAAAATACTAACCACTGAACAACTTGTTAGAACGACATGGGATTCAAATGATCCCTTTACGAATATTCAAGAAGCACTTCAGGTTGCCTCAAGATTAATCTCAAAACACAGAACTCCAAATAAACAAATAATCCTAATTACCGATGGTCAACCAACTGCATATTACTTGGACGGATACTTGCAGGTAGAATTGCCAATGTTCTTTGGTGGTCTAAGTCCTAGGGTGACTTTCGAGACGTTAAAAGAGGTGAATAACTTAACTAGAACTGGTATTACCATAAATACATTTATGCTTGATGACAGTGCATCCCTTAGAAGATTCGTGGAAGATATGACACGCATAAACAAAGGACGTGCATTTTTTACTACTCCAAACCAAATAGGAAGATTCCTCGTCGTTGACTATTTAAAGAGAAAGAGAAAAATTCTTTAAATACAAACTGCATCTTATTCACATTTAAATTTTTTCGAAAGCCCATAAACACTGCTTAGATTTTCATTAAATTTTTTTTCATTATGATTTCTAGCCTGTATAAGGACTTGATCAGAATCACAGACAAAAGTAATGATTCTAGATTCCGATTTTTTCAGGTCATACATTTCAGGTCTAATTGAGGACACGTTTATAAAGATTGTCCCATTATAGTCTTCTTGTTGAACTATATTATTCGTAAGAAAATGAGGCAAGTGTAGATGGCCCGAAAACCATATATCTACCTGATATTCCTTAAGGACATCAGTAAATCTCTTTGAATTTGTTACTTGCCTATCTTCAAGATAAGAAAAGGGTATTCCACTCCCCTCAAGAGGAGCATGAGTCATTACCAGGATAATCTTGTCCTGATTATTGATCACTAATTCTTTCCACCAATTGAACGTCTCAGTAGAAATGCCCGTTGGCTTTCCCCTAACCTCATCGGACATGAATATAAAAAGAATATTTCCCCTAGCAATAGAATAATTGAAATTCTCTTTAATCTTCTCGCGATAAAGTTCTCCCAAATCTGTCTTTAAATCATGATTGCCCGCTATCTCATTCCAGTCCTTTATGTATGAAAGGGCTCTTGAAGATAAATACCAATCATATGTTTCCGAAGTAGTTCTATTAGCTATATCACCACCAACTATAGCCATCTGTATCCCTGGCACATTTTTGTTGATATCTAGTATCGCTTCCTGAAATGCCTCTCTGTGTTTATCTTCTTTAGGTTGAATATCTGAAAGGACCCAAACCTTAAAAGTACTGTTGGGATCATGCCAAGTTGCATCTTTGGCTATCAAACCTGCTGAATTACCGATATAGCATGCATAACAAGATAAAAGTATGGAGATTAGATAAATTATATATCTTGGAAATATTGTTAAATAAAAAAACTCCATGTTCGCAGAAACGTTATCAATGTAAGTTAGCGAGACCTAATGCTACTTCTCCCTCAATCCTTCTTATCTCTACACGAGCCTCATCACCAACTTTCAAATTTCCGTCTACTATCTGAACACTTATATAATTACGTGAAGTGGCTTTTAATCCAGTCTCAACAATAACTGGAACTTCTTTCCCGATAAATCTTCGGTAGAATTGCCTTTTCTTTTCGACTCCTTGATCCCGAAGTATTTTACTCCTCAATTTAGTTACTTCGGGTGGAACCTGATCCGGCATATTTGAAGCTGTCGTACCCCTTCTTTTTGAGTAAGGAAATACATGATAGTAAGTTAAAGGTGATTGTTTTAATAATTTACGAGTATTTTCGAATTCCTTTTCGGTTTCACCTGGAAATCCTACCATTACATCTGTACCAATCGCAGCATCTTGAATCCTTTCCCTTATTAGGTTAGTGCTATATATAAATCCTTCAGGGTTATACCTCCTTCTCATTCTTTTCAAAACATCTTTATCACCGCTTTGGAGAGCAATATGAAAACTAGGACAAATTGTCTTCGAAGAAGCGACAAAATCAATTAATTCGTCTGAAGTATCTGCTGGATCTAATGAGCTAAGCCTTATCCAATTCATAATGTTTGATTTTTCTACTTCGATCAGAAGATTTAGGAGATTTGTACCAACATCCCTTCCATAACTAGCTAAATGAATGCCTGTCAATACTACTTCTTTATAACCTGAATTGGATAGTATCTCCATACGGTTCAATACTTCATTTATTGAAAGGCTTCTCGATCTACCCCTTGCTAATGGTATTATACAAAAGGAGCAGCTATAGTTACATCCATCCTGCACCTTAAGAAAAGCCCTAGTTCTCTCCGGGAAATAATTAATTTCAGGTGACTCAAATCTTCTTTTCTTTTCATTGAAAATATCGGAGACAATAACCTTTGGTTCTAATTGGGATTCTCCTTCCCTTATAATATTGAGTAGAGAAGAAAACTTATGTGAGTTTCCCACAATATAATCAACACCCTCTAGTTCTTTAAGCTCTTGGGAAGAAACCTGTGCATAGCAACCCGTAACAACAACAATTCCTTTGGGATTTGACCTGTTAGCTCGATAGACGTAGTTTCTAGCTTCTGAATCTGCTTTATGCGTAACAGTGCAAGTATCTATGACATATACATCGGCAGGCTCTGAAAACGGCACCCTTTTGTACTTGCTTTCTGGAAGCCTGTTCAGAAGTGCAGCTGTGTCGTACTGATTTACTTTACAACCAAGAGTTACAACTGATATTTTCTTCTTCATTGTGCGATCTCTTTTATCCATCCACCACCCATTACTCTTTCATCTTTATAGAAGACAACTGCCTGTCCTGGTGTAATCGCTCGCTGAGGTTCATTAAACTCTACAAGAGCTTCAGTCTCGGAAATCATTTTTACAACGGATTCCCTCTCTTTATGCCTAGATCTTATCTTTGCTCTTACATCTATTTCTTCCAGAGGAGCATCTCCAACCCAAGAAACCTCACCAGCAACAAGTTTGGAACTGAATATGTCTTCCTCTTTTCCAACAATAACCCTGTTCTTTTCAGGCACAACACTTACAACATACATTGGCTTTCCTTTTGCGATTCCTAGCCCCCTTCTCTGTCCGACAGTAAATGAAGAAATTCCATCATGTTCAGCCAATATATTACCGTCCAAATCAACAATCTCTCCCCTTTGATTACCTCTGTCTAGGTAACCCTTTATAAACTCCCTGTAATTCCCGCCAGTAATAAAACAAACCCCCATACTGTCTGGCTTCTTTGATACCTTTAATTTCATTCTATGAGCTATTTCTCTTACCTCAGACTTAGTCTTTTTACCCAAAGGCAATATTATGCGCATCAACTCATTCTGAGTAAGTGTGAATAAAAAATAGGTTTGGTCCTTATTCTTATCAATTGCCTGTTCAAGGTAATAATTCCCATTACTTTCATCTCGATCAATTCTGGCATAGTGCCCAGTTGCCAGATAATCTGCTCCGAGTTCAAGGGCTCTTTTTAATAGGAAATTAAATTTCATAAATTGGTTACAAAGAACGCATGGGATAGGTGTTTGGCCTGATTCGTACTTCTTTATGAAATCATCCACGATATATTTCTTAAAGAGATCCATGTAGTTCACAACATAATGCGGTATCCCTATTTGGTCTGCAACCTTTCTAGCATCCCTGACATCATCTCCCGAGCAACAACCACCCTCTGCCTCCCCATAATCCCATAGCTGCATCGTTACACCAATTACATCATGCCCCTCTTCTTTTAAAAGGCCTGCTGTGGTGGCGCTATCAACCCCCCCACTCATTGCTACGAGTATTCTCTTTCTATCCATGATTAAACTGGTTAAGTTACCTGAGATTATAAATTACTCAAAATAAATGAAACTCCCTGCAGCAAGCTGCAGGGTATCAAAATATAGATGGAAAGTCTCATTGGTGAACAAAATCTATAAAGATTTATCTTAACTAATTTGGTATTTTACATTTTTTACTTTGTCTTGATACAAAGTAACAAAAATCAAGACTGCCCAAAAATTTAGCTATAAATCCCTCACTTCGGCTAAAAAATCCAATATTCCCTATCCCCCGCATTTTTTTTAACGCCTTCGTTCGTGATTTACTTAACCCAATTTTTGGAATGTCTGTCTTAACCTTTTCCTTTCGGAAAAGGTTTAATGAATCAAAAAATAATATTGACATTAAATAAACTATCCTCGAATTGTATAACATCTACAGCAATGACAGGACAGAGGAAACCCTGTAGCAAGCTACAGGGAATTACGTTATTAAATCATTATTACAGGTATAATTATCACTGGTTTCAAGGACTATAATGGAAAACCTACAAATTGCCCTAAATCATGGCCTTAGTACCCAAGAGTATAATAAGATTGTAAATAAACTTGGAAGAGAACCCAACCTAACAGAAATTGGAATACTGGCAGCAATGTGGTCTGAGCACTGCTCTTATAAAAGCTCCAAAATTCATTTAAAACGTCTCCCAACCAAAGGCGCAAACGTTATTCAGGGACCTGGAGAGAATGCTGGAATTGTTGATATTGGTGATGAGCTCTGTGTTATTTTCAAGATGGAAAGTCATAATCATCCCTCATTTATCGAACCCTATCAAGGTGCAGCTACCGGAGTTGGCGGTATACTAAGGGACATATTTACAATGGGTGCACGACCTATAGCCCTTCTTAATTCACTCAGATTTGGCGACCCAAAACTTCCCAAAACAAGATACCTGGTAGATGGTGTAGTTTCAGGCATTGCTGGATATGGTAATTGTATCGGCATCCCTACCGTCGGAGGAGAAGTCTATTTTGATGAATGCTATAACGGCAATCCTTTAATCAACGTATTTGCTCTAGGCATTACTAAAAAAAATGAAATATTCCGGGGTCTTGCAAGAGGGGTAGCAAATCCCGTAATTTACGTAGGCTCAAAGACTGGTAGAGATGGTATTCATGGAGCTGTGATGGCTTCTGAAACATTTACAAAGGAAGCTGAAGAAAAAAGACCAGCAGTCCAAGTTGGTGATCCATTTACAGAAAAGCTTCTTTTAGAATCCTGCTTAGAACTTTTCAAAACCGGCATAGTGGTTGGAATCCAAGACATGGGTGCTGCTGGACTTACATCATCCTCAACCGAAATGGCAAATCGTGCTGCTAACGGAATTATTATAGATATTGATAAAGTACCTAGGAGAGAAAAGGAAATGACTCCCTATGAAATAATGCTTTCTGAATCCCAGGAGAGAATGCTTATCGTAATCAAAAAGGGGAATGAGGAGATTGCAGAACGAATTTTTAGGAAGTGGAATCTTGATTTTAGTGTGATTGGAGAAGTTACAGAGAGTAGTGATTTAAGAATAATTGAGAACAGCGATATTATGGCTGACCTCCCCATAAGTTTAATTACTGAAGAGGCGCCAATATATAAAAGACCCTCTAAAAAACCTGCCTATCTAAACAACATGAAGAATTTTGATATATTCTCGATTCCATTTCCAAATAACCTCGACTCGATATTTCTAAAAATTCTCTCATCTCCCACTGTATCCAGCAAAAGATGGATTTTCGAGCAATATGACCATATGGTAAGAACTAATACAGTTATACCCCCTGGCTCCGATGCATCGATAATACGAATAAAAGATACAAATAAGGCGATCGCAATTACAACCAATTGCAACTCTAGGTATTGCTATCTTGATCCATATACCGGGTCCGCCATTGCGGTTGCAGAAAGTGCTAGAAACTTAGCCTGTTCTGGTGCAAAACCATTAGCAATTACAGACTGTCTAAACTTTGGAAATCCTGAAAATCCCGAAATTATGTGGCAATTTAAAAAATCAATAGAAGGATTGGCACAAGCAGCGCTTGTGCTGAACACCCCCGTGGTAAGTGGCAATGTAAGTTTCTACAATGAAACAGAGGGCGTGGCCATTTTCCCAACTCCGACAGTAGCAATGATTGGACTAATAGAAGATATAAGGAATCATCTCACGCAATGGTTTGAGAAAGAAGGTGATAGAATAGTGCTGTTGGGAGAAACAAAGGAGGAGTTTGGTGGCAGCGAGTACCAAAAACAGATCCAGGGAACAGTTCGAGGAAAACCACCACAGATTGATTTGAGAGCAGAATCAGCATTAATTCATACTTTACTTGAGGCATCGCAAACCGGTATACTACACTCAGCACATGATCTATCGGAGGGGGGTCTTGCTACAGCTATTTCTGAATCATGTTTCACCCCCAATGGATCGATTGGAGTTAAGATAAAAATTAATGATAATATGAAAATAAGAAATGACGCTATCCTTTTTTCTGAATCTCAATCAAGGGCATTAGTTTCCCTTGAAAGAAAAAATATACCCATCTTAGACAAAATCACTCGAGAATATGGCGTCAAGATGTCTAATATCGGTGTGGTGGAAGGAGACAGGCTTTTTATTGAGAACATGATTGATATCCCAATAAATGAAGGTTATAATTTCTGGTCTTCAGGGTTTGAGAGAATCTTAAATAGCTATGCCTAAGCTTAAAGAAGAGTGTGGAGTATTTGGAATTTTTGGGCATCCAGAGGCCGCAAATCTTACATATCTCGGTCTTCATGCGCTACAACATCGCGGACAGGAAAGCGCAGGGATAACTACTTCAGATGGCCAAAATCTCTACACTCACCGAGAAATGGGCCTGGTATCTGACGTTTTTACTGAATCTACAATAGAGAATCTACCTGGAAGAAATGCAATAGGGCATGTCAGGTATTCAACCACCGGATCCAGCCATAGTAAAAATTCACAGCCACTAGTCATTACCTATTCAAGGGGTCAGCTCGCAATAGCTCATAATGGCAACCTTACGAATGCCGGAATTCTCAGAGAAGAACTCGAAAAAGATGGTGCTATATTTCAATCTACGACTGATACCGAAGTGATAGTTCATCTTATTGCAAGATCAAAAGAGGAGAGTTTGGTAAAACGTGTTATCGAGGCTCTCACGAGATGTAAGGGGGCTTATTCTCTACTGTTTCTTACGCCAGAATTCATGTTGGCTGCGCGAGATCCGTATGGATTTAGACCGCTTGCTTTAGGAAATCTCATGAACTCAATGGTTATTGCCTCGGAAACTTGTGCATTCGATCTCATCGAAGCGCAGTTTACAAGAGAAGTCGAACCTGGCGAAATCCTAGTTGTTAGTAAAAAAGGCACGGAATCGTTTAAACCGTTTAAAAATACGAAGCATGCATACTGCGTCTTCGAATACATTTACTTTTCTAGACCTGATAGCCATGTTTTTGGAAGAAATGTGTACCAAGTGAGGAAAGAGTTAGGAAAACAACTTGCTAAAGAACAGCCCGCTGAAGCTGATATCGTAATTGCGGTACCTGATTCGGGTGTTCCTGCTGCAATTGGGTACTCAGAACAATCGGGATTCCCCCTCGAGCTCGGTCTATTGAGAAGCCATTATGTGGGAAGAACTTTCATAGAACCGCGAAAATCGATCAGAAGTTTTGGAGTTAAGCTAAAACTTAATGCAATTAAAGAAGTGCTTTTAGGCAAGAGAGTGGTAATTGTGGACGATTCTATTGTTAGGGGCACAACTAGCAGAAAAATTGTGAAGATGATTCGTGCGGCTGGAGCGAAGCAAGTTCATATGAGGATAAGTTCTCCCCCCATGAAATTCTCTTGCTATTACGGTATAAATACGCCTACGAAAGAGGAGCTTATCGCAAACTCCCTGAATGTGGAAGAGATAAACAAATATATAACAACTGACTCACTTGGTTATTTGAGTTTAGAAGGTGTTATGAAGGCTGTATCAAACCATAAGTCACTTGACCAAAAAGAAAGCTTCTGTAACGCATGCTTCACTGGCAACTATAGGATACCCATTACTGAATCGAAGAAAGGTTTCAAGCAGTTTCATCTTTTTGACAGATAACAAGGATTCCACCAATTTTGTTTTGGTAGTATGGAAAAAAACGTCATTGCGAGGGGGTTTTTCCCGAAGCAATCCCCTCGGTTGGTAGCAGATCGCTTGGTTTCACTCCCGATTGTAGATGTTAGACATTTTGGGGACAGTCTTTTCGATTTTAAATGGGCATGCAAAAAATTGCCAAAATCAATTCCGGAAGCGTTAAAAAAAGATTTAGGGTTGGGGCTGAATTAAATATTTTTAGCTGTAGGAATTGATTTAATAAATCCTAATTTTTTGTCAGCCCTTGATTTTTGTTACTTTGTATCAAGACAAAGTAAAAAAATAAAAGTTCAATTTAGTTTGAATAAATATTGCTAAATTTTGTCCTCGAAATAAGTGATATATACAGCAATGATGAAAATCACTATGCCCCATAAGGGTATCGAATATTTGTAATATAAGTTACCTAAATCTCGCTCAACTTCTGTAACACTTCCTCCAACTTCTGCCTTTTAACAGAAAGTTCCTCGAATTTCTCTTTTTCCTTCTCAACAATATCCCCTGGTGCGCGCTCAAGAAAGTTTGAGTTCGAAAGTTTTTTCTCTGAATGCTGTATATCTTTTACCACCCTTTCAATCTCTTTTTTTAATCTAGCCACCTCTTTTTCAACATCGATTAACCCCTCAACAGGCAAGTAAATCTCGAGCCCTTCCATAACATAAGCTACAGCTTTGTCTGGCTTCTGTTCTTTGAACTCGATCGAGGACACTCCGGCCAGAGGAACTATAAATTCCTTATTGCTTTCAATCGTTTCAAGCATTCGATTACTCTCAGGAAGAGCAATAATCCCAACTTTGTCAGAAGGATGTACCCCGACCACAGCCCTCAAATTCCTAATGGCAACCACTATTTCTTTCATGAAATCAATTTCATCATGAGCATCTTTAAATGTCTCATTGATATTAAATGCAGGATAGGCACTCGTCATAATGCTTTCCGTCAATTCTCCATCAGGAGTCCTCAAGCTAACACCATAACTTCGGATTATCCGAAATATTTCTTCGGTAATAAACGGTGCAACCGGATGAAGTGCCTGTATAGCAGAAAGAACTATCTTTACAAGCACTGATTGCGTACGTTGTCTATCTTTTTGATTCTTACCGTATAGGATAGGCTTTACATATTCTATATACCAGTCAGTAAAGTCTCCCCATATAAATTGGTAAGTGCTGCGTGCAACTTTATCAAACTCGTAATTATCAAATGCGATTTCAACTTCTTTCAAGACATTATTTAGCTTGGTTAGAATCCACTTGTCGTACCTTGATAGGCTAGTTGCGTTACATTTATAATTTGGATCATAGCCATTAAGATTCATGACAATGAATCTGAAAGCATTCCAAATCTTATTCATAAAATTCCTGTAACCTTGAATAATAGGGATAGATAACTTTATATCTCTTCCCTGTGTAGCTAGTGCCGTAAGACTAAACCTTAAAGCATCTGCACCATATTGATCGATAATCTCTATCGGATCTATAACATTTCCTTTCGTTTTACTCATCTTTTGACCCTTCTCATCCCTGATAAGGCCATGTATATAAACTTCCCGAAATGGCACGTCTCCTGTAAATTTGAGTCCCATCATTATCATTCTGGCTACCCAAAAAAAAATAATGTCAAATCCTGTAACAAGCACCGTAGTGGGATAAAAGACCCTAAGTTCTTCATTTGTTTTAGGCCAGCCGAACGTCGAGAACGGCCACAGGGCTGACGAAAACCAAGTGTCAAGCACATCGGGGTCTCTGGTTAGATCAACATCCTTGCCATAAAACCGTTCGGATACTGATTTTGCCTCATTCTCAGTTAACTCAACAAAAACCTGCCCATCTGGGCCATGCCAAGCCGGAATTTGATGACCCCACCAGATTTGCCTAGATATACACCAGGGCTGTATGTTTCTCATCCACTCAAAATAGGTATTCTCCCAGTACTTGGGATGAAATTTTATTCTTCCATCTTCAACAGCCTTTATCGCCTCCTCGGCCAATATCTTTGCATCAACATACCACTGATCAGTAAGCCAAGGCTCTAAAATCTCACCCGATCGATCACCATGGGGAACCGTATGTACCGTATCCTCAGTCATGTCCAGCAATCCCAATGATTTCATATCTTCTATGATCAGATTTCTAGACTCAAACCTATCAACCCCAGCATACTTTTTCGGTACGTTCTCATTGAGGTTTCCATGGGCATCGAAGATGTTTATCATATCGAGATCATGACGACGACCCACCTCAAAATCATTAAAGTCATGTGCCGGTGTAATCTTAACAGCACCGCTACCCTTAGTTGGATCGCTATAGGTATCTGCTATGATTGGTATGCGACGCCCCACAAGAGGAAGAATCGCAAATTTACCCTCTAATTGAGTGTAGCGTGAGTCATCTGGGTGAACTGCGACAGCCGTATCTCCCAACATAGTCTCTGGTCTCGTCGTAGCAACCGTTACATACTTGTTTTTTTCACCTTCAACTGGGTATTTTAAATGCCAGAGATGTCCTTTAACTTCACGTTGCTCGACCTCGAGGTCTGAAACTGCCGTACAAAGTCTCGGATCCCAGTTGACCAATCTCTTATCACGATATATGAGCCCTTGTTTAAATAAATCTACGAAAACCTTTCTAACTGCAAACGAAAGCCCTTCATCCATAGTAAATCGCTCTCTACCCCAATCCGGCATTGCACCTAGGCGTCGCAATTGACGGGTAATGGTATCTCCGGATTCAGACTTCCATTGCCATACTCGATCTATAAATTTATTTCTACCCAAATCATTTTTACTTATCCCTTCGATTTCTAATTCGCGTTCAACCATCAACTGAGTAGCTATGCCGGCATGATCAGTACCAGGCATCCAAAGCACTTCATAACCCCTCATCCTTTTGTAACGAATTAATATATCCTGAAGGATGTTATTCAAAGCATGTCCTATGTGAAGAGAACCAGTTACATTAGGAGGTGGAATTACAATGGAATATGCCGTTTTTCCAGATTCGGTCGTTGCTGTAAAATATCCGCTGTCAATCCAGAATTTATACCATTTCTCTTCTACATCTCTGGGATTATAGGTTTTATCTATACCAATCTTATTATTTTCTTCCATTCTAATAAAATATGGGAATCATAAAAAAGGATTAGTGGAGACTGAGACTCCACCAATCCTATGATTTATGGAAGGATTTAGTTTACTTCCTTTTCGTCTACAACGGGGATTGGAACAGGAATTTCAGGAACAGGAACCTCTACATCAATTTTGCTGTATATAGGAAGTCCAGTGCCTGCTGGTATTAATCTACCCATAATTACATTTTCTTTCAGACCTCTCAATTGATCCTCTTTCCCTTCACAGGCAGCCTCTGTAAGCACTCTTGTTGTCTCCTGGAAAGATGCTGCGGAAAGCCAACTACTGGTGCTTAAAGAAGCCCTCGTAATTCCCAGCAGTAGCGGTTCTGCAGAAGAAGGTTTCCCATCCTGAGAAATTACCCTTTCATTTTCATCAAAGAACTCTTGCTTTGAAACTGCTTCACCCATCAAGAATGATGTATCCCCAGGATCCTTTATTCTTACGCGCTTTAACATTTGCCTCACTATCGCCTCGATATGTTTATCGTTTATTTTAACACCTTGCAGCCTATAGACATCTTGTATTTCATCGACTAAGTATCTTGCTAGCGCCATCTCACCACGAATCCTCAGAATATCATGAGGATTTATCGCACCATCAGCCAATTGATCACCAGAAGATACTCTTTCGCCATCTCTTACAAGCACATGTTTTCCTCTTGGAAGAAGGTATTCCTTGGGCTCCCCAACATCTGGTTTGACAATTATTCTCCTCTTCCCTTTAACATCCTCTCCGTATGAAGCAACTCCGTCAATCTCACTGACAATTGCTGGATCTTTAGGAATACGGGCCTCAAAAAGTTCGGCAACCCTTGGCAGACCTCCGGTGATATCTTTAGTTTTAGCAGTTGCTCTTGGTATCTTTGCCAAGATATCACCTGCATGGATCGCATCACCTTCGCTTTTTCCGATAATAGCACCAATTGGAACCAAATATCGAATATGCTTACCCGCGCGGTTCGTAACGACTAAGGCTGGGTGTAAATCCGGATTCTTGGATTCAATCACTACTTTTTTATAAATTCCAGTGACTTCATCTACTTGCTCTTTTAGAGATATTCCCTCTTCTAGATCTTGGAAGCTTACTTTACCGGCAATTTCAGAAATAAAAGGCGTAGTGTATGGATCCCACTCGGCTAATGGTGCTCCCTCTTTTATCTTTTGTTCCTCCTCAACCCCTAATCTCGCACCAAGTACCAGTGGGTATCTTTCGCGCTCATATCCCTTTTCATCCACAACAACTAATATTCCCGTTCGATTAATGACTACCAGCTTTCCTTCATTCGTTTTAACTGATCTTACTCCAATAAGCTTTACCACACCCTCATGTTGACTCTCGAGTGTACTCTCCGCTGCTCTCTGGCTTGCAGCTCCACCTATATGAAAGGTTCTCATGGTAAGCTGAGTGCCCGGCTCGCCGATTGATTGAGCAGCAACTATTCCAACTGCTTCTCCAATATTTGCGAGCTTACCCGCTGAAAGATTTCTTCCATAGCACAAGATACATACACCGTGTCGAGCCTCGCACGTAAGAACCGATCTAATTTTAACCTCTGTTATGCTACCTGCTTCATCAATTCTGCTTGCAAGTTGCTCATTAATCTCCTCATTTGAGTTAATTATAATGTCCCCTGTAACAGGATCTCGTATATCTTCAACCGCAACACGACCTAAAATCCTATCGCTTACCCTATCAATGATCTCCCCACCCTCAATTAGATCACCAACCGTTATACCATCATTTGTACCGCAATCATACTCGGTTACCATCACCTCTTGAGCGGCATCAATCAATCTCCTAGTTAAATAGCCTGCATTTGCAGTCTTTAAAGCAGTATCAGCGAGACCCTTTCTAGCACCATGGGTAGAGATGAAGTATTGGATTACAGTCAGGCCCTCTCTAAAGTTTGAAGTGATGGGGGTCTCAATGATCTCTCCTGATGGCTTGGCCATTAGTCCTCTCATACCAGCAAGCTGTCGAACCTGTGTCTGGCTCCCCCTTGCACCCGAATCGATCATCATATAGATTGGGTTGTAACTCGGGACTTTTGTTTTCTTATTCTTACCGTCCTTCGTAATCTCGAGGGATAAATTATCCATCATTTCCTGAGCAACTTCATCACTAGTCTTAGCCCAAATATCTATCACTTTGTTATATCTCTCACCATCAGTAATTAAACCTTGAGAATATTGGTTTTGTACTTTTTCAACCTCCCCATAGGCCTTATCAAGAAGTTGCTTTTTCTTATCCGGAATCTTCATATCATCAATTGAAATGGAAATACCTGCCTTAGTCGAATATTGAAAACCTAGAGTTCGGAGGCGATCTGCTAAAAGAACGGTACTCTTTCCTCCCGCAATTCTAAAACATCCGTCGATCAATTCCTCAATAGCGCGTTTAGTCATTACCTTGTTAACGAGATCAAATGGAATTTCCCTGGGCATCACCTCATATAGTAAAACCCTGCCGGCCGTGGTTTCATACATCCTCTCATTTATTCTTACAGATATTCTCGCATGGAGTCCAATCGCACCCGAATCATATGCCATTCTAACCTCTTCTATGCATGAAAACACCTTTCCTTCACCCTTGTCATGCATCATCTCTCTCGTCATATAATACACGCCGAGAACAATATCCTGCGTAGGAAGTATGATTGGTTTACCGTGTGCAGGAGAAAGAATGTTATTGGTTGACATGACAAGCGTCCTACATTCTGTCTGAGCCTCAAGTGAAAGTGGGACATGAACAGCCATCTGATCGCCGTCAAAGTCAGCATTATATGCCGGACATACAAGGGGATGAATCTGTATGGCTAGATCCTCAATAAGGATCGGCTCGAAAGCCTGAATACTCAAGCGATGAAGAGTTGGAGCTCGGTTGAGGAGAATCGGGTGCTCTTTTATAACTTCGTCAAGTGCATCCCAAACAATAGGCGCTTCCTGTTCAACTAGCTTTTTTGAAATCTTTATTGTTGAGGCAGCGGCCCACTTTTCAAGTTTCTGATATATAAAAGGTCTAAATAGCTCTACAGCCATTTGCTTGGGCAAACCACATTGATGTAGCTTGAGCTCTGGCCCAATCGTAATGACAGAACGCCCGGAATAATCTACTCTTTTTCCCAACAAGTTCTGCCTGAACCTTCCCTGCTTCCCCTTTATTATGTCACTAAGGCTTTTAAGTGGACGATGGTTATGACCTAAAACAGGTCTTCCTCTTCGCCCATTTTCAAATAATGCATCCACAGATTCTTGAAGCATTCTTTTCTCATTTCGGACAATAATGTCAGGCGCACCGAGCTCAAGTAGCTTTTTCAGACGATTATTTCTATTTATCACACGCCTGTATAGATCATTCAGATCAGAAGTAGCAAACCTACCGCCATCAAGCGGAACAAGTGGTCGCAAATCTGGAGGCAATATAGGAATCCTTGTGAGAATCATCCACTCAGGACGATTTTTAGATTGTCTGAATGCCTCGACAATTCTTTGTCTCTTTGCGATTCTGGCTCTCTTTATCAGAGAAGTTACCGTAATCAATTCTTGCTTTAACAGTTCAGAAAGTTCAACGAGATCAATCTTCTTGAGCATCTCTCTGATAGTTTCGGCACCCATTCCAACCTTGAAACTAGGCCCATATTCTTCTAACATTCTTCTATGCCCGTCTTCACTAAGAATCTCTCCAAATTTAAGTGGTGTCCCTCCGGGGTCAAGCACCACATACGCTTCATAATAGAGGACCTTTTCCAACTCTTTCAGGGTCATGTCCAGAAGCATTCCGATTCTACTCGGTATGCTTCTAAGGAACCATATATGTGCAACAGGAGATGATAGTTCTATATGCCCCATTCTTTCACGCCTAACCTTGGTCGAAATCACTTCGACTCCACATTTCTCACACGTATGTCCCCTGTGCTTTAACCTCTTGTATTTTCCGCAAAGACATTCATAGTCTTTTACGGGACCAAAGATCTTCGCACAAAAAAGCCCAGTTCTTTCCGGTTTGAATGTCCTATAATTGATGGTCTCGGGCTTTCTGACCTCACCGGAAGACCATGCCTTAATTTTTTCAGGTGAGGCAATTGAAATCTTTACTGCTTTATATTCAGAAGGGTTTTTTGGTTTCTCAAATAGGTTGTCAATATCCATTTATTTCCTACCTCCCCTAATAATTTTAAATGTTCTGTTTATTTTCATTATTTTCTTCCATAAGCTCTATGTCTAAAGAGAGGGCTTGGAGTTCCTTTTGCAAAACCTTAAATGATTCGGGCAATCCGGGCTCAAACTTCTTATCGCCCTTTGCAATAGAATCAAAAATTCTGGTCCTCCCAATAACATCATCTGATTTCACTGTAAGAAATTCCTGAAGAGTATAAGACGCTCCATATGCTTCAAGTGCCCAAACTTCCATTTCACCAAGCCTTTGTCCGCCGAAATGGGCTTTCCCACCAAGTGGCTGCTGGGTAACAAGAGAATAAGGTCCGATCGCCCTTGCATGAATCTTCTCCTCTACAAGATGATGGAGTTTCAGCATGTACATAACTCCAATCGAAATCCTCTGGTCAAATGGCTCACCAGTGAATCCATCAAAGAGAATCGTTTTTCCATCCTCCGGAAGTTCAGCATCTCTTAACATTTCTTTTATTTCATCCTCAGTTGCACCGTCAAAGACTGGTGATTCAACGGGTATGCCATCACGTAATCTCTTAACTAGTTCCAATAATTCCTCATCATCCAGGTCGTCAATAAATTTTTTCATTGGTCTCGAATCATAGATTTCTTGAATTCCTTTTCTTAGGTTTGAAGAACTGTACCCATTTTCAACATACTCGTTTATCTTCTCACCTAGCTCTTTTGCGGCCCATCCGAGATGCGTTTCGAGTATCTGCCCAACATTCATCCTCGAAGGAACTCCCAGTGGATTTAAGACCATGTCAACTGGTGTTCCATCTTGAAGGTATGGCATATCCTCTTGTCTTAGAATCTTGGAAATTACACCCTTATTCCCATGCCTACCAGCCATTTTGTCTCCTACTTGTAGCTTTCTCTTTACAGCAACATAGACTTTTACAACCTTTAAAACACCGGGTGGAAGTTCATCCGGACGAACTAGTTTAGAAATCCTTTGATCATAAATCATCTTTACCAAATCAATCTGTTCGAGGGTTTTCTCTATTAAGTTCTTAATCTCTAGCTCTATTGCCCCACCCCTTTCCACATTGATGTCGGCTGTTTTCTCAAGAGGTATTTTTTCATTGTCAAACACGTGCTCGGTAATTTTATCGCCTTTTTTTATCACTGTCTTTCTATTAACTATCAACCTAGAGGAAGCGACCTCGCCCACAAGGAGTGACTTAATTCTTTGAAAGGCGTCTTCTTTGAGAATTCTGAACTCATCGTCTTTGTCTTGCTTCAGCTTGGTAATCTCAAAGTCCTCTATGCTTTTTGCTCTTTCATCTTTATCCACTATTCTTGAAAGTAGCATCTTTACATCGATTACGGTTCCAGTTACGCCAGGTGAAGCCCTGAGAGAAGTATCTTTTACATCTCCAGCCTTGTCACCAAAAATAGCCCTTAAAAGCCTCTCTTCAGGAGAAAGCTGTGTCTCACCTTTTGGTGAAATCTTCCCAACGAGGATGTCTCCAGGCTTTACTTCCGCTCCAATTCTTATTATTCCGCTCTCATCTAAATTCCCAAGCGCTTCATCACCCGCATTCGGTATATCCCTTGTAATTTCTTCTCTTCCAAGTTTTGTTTCACGAGATATACATTCAAATTCCTCAATATGTATAGAAGTGAATTTATCCTCCTTTACTAGCCTTTCGCTGATGAGGATTGCATCCTCGAAGTTGTAGCCTCCCCAAGGCATGAATGCTACAAGGACATTCTGTCCAAGTGCAAGCTCGCCGTAATTCGTTGAGGGACCGTCGGCAATCACACTTCCTTTGATTACATGGTCACCCTTTTTCACAATCTGCCTTTGATCCCAACAAGTGTTTTGATTGGATTTCTGAAACTTGATTAAATTATATATATCGACCCCGCCCTGATCACTTTTGTTGCTAGTAGCCCTGACAACTATTCTCGCCGCATCTACGTATTCTACAATTCCGTCTCTCCTAGCAATAACGGTAACTCCAGAGTCTTTGGCAACCGTGCTTTCAAAGCCCGTTCCAACTAGGGGGGAAGCCGTTCGAAGGAGTGGCACTGCCTGTCTTTGCATATTTGATCCCATAAGCGCACGATTTGCATCATCATGTTCGAGAAAAGGAATCAATGAAGCCGAGACAGATACCAGCTGTGTGGGAGACACATCCATCAACTGAACTCTATCCCTCTCAATCATCATAAACTCTCCCTTATGACGAACAGAAACAATGTCAGATTTCAGACGCCCTACTTCATCCAATAACGCGTTAGCCTGAGCTATTATGAATTTCTCTTCTTCAAGGGCATTCAAGTAGACTATTTGATTTGTGACCTTGCCGTTTTTTAACGTCCTGTAAGGAGTTTGTAGAAAACCAAATTCGTTGATTTTAGCATAAGTACCAAGGCTAGATATCAGTCCGATATTCGGCCCCTCGGGAGTCTCAATTGGGCATATCCTGCCATAATGGGATGAATGTACATCTCGAACTTCAAATCCGGCCCTTTCTCGAGTTAGTCCACCTGGTCCAAGGGCACTCAGTCTCCTCTTGTGTGTAATCTCGGAGAGTGGATTTGTCTGATCCATAAATTGAGATAACTGACCAGTAGCAAAGAATTCTTTAACAACTGAAATAACCGTTTTTGGAATTAGTAGCTCACTGGGCATCAGATTTTCAACAGTTTGATAACCCATTTTTTCCCTAACCGATCTTCCTAATCTTTCGAGCCCGGCAGAAAAACGATCCTGAATTAATTCTCCAACAGTACCTACACTAAAGAAAGAAGATATATTGGAAACAGTCAAGTACCTTATC